>NZ_JBIAPT010000044.1:0-16356 GCF_042888425.1 Streptomyces sp. NPDC002889
CATCTGGGACAACCTGAACGTTCACAAGGCCGCCGGTCTCAGGGAGTTCGCCGCATCCCGGGACTGGCTGACCATCTACTACCTGCCGCCCTACGCACCCGACCTCAACCCCGTCGAGGGCGTCTGGTCTCTACTACGGCGCGGCTGGCTGTCAAACGTCGCGCTCACCACCCCTGAGCACCTCATCCAGCGCATCCGACGCGGCTTACGGCACATCCAGTACCGCAGCGAGCTCATAGACGGCTGCCTCGCCGAGACCGGCCTGACCATCAGGCCCACCTGAGCAACCCACCGACATCACGAGTTCAACCTCAGTAGGTGGTGCGTTGGTGGCGAGACGGGGAGGAGCTGGCGGCGAGGCATGTCACTTCACCTGGCTCGCGAGCCAGATTCCGGCGGCTCCGTCGATCCTCACGGACGCTGCCTGCCGAGGTCGCCGACTACCACCCGACACGCCGGTCTCATGTTGAAGCGTTAGCGTTGGGCATGGTGAACCAACCTGGTCGCACCTCGACCAGCGGCGGCTTCAGCGACTCTACGGCGGACCGCAAGTCCTCCACTGTGGGGTCATGAGGCTCAGGCAGGCTCTGTGCATAGCAGCGCAGCCGCCAGAAGTCGAAGATCTCCGCCCCCTCGGCTGTGAAGTCCACATCGATGACAGTGCAGTCCTGACTTGTGAGCCGACAGCCTGCCCCGTGGACCTTATAGCTATAGCCGCCGGCTTCACCGCTACGGCTGATCTGGTGTGAACGGGTCAGATGGAGCATGTCCGCCAGTTGCTCAAGCGGGGAGATCGCCGCTCGCATGGCCCCAACAGCCGCGTGGAGAGCATTGACGTAACCGATCACCAGGTCGCGTGCTGTCGTCACGTGCGCCCTCCCGCAGCCAAAGTCCCACATTGCGTCATCCTCGGCGTCCACACCCGGGGCGATTGTTCCACGAGAGCCTCCGTCGTCCCGTCGGACGGCATTCTGAAACGGTCAGTTATCGCGGGGCCGGTGGTTTGCGGTGCTTACCGGTCCCGCGTCCGAGAGGCTTGGGGACCGGACCCCTGGGTGCCGCCCGGTCTTCGGCAGCCTCTGGGTACAGGATGCGCTTCGCCTCGGCGAAGTTCGGCGCGAATCCGTGGGGTTCCCAGGCGTGCCCGTTCCATCGTTCGATGGCGCGCGGTGCGTCCGGATTCACGTGCGAGCCCTTGGGGCCATCTCCCGAGACGATGGGCACGGCGCGAAGTCGGCCGATCTTCGCGTCACGGCGCTCCGCCCAGTCCGACAGCGGTTCGTCGTTCATCCTGCCGTTCCTTACGTCGGTGGTGACTGTCTCAGGAGAGTAGCGGCCACCGACCATCCCCCCTGCGTCTGCACAAGCACGTCAGGCGAGGCGGTGTTGCCAACGCAGTACCGGGTTGTCGCCGATCCAGTACGTGTGGGACCTGGCGGTGATCTGGAGCCGTACGGCGGTGATATCGGGGCTTCCCGCGTCCTGCCATGCGGTGAGGGCCTGCTCGATGTCGTCCCACAGGGCCATGGGGCCGCCCTGGCGGACGGTCCAGTCGTCGCCGTCAGCTTCGGCGAAGGACTCGCGCTCCGGGTCGAAGACGTACAGGAGCTGGGCGCCGTCGCTCGTGGCGGCGCGGACGAACTGCGCACCGGGCGCGGCGAGCTGGGCGAGGAAGGCGGGCATCCACTCTTCCAGCCTGACGGGCGACACCATCGCTTCCCGCTCACTGTCGGCGTAGGCGGTTCGGGCGGACAGGTCACCCGACACCGGCACCGCGGCCTGGGATCGTGCCTGCATGAATGAGCAGCGGCCGATGATCCGGCCCCCCTCGGCAGTGCCGTCCTCGCCCAGGGTGACCTTCGCGAGGCCGGTGCCGTAGGCCATGCCCCGGCGACGGCGGTCAGGACGGTTCCGCCTGGCTTGGTCTGCCTGATCCAGGTGTAGGGGATACGGCGGACGGCGCAGGTGGCGATCACTCGGTCAAACGGAGCGCGGTGCGGGTGTCCGAGCAGCCCGTCCCCGGTCATGGTCCATGTCGAGAACCCGGCTGTTTCCAGCGCGGCATCCGCACGGGCTGCCACCTGTGGGTCCACCTCGACCGTTGTGACTCTGTCTTCGCCGAGGCGGTGGCACATCAGCGCCGAGGAGTAGCCGGTACCCGTGCCGATTCCAGCACGTGGTGCCCGTCTTCCACGTCCAGGTGCTCGATCATGTCGACGACGGTGACCGGAGTGGTGAAGGAGGAGGTGGGCGCGCCCGTCACGAGATCAGGCGGACCCGTCGTTCGATGATTTCGGCCATGGGTTCCCCGCTGGAACGATGCTCTTCCAGGGCCTGGGCGATGTCGGCTGCCGTGGGGCTCGGTCCGTGGACGCGCTCGGTCCGGAACGGCCGTTCTTCGACCTGCCGGAGGAGAGCGATCAGATGGGGTCCGAGGGTGTCCACGATGTAGAGGCAGGCGGCAAGCATCGGCTGCAGGACGTGATCGGGGATGGGCTGGGTCTTGTTCTCCGCCCGCTTCGGGATGCCGGCGACCACGGCTGGCGAGGTGAAGTTCCAGGGGCGGAAGTCCTGGTGATAGCGGTCACTGGTGAACAGGTCGCCGTAGAACGCGAGATCCATGACGGCCGTGACGACCGCCCGTTTCTGGGACGGGCTGGCCGCTCGGAGAGCGTGCCCGTGCTTGTCGCGGATCGTGCTGCGGACAGCGAGGTAGCGCTGGCAGTGCTCCTGCGTGACTTCGTGGAGGCTGGTGATCCCCTGGCTGGTCAGCCAGTTCAGCCAGGGAAGGAGCAGGTCCCGGACGCGGAAGGTGGTCGCCAGCGCCCGAGGCGTGCGGTAGGCGCGTGGCAGCTGGGCAACGGCCGGGTGGGTCGGCGCGCAATAGGCGATCACCAGTTCCTTGACCACCAGCCGCCATCGCGGGTTGTTGATCTTTGTGAAGTCCCAGATCAGCTGGCCCTCCGAGAGCTGCTTGGGGCGGCCTCGGATGCCACGGAGGTCCCACACGTCCTGGTCGAACCGCGGCCGCGGGAAGCCTTCGATGAGGGTCCATCCGGCCAGCTCGAAGACATCGGCGCCGGCGAACGGAGAAGCAGGTGCCGGCTGCGGACGGTGAAGGCTTCGGTCATGCGGTTCGCTCCTCGGGCCGCAGCGGAAGTTCCTCGTCGGTGTCAGCGACCTGCGGGGCGGCGCCAGCCAGTACCTCGGGGTGGAAGCAGTCCAGGACCTGGGTGACGCGCTGGGCGTAGGGACCGAAGACGGCCATGAAGTGATCGGAAGGCATCTGCCGCCACTGACGGGCGAAGAACGCCTTCAACCGCAGCAGATTGGCCGCGTGCCGGGGTGCGAAGACCGCCAGCGGGCAGAGCAAGCAGACCCAAGGCCGAGCTGGACACGGCTTGCCCTCCGGGCCGTGGAGCCCGGCCAGCTGGTCCGCGCAGGACGCGACGAACACGTCGCGTTCCCCGCCCACGAATTCGTTGATCGCCGTGTCGTCGAGCCGCAGCCGGTCGATGACCTGCGGGTAGTCCCGCGCGAGGGTGACAGCGGCTTCCTCGGACAAGACGGTGGGAGCCTGAGCACGCTGGAGGAGATCGCCCTGGGCGTCCTCGACCAGGGCGTGGAAGGCCCGCTGCTGGGCCGGTGTCACGGCGGTCAGGTAGTGGTCGCCCTCGATCGCCGGGGTGTGGTTGGGGTCGATCGTCGCCCGCGGGCTGCCGGCCCAGGTGCGACGGTCGCGGTGGCTGTGGAACGTGGTCCTGATCCGCTGCCGGTGAACCGGGAAAGGGGCGCCGGTGTCGTCCAGCAGGCCGTGCCGGCGTACCCACTTGCGCACCGAGATGTCGGTCATCCGCGTCGTCTCGACGATGTCGGCATGGTTGTGGCGATCACGGATCCACAACACCCCGCGGTCAGCCTCCGGCGCGAAGGAGCGAAGCAGGGCCGAGTGCTCCAGCCAGCGTTCCAGCAGCCGGACAGCCTTGCGGGGAAGGTTCAAACTCTCGCGGGATGTACGGCCCTTGACGTAGTTCAGCAGCATCTCGGAGTTGCCAGTCCACTCGATGTCCTTCAGCCCGAGCCCGTCGATGCCGTCGGGAACGATCCCGCTGTAGGCGCCGAACAGCAGCTGGTAGGAGATCACTATGTCCGGCTGGGGAAACAGGGCCTTCCGGGCCTCCGCCAGCGGGCGCCGGACAGCTAGGGCCGCCTTCTGCGGGACGCCGAGCGAGTCCCGCAATGAGTGGAAGGTGACCGGACCGTGGTGGACATGGAGCCAGCACAGGTTGTCGGTGGACCAGCCACCTCGTTCCAGGGGATCGCGACCCCGGCGGGCGGCGGTGAGGGCCTCGGCGTGCGCGGTGAAGGCTTCACGTACGTTTCTGCGGCAGAGGTCGAGCAGCCGGGACCACTCGGTCTCGCTGTAGGGGGCGAAAGCCCCCTGCGGATCGGGCTGGTTGAACGTGCGGCCCTCAGCCATCAGGCGCACCGGTCGCGGCAGACCGCCGGTTTCGTCGTCCCAGGCCCGCAACAGGACGCGGGTGTTGCGCTCGTCGGCATACCGGGCGGACATCCAGAACTCGATCAGATCCGTCCGCGACAAGTCCCCGGCGCCGCCGGTGAACCCACGGGCATCCAGGAACAGCACCAGGCGACTGGCCGAGATCAGGTGTTTGTCGACGGTGGACCGCGTGGCCAGCCGCCCGTGCGGGTGGATCAGGCATGCCAGCGCTGTCATCAAGTCCCGGGACAGCTGCGGGCAGCGGCTGCCAGGCATCAGCCGCTGCCGGTCTACTCCGTCGGCGCTGGTGTAGGCGATGCCGACCGGGTCGTGCAGAACAGTGGCGGTCACCAGTCGTCCTTGTCCTCATCGAATTCACCGTCCGCCTCCGTCGCGGCTTCGGCGTCGCTGATCAGCCCGTAGTCCCGCCCGGCCTGTTCGTAGGCGTCCTGAAAGATGCGGGTCATGTCCAGCCGACGGAGATACTTTTCCGTGGTCAGGACGCTGGAGTGCCCCAACAGGTCCCGCAGCACCATCAGCGGGTCAGCCTTGGCCAGGTAGAGAGACAGGCCGGCTTCCGCATCGGTGTCCTTCACCAGCTGTGCTGCCTGCCGGTAGTAGCCGCTGACCAGCCGGGCCAGGGTTTGCATCGCGAACGTGTGCCGGCTTCGGTGCGGAAAAACGTGCGGGAACCGGGGCTCGAACCGCTCCCGGATGCGGTCCGCCGTCCGGGAGAAGACCGTGGGCCACGCGGTGAACGGGCCGCCGTCCGACCTCACCGCCAGCAGCATCGATCCACCGTCAGGGGCCGCCAGGCGCCGACGCTCTGACGGCCGAAGCTCCTGCCAGGACAGCCGGCGGCCGTTGATCCGTCCACCCCACTGATCGGCCTCGGTCACCACCAACGGCGGCCCCCATCGCTCCGGCGGCCTCCAACTGGAGCCATCCGCTGCCAGGGCCCGGTCCAGATCCCGGTATCGGTGCAGCTCAGCCAGCGTGTCATAGGGCACCCACGTGGTGCGGAACTTGCGGCCCTTCGTGATGCCGGACGGCACTGGCAGCGGGATCGGCAGAGTGGTCGGGGCCGGTGGAAGCGGCGGCAGCTCGACCGCGAGGTAGTAGGTGAACTCCTGCAACCGCAGTCCCGTGCCCAGGGCGAACCTGCCCACGGCGCCGTTGCGGGCCAACTCCCGGCCCCGGAACCGCTCGTCCTCCCCGTCCGGCCCCAGACCCCGCAGACCGCGGACGAACAACTCCGCGAAGTCGTCCTCCAGGTACTTGATCGTCACGTGCGGCTTCGGCACCCGCCGGACGGCCTGGTTCACCGGCCGCCGGGCGACCTGGTCGGCGAAGAAGACCGTGGCCTGCCGGTAGGTGAACGGCTCCGCGTTCGCCTACCCCTCCGCAACCGCCCACTGGTAGAAGATCGACAGGATGCTCACGTGCTGGTTCCACGTAGTCGCCGTCAGCCGTGTGTCCAGCGGACCACACGCCCGGTGCACCGCGTACGATCTAAGCCCGGCCTTCAACCGGACCCGCTGATCAAACAGCCCGATCCCATGACCGCCGAGGAAGACCGCCCAGTCCCGTACCACGCGAGCGTAGACACCCCACGAACCCGGCTCCGGACACCCGTTCACCGGCAGCTCCCGCAGCCACCGGTTCACCGCCGCCAACGGCCGGGGCGACGCGGGACCGTCCTCGAAACACAAGTCGCTGTCGATCAGGATCGGCATCTGCTCGGGGATCACCGGCTCGTGTTCGAGCCCCCAACGCCTTCGAGCCCTCCGGCTTGAAGAAGATCAGCTCCACGGGCCCAGAGCGTAAGGAGCACACCCGAGCGGATCGAGGCATACCGATCCACTTCACCCGAACGAGACATGGCCTCGCACTGCCAAAACCAGGCGATCGTGCCTGCTATGCTCCGCGGCATCAGTTGAGCCTTTCCGGCCGGATAAACCTCCGCCGGAAAGGCTCTTTTTTGTGCTCAGATCCGGACTGTCCGGGCTGCTCAATGAGTGGAGTCCCATGCCAGAGATATCCGTGTGCTTGGCAGATGCCGCCGACCGTCTCGTGGTGGAGCGGCTATGGCTGATGTTCCGCCACGACTTGTCGGAATTCGATGAAGTCCTTCCCGATGCCGACGGGACCTTCTATGCGGATCGGCTCAATGTGGTTCTCACTGACACCGATTGGGCGGCCTACCTCGTGACGATTGACACACGCCCAACTGGTCTTGCCTTCGTTCGGGGTCTGACCGGTCCGAAGCGCGTGCTGAACAGCTTCTTCGTCGTTCGTGGAGCTCGCAGGGCAGGGATCGGCCTGAACGCTGTTCAGCAGGTTATAGCCAGGCACCAGGGTCCCTGGGAGATCGCCTTTCAAGACGCCAACGTGGGAGCAGTCCAGTTCTGGCGACGCGTTGCCAGGGAGATCGCCGGTGACGCATGGACTGAGGAGCGTAGGCCAGTGAGCCATCGGCCAGACCTGCCGCCCGACGTCTGGATCTCGTTCGACCCAAGTTAGAAGGAGTATGGCCTTGAGAGCCAGCGCGGCGCGCACGCCTGCCGACGTCATCCGCCCATCGCCTTCAAAGGCGAACATCGCCCCAAGACGTTCACAGCCCAAACCCGAGACAAGCCAGTGCTCTCCTTGTCAAGGCTCGACGGTGAGCGCGAGACATCAAGGACGGCGGACACGGCTTTCGCCGCGTTAACCCAGTGGTCGCGGGCGTGGGTGGCCAGGCCCGCTGCGACGGCGGCGGCAAGACCCTGGCGGCGAGCGGTGGGCAGAGTGCCGACGCTGCCGATCTCGGTCGTGCCGTTCGCCGGGAGGTAGCGGCCGGCGGCGAGCGGGGTGCCGTCCGGGGCGAGAGCAGCGATGAGTGTCTTGTGCCCGTCGCGGATGGCGGGGCGGATCGTTGCGACCGTGCCGTCCGCGGCCAGTTCCTCGGCCACCGCCCACAGTTCCGCGCGGCCCGCGGTGCCCGCCTCGGCGAAAGCCAGGCGGGAAGGGCGAGGGCTGCGGGCAGGGCTGGGTCGTCGGCCGTCAGCGCGGGGATCGTGACGCCGTCCGGCAGGGCTGCGGAAGCATCGCGTGGCGCAGGTCGAGGGCACGGTCTCGATCGAGCGGGCCCTGGCCCACCAGCGTGCCGCATCCGAAAATTGCCGTCCGGAACCGACACAACCTCCCCAGCGCGTCCGCACCGAGACACGGCAGCCGTGCCAGAGAAAACCGCTGCCGGGTGCGGGCCTGTCGTCAGCGGCGGGCGTCGCGGAACGGCGTTACGGAAACGCCGTAGCCGAACGCCTCGCGAGCATCTTGAACACCCCTTGTTTTGCAGGGAACCCGGGGCCGGCGCCCCTTTGACCGGTCACGTTGTGGTGGCCGGGCCGGGCCCGGGCGAGGGCGGTGGTCATCATGACCGACGTGACCGACCGGATCGGGAACGTCACCCGGCAGCGTTACGAACAGCTCGTCACCCAGGCGAAGGAGCTGATTGCGCAGGTTGCCCGCGCGCAGTTCGCCCTGGGGGACATGGCGCTGGAGATCGAGCCGATGAGGTCGGTGGGCGGGTCGATGCCGAACGGCACGGATGACCTGTTCACGGTGACGGAGTCATTGCAGATGTTCGCGGACGATATCGGCGTCGAGCGCCGGACGGTGGAGGACTGGCGTACACCGCCAACCGGTGGCCGAAGGAGCGGCGCAAGGAGGGTGTGTCGTTCACCGTTCACCGCATCCTGGCCTCGGTCGTGGTCGATGACGAGCGGTGGGCGGCGATCGAGGACGCGCCGTTCAACCCGCGCACCGGAGCGAGGCAGTGGACGCCGGACGGCGCGAAGCGGGTCGTCGGCCAGCGGGTCGACCGGCCGGTCACGGTGGACGAGAAGGTCCAGGCCGTGGCCGACCTGACCCGGGACGACGAGGTCGCCGCGCAGGTCGCCACCGACCTGCTGAAGCGGCCGGCGGTCACCGAGCACGTCACCCCGGCCGAAAGGGTCCGGGTCGTCACGGAGCTGACCAGGGACGACACCGTCGCCCAGCAGGTGACCACGGACCTGCTGCGCCGCCCGGCCGTCGCCCGGACGGCCATGCGGGACGACACCACCCGGATGCTCGTCAACCGCGCCCAGTTCGACAACTCCCACGAGACGCGGGACCGGATCCGGGAACGCACGCCGGCCATCCGCGCGATCGAGCACACCATCGAGTACCTCGGCCTGGTCGGCTCCTGGTCACCCAGCCGCAGATCACCCAGATCTGGGCCGACCGCGGCTACGCCGGCGAACTCGTGGACTGGGCCCCGCGAACGCCTCTGGCTCACCCTGCGCATCGTCTCCCGGCCCAAAGGCACCAAAGGCTTCGTCGTCCTCCCCCGCCGCTGGAAAGTGGAACGCACGATCGGCTGGTACATGAACGCACGCCGCAACGCACGCGACTGCGAACGCCTGCCCCAGCACTCCGAAGCACACCTGAACTGGGCACTCATCACCACGATGACCCGATGCCTCACCCGCAAGAGCCCCCGCACCGACAACTGGACCAAGAAGCGCGGCTCCACTTCGTGAACCGACCGTCTCTACGTCGGCATCACTCCGAGTCTTCAGCACGCCATTCCTCTTCGAGAATGCTGAACGTCAGGGAGTCCCGCCAGCCGTCCCGTATCCATGCCGTGTGTCGAAGGCGCCCCTCGTACGTCATACCGAGCTTGGCCAGCACTCGGGCGGAGCCGAGATTCCGCGGGTCACAGGTGGCGAAGATTCGATGAAGCCCCAACTGAACGAAGCCGCGTGAGAGAAGCTGGCGCCCGATTCCTGTGCCAATGCCTTGCCTCCATACCCGAGGATGCACAATGTAGGAGATCTCGCCCTGGCGCTGCGTGTGACTGCGGACATGCAGCTCGCCCACACCGACAACGTCGTCCCCGAAGCGCGCTACATGGGCGAACCTCTGCTGGGGTGTGCTCGACCAAGCCTCGACTGCGGCCTTCACGAAATCGCGTGTCTGGTCCTCAGTGTTTGGTCCCCAAGGCTGGAAACGACAAGCCTCTGGGAGACAGGCCCACGAGTGAATGGCCTGCCAGTCATCAAACGCGATCTTGTCCAAGGACACCGAGTGCTGACTCATGGGTTGATCTTGTCAACGGGAGTCAGACAGGGCTACGGGTTTAAGAGGACGTTAAGTCCGATCTTTCTTAGTTCGTGATCACTCGTTCGTGGCACTGGTTGCCGTCCAGGCTCGCCGGTGGGCATGTTCATGCTGAGGTTCGTTGCATGGAGCGAGAGTCGTATCCGAGCGACTTGGCGGATGAGCAATGGGCGTTGATCGAGCCGGTGATCACGGCGTGGAAGCGGGACACGCTGTGGCGCGAGGACGGGCTCGACCAGCAGATCCAGGAACTGCTGCGCTGCCAGGTGCGGGAGAAGGCCCGCCGATTAGAGGACCCGTCCCTCGTGGTCATCGACACGCAGTCCGTGCGCGCGGCCGCGGGGGTCCCGAAGGCCACGACGGGGCTGGACGCGAACAAGAGGACTCCGGGCCGCAAGCGGGGACTGGCCGTCGATGTCCTGGGGCTGATCATCGGCGTCGTCGTGCTGGCCGCCTCGGCCCATGACAACGCCGCCGGCACAGCCCTGCTCGACCAGGCCGCCGAGCGGTGCGGGAACCGCCTGGAGAAGGCCCTGGTGGACCAGGGGTTCAAGGGACGAGGTCGTCATCCACGGCGCGATGCTCGACATCACCGTCGACGTCGTCCGTCGCAACCCTGCCGACCAGGGCAAGGGCTTCGTTCCGCAACCGAAGAGATGGGTGGTGGAGCAGGTCAACGGCACGTTGATGTTGCACCGGCGTCTGGCCCGCGAGTACGACCACCGGCCCGACACCTCCACCTCACGCGTCTACTGGGCATCCACCGCGAACATGGCCCGCCGCCTCACCACGCCTGCACCAGCCTGGCGCGATGACTTCGTGGCGGCCGCGTGAACGTCATCGAACTCCTGGCAGATCTCCAGGCCCGGCAGGACGAGGCCGCCACCCGGGCCGGTGAACTGCGCGAGCAGATCGAGCACTTGAACGCTGCCCTGGCCGAGACCGAGGCGCGTCCGGCGGAACTCATCACGACCCGGAAGGTCATTGCGGAACTCGCCCCGACCGGGACCGCATCCGAACCGCCCGAGTTGACCACCGCCTACCAGGTCATCGTGAAAGCCTTCAACACCCACTCCGATCAGGCGTTCCGGGTCCGTGACCTACACGAACTCCTCGGCATGCCCACCGACGACCCAGCCATGAACGTCACCCGCAGCCGCCTTGGACGCCTCACCCGTCAAGGCTTCCTCACTCAACCCGGACGCGGTCTCTACCAGAAACGGACTTAACGCCGCTCTTCGCGGGCTGGAACCGGCACAGCCGCCGGCTGCCACTCTCGCCTGATCAACCCGAACACCCACGAGTCGGATACCTCGCCGTTCACGACGCAGTCTTCCCGCAACGTCCCTTCACGCATGAATCCGATCTTCTCCAGGACCCGGGCAGATGCCACGTTGCGCGTATCGGTCTCGGCCTGAACTCGATTCAGGTCCAGTGTGTCGAATGCCCACTGCAGCAAGGCGTGTGCGGCCTCCGTCGCATAGCCGTGGCCCCACATCGCTTCGTCGAGGACATAGCCCAACGACGCGCTGCGGTAGTCCGGGTTCCATCCGGTCAGACCGCACCAGCCGACGAAGGCCCCGTCAGAAGCACGGTCGATGGCCACCCGCGCCCCGGTGCCTTCGTCCGCCATCTTCCGGCACATGTTGATGAAGCGTTCGGCGCGGGCCTGTTCGTTCCACGGCGGGGAGTCCCAGTAGCGCATCACGTAGGTGCTGCTGTGCAGGGCGAAGAGCAGGTCCGCGTCGGCGTCGGTGAAGGGGCGCAGTCGCAGGCGAGCGGTGTGCAGTATGGGGGTGGCCAAAGTCATGCGCACCATCTTGTGTCCTCATGGGGCGGGCAGAACACCGAATATCCGATCCCGGTCCGGCCCTCACGACCAAGGCACCGCCTGCCAGCCGATCGTGCATGCCTTCAACCAGCACCCCGACCAGGCATTCAGGGTCTGCGAACGGCACGACCACTCGGCCTGCCCGCCGACGGCCCAGACATGAACGGCCCCCGCAGCCGCCCCGGACGCCAAGGAATCCTCGCCCAACGACGCAAGGCCACTACTAGAAACGGACTTAACGACCTCTGAGCGGTGCGGATGGGTCTCGTAGTCTCGCGCGGCACCGGCCTGGTCATCCCGCACCGCCGCGAACGCGGTCAGACCGAACTGCCTGCTTGGAAGGAGGAGCACAACACCTCCCACCGCAAGGTCCGGGCCCGCGTCGAGCACGTCTTCGCGCGGATGAAGACCTGGAAGATCCTTCGCGACTGCCATCTGAAGGGCGAGGGCATTCACACCGCGATGCTCGGCATCGCCCGACTTCACAACCTCGCCCTCACGGGATGACTCCCGCCCCATACGGGACCACCTTTAAGAGAGGCCCAAGGGAGACGGCTCCCACCTCGCCGTCTTGGAGGATGCTCAGTCGAGACAGAACTCGTTGCCCTCGATGTCCTGCATCACGATGCACGACTCATTGTGGTCATCGGCAAGCAGCAGTCGCACGCGTGTCGCGCCGAGCGCGACCAGTCGTGCGCACTCGGCTTCGAGCGTGGCGAGGCGCTCTTCACCCACGAGCCCGGTGCCGACTCGCACGTCAAGATGCAGCCGATTCTTGACGACCTTGCCTTCGGGGACGCGCTGGAAGTACAGTCGCGGGCCTACGCCTGAGGGATCACTGCAGGCGAACGCTGAGCCCTGCCGCTCAGGCGGCAGCGAGCGATCGAAATCGTCCCACGTAGCAAACCCCTCCGGTGGCGGCGGTACGACGTAACCCAACACCTCGCACCAAAAGCGAGCGACGCGCTCAGGATCTGCGCAGTCGAAGGTGACTTGGAACTGCTTGATCGATGACATCGACGCACCATAACAGGTGGACTCTGTTGCTCATTTCCCGGTGTTGATCCACATGTTGTCGGGAGGACGGCCCCTGCTAGCCGCTGCTGTGTCGTGCGGTTGCAGGGGTGAACCGGGCGCCGTTCCGGACCAGACCGCGGCCACGGCTCTCTCCGCGTTTCTCGACAGCAGCCTGCCGATCCGGGAGCGCAGCTACAGAGAAGGCGCCTCCCGAGAGAGGACCGGAACCGCACCCCACCCCGACCTATGGCCGCCCTCAAGAACTGGGCCATCGGCCCCCGGCTCACCGGCCGCACAAGCATCGCCGATGGCCTCCGCCACCACGCCCGCAACCCCGCCAGGCCCTTGACCATCTTGGAGATAAGGTCATCACGGCCCCCAGCGTCCCGAGCTCCGCCCGGCCCGGGCGCGACGGCGGCCCAGCCTGACGCCCTCCGGTGACGGGACGCCCTCTGCGGGCGCCCCCTCTCTCCTCACCGCTCCCCGCCTTTATTGAGGGGCAAACCCGGGGTCTCGGCCCGACCAGCGCGTGCGCCTCCCAGCAGCAGCAACGCGATCACACCGTTGTTCAGTCTTGGACTGCATCGGCGGGCGACTCGCAGCTGTTCCGAGACTCTGGGCGGAAGGAGAGCTCGTGAGCCTCGTCGTACCGGGCCGCGCCAGGGCAGGCAGCGAGGGCTGCCGCTCCTACTGGGCTCGGCATCGATAGGCGCCGTCTGCGGGCCTGATATGACCGCTCCAGCCGCAGGTGGGCAAATCAATACCACCGGCAAAGTGCGTGTCTGCGCCGCCTCCGAAAGACAGGCAGGTGAGGTCATGCCCAAGCAGCCGAAGCCGTCCCGGCCCTCACCGGGCGAGGGGCCGAGTCGACACAAGGGCACTGAGCACGGGTGGTCGCCCGATGTGGATGAGACTCGTCAACAGGACAACCCGAGCGCCCGTCGCTCCTTCCACCCGGATGAACACGCTCCCGCGAAGGGCAGCGGCCGGAAGGTCTCCAAGGAGGAGTCCCAATCCGTCCCTGGTGACACCGTCGAGAGCACCAGCCGCCGCGGGGAACGACAGGGCACTCCGGACTACGCCTCTTTACTGCACAGCAAGGGCCCTCGCAAGGCCGTTTCGTGGGAAGTTGGCCCACGAGTTCACGATCATGGTTTGTTCAGGCTCTTACCTTGTGACGGGGCTCTCTGAGTCCGCGACCGCACGAGGAAGGGAAACTCATGGAGACGGCCACGACCGATATCGCCTTCGTCTCGATCATTGCCGTGAAGACCTGCGCCATGCTGGGACTTTGGTTGCGCCTGCGCTGGCACGCACGTCTCCAGTTGGCCCAGCGCCGGTACCTTGTCGGCGTCATCGAGGCGGTGACCCCCGGCGGCCAACTCGAGCTCGACGACCAGCACGGGAAGGGGCACCGCCTCCGGATGAAGATCACCCGGGAGGGCCAGGCAGCGTGAGCGACCACGACCCGTCTGACGGTGCAGACGGCTCAGCGGCCGGCCCCGCCGCGCGGAGCGGCCCGCTTGAGGAACGCGCCAGTGCACGCTTCCACGTGGACGAGGAGTTCTCAGCGTTCTACCGCAGCACCGTCCGCCCACTGGTGGGCTTCCTGATCCATCAGGGTGCCGCGCTGCCCGTCGCCGCAGACATCGCCCAGGACACGATGACCAAGGCCTACCAGCGCTGGACTGAACTTCACGACCCACGGGCCTGGGTGCACACCGTTGCCTCACGCGCGCTGGTCCGTACGATCGCCGCAGTCCGGGAGGACCTGGTTGAGCAGGTCCCTGAATCAACGTCACTACTGGCCCGCCCGGATGCCGTCGCGGAATGGGAGGGCCGGTACGACGTGCTGCCGGTGCTGCAGAGCCTCCCATCCCGGCAGCGCCAGGTCCTGGCCTGGACACTGGCTGGCTACACGCCGAGCGACATCGCCGACCAACTCGGTCTGTCGGCGGAGACGGTGCGCGGCAATCTGGCCAAGGCCCGCCGTGCCGCCGTCGCCTACCTCAAGAAGAGGGAGGAGAAGCAATGACCCGTCAGTCGGAGCCTCATCCCAGCGACGAGACAGTGGAGTGGTGGCTGGACCAGCGCCAGCGCGCCCTGGGCGACGGGCTCGACAGTGTCCTCGACGTCGAGGCCGGCCTGCGCGAGGTTTTGCTCCAGTCCTGCCACGATGCCGCCGTCGACGACCTCGGTGACATCCTGGATGTCGAGGCCGGACTTCGGGAGGCTCTTGGTGCCCAGCCCGAAAGGGGCACTGCTGTCTCTCGTCCAACTCCGCTTCCCGTGACCGAACCGCGGCTTTGGTCGTACAAAGAGATCGCGGCGCACATCGGTGTGCTGACCGAGACCGTGCGCTCCTACCGCAAACACGGCCTGCTTCCGCCCCCCGATCTGGTGGAGGCCGGCATGCCGTATTGGTCCGCGGATACGGTGCGAGCCTGGGCGGCTCGTCGCACCGGCAACCATCCCCGCCGCGACCCCAATGAATAGCCCGTGCCCTAAAGTCTCCATTCAGTACGGTTCCTCCGCAGCTTGCTGACTGGGCGACCCACGACAAGGACGACGCCTGTGCTGTAGAGGAGACCGCCGGTCACGACCAGTGTGAGTACGGCTGCTCCGCCGGTGTGCAGGAAGTCGGGCAGGTAGCGCACCGGTGCCCAGCCCAGAGCGAGGTAGCACGGGGTGTAGAGCCAGCGGGGAGCTCCGACCCACAGGACGCGGAAGACGATGCCGACCAGCGCGCCGCCGTTCATGAGGCCAGGTCCGGGTGGTTGACGAGATCCCGTCCGATCACGATCGGGCGGGATCTCGCACGTTTCCGGGTGCTGCTCAAGGTGGTGTACGAACGTGAACGCCGGCTGAGGCGATTGCTCGGCAGATCCAGGCCATCGCGTTCGCCTACATAGCGGCCCGGTTCGAGGTGGCGTGGATGGATCCGAGCAGGTTGAGGGCCTGGGCGCTGGGGCTGCCGGATTCGGCCTGGTAGATGACGAGTTGCTGGCCCGGAGCGTCGCGTACGTCGAAGGCCTGGTAGGTGAGGGTCAGGGGGCCGACGTCCGGGTGGAGGAAGTGCTTGGCGTCCTGGGTCTTGCCACGCACGGCGTGTGTCTTCCACAGGCGGGTGAAGTCCGCGCTGTGCTCGGTGAGGGCACGGACGAGTTCCCGCAACCGCGAGTTGTCCCGGGCGAGGCCGGCCGCCTGGCGCAGGTGGCCCACGGTGGCCTGCGCCGTGAAGTTCCACCGGGTGTAGAACTGTCGGCCTGCCGGGTCGAGGAAGGTCATGCGGGCCAGATTGTCCGTCTGCTCGAAGGGTGCGTGCAGGGCCTCGGCCAGGGCGTTGGTCGCCAGCACGTCCAAGGTCCGGTTGATGACGAACGCCGGCGCTCCCGGGTAGCCGTCCATCAGCTGGCGAAGGGCGGGACTGACCCGGTCCGTGGTGTGGGTGAACTGGTTACTCGGCGCTGTCCCGGCCAACTGGTGCAGGTGCGCGTGGGCGTCGAGGCTCAATCGCAGGGCGCGGCCGAGCGCGTCGAGTACCTGGGGCGAGGGGTGGCGTTCGCGCCCCTGTTCCAGACGGGTGTAGTAATCCGCGTTCACCCCGGCCAGCACGGCGACCTCCTCACGGCGCAATCCGGTGACTCTGCGCACGCCGTAGCTCGCCATGCCGACGTCCTGCGGCCGCAGGGCCGCCCTGCGTGCGCGTAGGAACTCTCCCAGGTGGTTGTCGGTCATGTCTTCAGGCTAGGCCGCGGGGGCGGTGTGTTGGCGGGGGGGCCCCCCCCCCCGCCCGCGCGGCCCCCTTCCGGGAGCGGTGTCGTCAGCTGACGCCCAGCAGCTGCTGCAGCGGGTCGAT
>NZ_JBIAPT010000044.1:16366-25516 GCF_042888425.1 Streptomyces sp. NPDC002889
CGGCGCCCCCGGGGGGGCGCTGTCAACCCCCCCCGGGGGGGGGGGGCGCGGGGGGGGGGGGGGGGGGGGGGGGGGGGTGGGGGGGGGGGGCCCCCCCCCCCCCCCCAACACACGTCCTGGTCGGCGGTCTTCGGCCTGTCCAGACTCGGTCGGGCAGGACAGATCTGCCCATGGACGAGGGGAGCCCCGTCATGACGGGGAAGACGGAGGAGGGCAATGCCGACGTGATCGGCATGTGGGTGACCGCGGACGGTCACATCCGCCAGGAGTTGCGGGCGGACGGCAGGTACGACGAGGCCCGCGGAAGCCGGCGCGGCGCGTACACGGGCCTCTACACGGTGACCGGCAGCCACATCGATTACGTCGACGACTCCGGGTTCACTGCGACGGGCGACATCCGTGACGGTGTGCTCTACCACGAGCATCTCGTGCTCTACCGAGAGGGAAATCAGGCATGACAGACACACCCAAGGTCGTGGCGGTCACCGGAGCGAGCAGCGGGATCGGAGAGGCGACCGCCCGCCGGCTTGCCACCGACGGCCATCGCTTGTTCCTTGGAGCGCGGCGCACCGATCGTCTCGATGCGCTGACTAGGGAGATCACCGCCGCAGGCGGCACTGCGGCGTTCCGGCGGCTGGATGTCACGGATGCCGCCGATGTCCGGGCCTTCGTGTCCGCCGCCCGTGAGCGCTACGGCCGAGTGGACGTGGTGGTCAACAACGCCGGAGTGATGCCGCTCTCGCCGCTGGAAGCGCTGAAGGTCGACGAGTGGGACCGGATGATCGACGTCAACGTGCGGGGGGTTCTGCACGGTATCGCGGCCGCCCTGCCCGCGATGCGCGCCCAGGGCGGCGGGCACTTCGTGAACATCGCCTCCGTCGGCGCGTACGAGGTATCTCCCACCGCCGCCGTCTATTGCGCCACCAAGTTCGCCGTCCGCGCGATCTCCGAAGGACTGCGTCAGGAGTCCACCGGGAATATCCGGGTCACTCTCCTCTCCCCGGGCGTGACCGAGTCCGGACTCGCCGACAGCATCTCCGACCCTGCTGCCAGGGAAGCCATGAAGACCTACCGCGCCGTAGCATTGCCCGCCTCCGCCGTTGCGGGGGCCATTGCCTACGCCGTCTCCCAGCCTCCGGAGGTCGACGTCAACGAAATCGTCGTCCGTCCCGCCGCAAGCGCCCAATGACCCCTCCGGGAAGGAAACGACATGCCACACACTGCTGCCGACTACGACAGCCTGGCCCGCAGACTGAGGGCCTTGGAGGACAAGGAAGCTCTGCGCGCCCTCATGATCCGCGGGTGGAGGGCGCTGGACGGCAAGGACTGGCGGACCTGGATCGAATGCTGGGCCGAGGACGCGGTACTGGAGTTCGGGCCGTGGGAGAAGACCCACGGAAAAGAGGCGGTCCGGGCGAAGGTGGAAGAGGCGGAATCGCCCTACTCGAGCATGCAGCATCACATCCTCAACATGTACTTCGACGTAGAGGGCGACCGGGCAACTGGCATCGGCTATATGTGGTTCGTCGGCGTCGCCGCACCTGGTAGTACCTCCTCTCCCTACTCCATGGGCGGCCCCTACGACTGGGAATTCCGTCGGGGCCCGGACGGCTGGCTCCTGGTCCGCCAAAGGCTCGGCGTCTGGTGGACCGACGGTGAGGACACCCTGAAGGCCTTCGATTGAAGCGCTCCCCTCACTTCTTGAGCTCAGGATGGAGATTCCGCCCTACCTTGCGGTGGGAGGCTTGACGCGACGAGCGCGTCTGGCGACTGCTCTTCCAGCCGCCGGGATGGCCACGAGGCCGATCCGGTACAGGTGCAAGATGTTCCGGGCTGCGTGGTGGTCGGCGTTGCCGAACCAGCCGCAATCGGGGTTCCTGCACACGAACGTGGCCTGGTCTTCCCGGCTGCCGGGCGTGGTGAAGCCGCATGCTGAGCAGCGCTGGGAGGTGCCGGGGGCGGGGACTTCGACCAGGGTGCCGCCGTGCTGGGCGCTCTTGTACGTCAGCATCGTGACCGTGCGGTTCCACGCCTGGGATGCGATGGTGCGGTTCAGCCCGGCCTTCTGGGCAACGTCTTCCCCGGCTTCTCGATGGTTCCCTTGGCCGACGTGACCATGTTCGTGATGGTGAGTGCTTCGACCACGACCGTGCCGTAGGTGCGGGCGATGGTGGTGGTCGTCGCTGGTGCCCGCCGAGGCCGTCACCCGGCTCGTCCTGCGCGGCCCCGACCCCGACCGGCGGATCCGCGATCTGGTGACCGCGGCCATGGAGAAGGCCGGTGAGGACCTGGCGAGGGGGCTAACGCTCGCCGATCTCGCGACGGCCTGGCGGCCGCTGGTGATGACCAGCGACAAGCTCGCCTCCGCATTCGCGCTCGAGCGCCGCTCTCCCTATCTGGCCCGCGAGTTGGTCGAGCTGTCCTACCGGCTGCCCCCGGAGCACAAGATCTGTCGTCCCGATCAGGGCAAGCAGATCCTGCGGGACGCCGCGAAGGCGCTCTGCCGCGGGACAAGCTCGGCTTCGCCAGCCCCGTTCCGTCCTGGCTGACGGGCAAACTCTCCGGCTGGACCGATGCCCGGATCAACACCGCCCTCCTGGACGCCCCGGCCGCTCTGCGGCCGCTGCTGGAACGCGGGCTCACCCCGGGCGGCCGGTTCGACCGCACCAGGATGCAGGCCCTGATGGCAGCCGCGTGATTTTGCGACCAGAGCGTGAGGGCGGCTGCCGCGTGATCTTCTCTGATCTCACTACGGTGTCGCCATGCACTCCGACACCACCGCCGCCGAAGAGCCGGCCACCGCCCGCGGGGCGGTCGCGATCATCGTCAACGACCGCGGCGAACTCCTCCTCCACCTCCGTGATGACATCGGCGGCATCGCCTGGCCCGGCTACTGGAGCCTGCTGGGCAGCGGCTGCGATGCGGGAGAGGGCGCCCTCGACGCGATCTGTCGCGAGTTGGACGAGGAAGCAGGCATTGGCACCGAGGTCGGGAGTCTGCGCGACGTCTGCGAGATCCGCGACGAGCACGGCTCCGGACAGCTGATCACCTTCTTCTCCGCCCACTGGGACGGCGACGAGACCCAGCTCCCGCTGGCCGAGGGCGTCAAGCTCCAGTTCTTCGCCCCCGATTTCCTGGACGACCTCAAGATCCCGTTCTTCATCCGGGACGGCATCCACCGCTACCTGACCAGCCTTCCGCCCAAGCGGCGCCTTCCCCGATGACGGGTGGGGGCCGCCTGCGGCGGTCCCCACCCGCACCACTGGAAGGACACCAGCTCATGAAGCTCACCGTGATCGGCTGCGGCTATCTCGGCGCCACCCATACTGCCTGCATGGCCGAACTCGGCCACGAAGTCCTCGGCATGGACCCGAACATGGACAACGTCGCCGCCCTCAACTCCGGCAAAGCCCCGTTCTTCGAACGCGATCTCGACGAGCTGCTGGCCAAGCACACCACGAACGGGCGGCTGAAGTTCACTGCTTCCTATGCGGAGGCCGCCGCCTTCGCTGACCTGCACTTCCTCGGTGTCGGCACCCCGCAACGGCCCGGCGAGATGGCTTACGACCTCTCCCAGCTGTTCTCCGCCGTCCGCCAGCTCGCACAGACGGCGATGTCAAGATCCGATCGGGCAATCTGGAAAGTCACGGAAAACAAGGTACCGGCCATCGGGCTGCCGCCTACGGCCCGAACGGACGAAACGGCCCGTCGGAGAACCGACGGGCCGTCACGATAGATCCAGACTGAACGCCAAGCTCAGTGGCTGGTCTCACTGAGTTGTTGGACGAGTTCGGCGAACTGTGCCGCGGTGGAGTGGCTGTAGAACTGCCTGGGTGAGACCTTGGGTAGGTTTTGTTCCCGCATTTCGGCGAGGACTCGGACGACGAGGAGTGAGTTTCCGCCGAGGGTGAAGAAGTTGTCCTGAGGGTTCACCAGAGTGTTGAGTTGCTTGCTCCAGATGTTCAGGATGGTGTCGGCGATTGTGTTGGTGGCCGGTTCGGGTTCGGGGGTGCCGGGGTCGGCCGGTGCGGTGCGCGGGTCGGGCAGTTTGGTGGTGTCGGGCTTCCCATTGATGGTCAGCGGGATTTCGGTGACTTGGGTGATCGTCGCGGGTGTCATGTAGTCGGGGAGTGTGGCTTTGGCGTGCGCGAGTACGGGTGCGCGGTCGCCTGCTGTCTCCAGGACTATGTAGGCGTCGATCCGGCTGCTGGCGGGGTCGTCGGGCTGGTCGCGGTTGACGACGACGGCCGCGGCGGTCACATGGGGTGCGCCCAGCAGCACGGTGCGGATCTCGTCGAGTTCGATGCGGTGTCCGCGAATCTTGACCTGGTTGTCGAGTCGGCCGAGGTGGTCCAGGCGGCCGTCGAGGTGCAGCCGACCCTTGTCGCCGCTGCGGTAGATCCGTTCGCCGGTGGATTCGTCGAGGATGAACCGCTGCTGGGTCAGCTCGTCTTGGCCGAGGTAGTGGCTGGCCACTCCGGCGCCGCCGACGTAGATCTCGCCGGAGGCCCCGGGCGGCAGCACCCGTCCTTGTTCGTCGCGGATGGACACCGACCACCCCGGCAGTGGACGGCCGACCGATCGTGAGCCGACGACGACTTCGTGCGGGGTGACCGTCTGGGCGGTGACATGCACGGTGGTCTCGGTGATGCCGAACATGTTGACCACCCGGCAGTCGCTGGCCGGGTGGCGGGCGAACCAGGGGGCCAGCATGCGCACGTCCAGTGGTTCGCCGCCGAAGATGACCAGCCGCAGGGCCAGGTCCCGGCGGACGCGTTGGTCGGTGCGGATGAGTTGCGCGAACGCGGACGGTGTCTGGTTGAGCACCGTGACGCGCTGCTCGGCCAGCAGGGTATAGAACTCCTCGGTGTCGCGGGTGGTCCAGTAGGGCACGGCGACCAGCCGGCCGCCGGTGAGCAGGCAGCCCCAGATCTCCCAGACGGAGAAGTCGAAGGCGCTGGAATGGAACAGCGTCCAGGTGTCGTCGGGGCCGAGAGCGAAATCCTCGGCGGTGGCCTGCAGCAGCGCCAGCACGTTGCGGTGCGGCACCACCACGCCCTTGGGCGTGCCGGTGGAACCGGATGTGTAGATCACGTAGGCGGGGTCCTCGCCCCCGTCGACGGGGCGTGCACCGTCCGCCGTCCGACCTTCGGCCAGTTGGGTCAGTGCGCGCGGGGTCAGCAGCTGAGTCCCGGGAACCGAAGGGAAGTTCGGTGCGGAGGTGATGATGACGGGCATGGCCGCGTTGCGGGCGGTGAAGCTCAGGCGCTGCGCCGGATAGCGCGGATCCATCGGCACGTACGCGCAGCCTGCCTTGAGCACGCCGAGCAGGGTGACCACCAGGTCGGCGTCCCGTTCCAGGCAGACACCGATCCGGCTGCCCGGTGCAATGTCCAGTGCGCGCAGGCCTGCGGCCACCGCGTCCGCTCGCTCGTCCAGTTGCCGGTAGGTCAGCTCCTCCTCGCCGACCAGCAGCGCCACGGCCTCCGGCTGCTTGGCGGCCACCTCCTCGAAGGCGCGGTCGATCCGCCCCCGCACGAGTGCGGCATTGCCTGCGCCGCCCGCCCGCAGAAGTGCCGCCCGTTCGGCGTGCGGCAGCAGTTCCAGCCCGGACAGCGGCCGCTGTGCCGCGCTGTTTGCCAGCTGCTCGGCCAGGTGGGCCACGTGCGCGCAGAACTGCTGCGCGATGGAGGCGTCCACAATGCCCTGGTCGAACCGGCAGTTCGCGCGCGCCGAGCCGCGGTCGAGCTGGATGGTGAGCGGGAAGACCGGGGCCAGGCAGGCCGTGTAACTGCCCTCCTCGAAGGCCGGGCTCAGGACGACCCCGACCGGCGGCGGCTCTTGGGGGGTGAGCGGTGCCTGGTCGAACCGGTGCAGGAAGTCCGCGATCGAGCCTTGCGGATGCTCGTCCAACGGATGGACGCGGATGTCCTCGCCTGTGCCGTTGTCCAGGTCCAGCACGCCCAGTTCCGTCCGGTTCCCGCCGCTGTACCGGCTCACGGCCAGTGCGATCGCGGGCAGCAGGGGCTGTCCGGCTTGTCCGCCGAGCGCCGTGAGGTCGATCTGCGCGCTGCCGGTGACCCCGCGCAGCTGTGGATCGCCCAGGCCCCACTCCAGGCGGCCGCGGTGCGCGGGGCCCGGCCGGTCGATGGCGGGCCACGGTGGCATGCTCTCACCGGGGCCGTCCAGCAGCAGCCGGGCGACCCGGCGCAGTGCGGCCGGGGGGATCACCGCGCGGACGGCCACCAGCACCAGGTCCGTGGTCCCGTCGATGTAGTGCAGGGCCACGGCTCGCATGGGGGGGCCGTCCTGGTGGATCGGCCGCAGGGACTCGGCGCGCCTGCGGTCCCGGGCCATCGGCTCGTCGGCACGGGCCGGCACCGGGGTCTGCCAGACCTGGACCGGATCGGATACCGCCGCGGACAGCAGGCGCTGCGGATCGGCTGTGCCGGGCAGCCGCAGCACGAGGCTGTGGCATCCGGCGGCCAGTTCATCGATCGTCGATGTCGTCATGGGTGGGACCTCCTGGTCATCGGGACGTGAAGCCGCCGTCCACGGTCAGCGCGCTGCCAGTGACCTGGCGGGACTCGTCCGTCGCGAGCCACAGTGCCGCGTTCGCGATGTCGGACGGCTCGATCAGCGCGTTCATCGGCTGGTCCCGGACGAAGATCCGCTCGTGGTCGGCAACCGGCACCTCCAGCGATCGGGTGATCTCGGCGAGCATCCGGCCCTCCAGCACCGGGTCGTCGCGGACCGAGCCGGGGCACAACGCGTTCACCCGAACCCGCATCGGGGCGTAGTCCAGGGCTGCAGCCTTGGTCAGTCCGATCAGCCCGTGCTTGGCTGCGACGTAGCTCGCGAAACGCCGGTATCCGACCGTTCCCGCGGTCGAGGACACGTTGATGATGCTGCCGAACTTGCGTTGGACCATCACCGGTGCGACCGCCTTCATCATCCGCCAGGCGCCGGAGAGGTCGATGTCGAGCATGAGCGACCACTCCTGCTCGGTGATGTCGTGGGCGATCTTCCCCGAGGGCGAGGCGATTCCGGCGTTGTTGACCGGCACGTCCACCGTGCCGAACCGGTCCAGCGCCTGGTCGACCGCCTGCGCGCACTGCCGGGTGTCGCGCACGTCGACGGCGGCGGTCACGGTCGCGGCGCCCCGGCGTCGGGCCCGGGCCTGCTCGGCCAGGCGGTTCAGCACCCGCTCCGCGATCGCCAGTTCATCCCGCTCGGCCTGGACCTCCTGGAGTTGCTTGGCCAACTCCTCGGCGAGGGCGTCCAGTTCGCTCCGGCGGGCGGTGATCCACTGCCGCTCCCGCATCCCCTGCGCCCTCCCGTGTTCTCACGGCGTGCCGACCTGCTGACGGATCGTAGGCGGGGGCCGGTCGTGGGGGCAGCCAAACCCAGCATCCCGCCGGAGCCGGACCTGTCCGATGATCTACGCCATGGTCATCGGCCTCTGACCGGCGCGAGTACCCAACTCGCCATTCACACCAGACCCGTGACCCGCGACTTCACGATGCACACCACTCACTGAGCGACACACATCCCAGGTCACGCCCGAGCACAGCAGGTTATAAAAGGGACCAGGGCCGTGCTGGGCTCGGAAGACCACGGTGAACTCGACTGCCTGTGAGCCGCGGTTAGGGTGAGCCTCCTTCCCATCGCCGTAGGTGTTCTTGATCCACTTGGGGAAGAACTGTGGGCGAACACGTTACATGGATGCCTCCGCGACGCACCCCGGCTCAAGAGCGCAGACGGCGCAGTACTCGACGGCTTCGGCGTGCCGTCGCGGGAGATCGAGCGGCTGCGGACCGTCCCCGGCCTGCTACCCGCCCTCCGCCAGGCCGGATATGCGAATGCCGCCCGCTCCCCTTCTCAGCGACCGCCCAGGCCATGGACGACCCCGGCCGCCAGCTCGCCTGAAGGCGCCGGCCCTGCCCAGCATCGGCTCGATGCCCGGGCGGTGCACCAAGTCGGTCAGCGCGAGAGAGGGTTCCGCCCGCTTCGTTCTTGCGGATCAGGATCTCGTCCACGCCCAGCGCGCGCAGCAGATGAATCGACAGGCTGTTCTTGCTGCGGGCATTGTGGACCGCGGTGACCGTCGCATCCGGGGTGCGGATCACCTGATCGTGCAGATCCTCGTTGTACAGGTGGATGCTGTTGCTGTCGGGGGCGCGGACCAGGGTCAGGGGGGTGCCGTCCGGCATGAGCAGCCCCAGAAGAATCTGGGTGTAGCCGTCCGCCTCCGGCACCATCGTCAGGTCGGCGCCGCCCAGCATGTACTCGATCGACTTGACGATGAAGGGCTTGCCGGTGTCGGAGGTGCCGTAGATGACGGTCAGCTCCGGGCCGAAGACGATCTGCGCAGGGGCACATTGGACCCGGCATAGGTGAGATGGGTCAGCTGCAGCTCAGTCACGACGGCCCTCGAATGGCGTGGATGAGGACATGGAGTCGTTCAGCAGGGCCGCTGTGGCGGCGCGTACGTCGGTCTGCGGCGCCCAGTGGTGCACGGCCCACTCGGCCCGCTCGCGCAGCCGCCCTGCATAGGGGGCCTCGAGGATGTCGACGAAGGCGGGCCCGCGCTCGGTGGCGCGGTACACCAGGCCGGTCTCGTCCGCCTCCACGCCGGCGAGCCCGGCGCGGATCAGGACCAGCAGTGCTTGTTCCAGCACGGTGCGTTTCATGCCCAGCCCGCCCGTGTGGCCGGGCAGGGACGGGTGAAGGCTGGGCGGGCCGTCGAGATCGCCGCTGTACAAAACGGCGTGGTCCAGCACGGCCAGTTGCGCCAGGTCGAGCGGTTGGGGGTGGCTCTCGGCCAGCAGGATCAGCGCCCGCACCCCGATCTCCAGCGGGCTGTTGAGCGGGTTCATGCGGCTTCTTCACACCATGTCAGCCGACCATCATTTGCCAGGTGATGGCATACCCCCTTGCGGTCCAAGGGCCTCACGTACCGGCTGAGAACTGTCTCGCGCGCAGTCCTGCGATCTGGTCGTAGGTGCGGTGCAGCCGGCGGCTGGTGCGCACGCCGGGCTTGCGGTGCTGCTTGGCGCCGGGCGGCGCGCTGCTCCAGGCGCAGGAGCTTGGTCTTCTCCTTCTCGGTCAGCCACTCGCCGTGCTCGAACGTGGTTCCGTCCGAGAGAG
>NZ_JBIAPT010000045.1:0-22285 GCF_042888425.1 Streptomyces sp. NPDC002889
TGCGACGTTCCCGGTGACCTCTTCGACGTGACGTATGACCGCCAGGCGCCGCTTGGCCTCGCGGTCGAGCGGAGGGGTGGACTTCGACATGTGGAACTCCGTAGTGATCGGAGACCCAGGTGTCAACGATGAACGTCAGTTTTAGAAACTGGACCGCCGAGGCGCGGAAATGCTCTTCCAGGTTCTCACCGACACGTGAGGAAAAGAGCAGTATCGCGATCGCCTCAAACGATGCTTTCACGGGCTGGAGCAGGACCTTCACCGATCCGCGGCTCTGCGCGGCGATCGTGGACCGGCTCACCTTCAACGCCTCCATCATCGAGACCGGCACCGAGTCATATCGCCTGGCTCGCTCCAAAGCCCAGAAGAACACAGTCGTAGGGTGACACGCTCTGGTCAGAAGCTGTGAAGAAACCCCGGGTTGATTGCGCATGGGGCGAAGGTTCTCGTGACGCGGCTAAGAGAGCCGAGTGTGGACCGCAACCGTCGTCACCGCCGCCGGTAGAACCAACTTCCCTCATAGTCGCGGTCGACGGTCTCCTGTGACTCGATCGTGAACCCGTCATAGAGGTCCGCCATGTCGTGCTCGGCGACGACCCTGCGAACGCGACCGTCAACGGTTGCGTCCTGCTGGCAAGCGTCGCGCTCTTGGTCTGTTGAGACGCCGAGCCACACCCAGTAGTAGAAGGGCTCGCTGAACGCGACGACGAACTCGACATGGCTGACACCGTCAGTGGCGAACTCACGGAGCAAGCCTTCCTTGACGCCCTCCAAGCGTTCCCACTCCGGCTTCGGCTGCTTGTGGCTCCACAGCCTCTGGCCCCTTTTCTTACTCATGCCCAGTTCTCCCCCCTGCTGCTGCTTCAGCAACAGATCAACAGCCATCAGCCGATCCTGCCACCCCGAGATCACAGACGCCGAGGGATTCCGCTGGCCGCCACAGTGATAGGACGCCTCAGGTGGTCCCAACGCAAGCCATTCCTCGGGGCCACTTCAGAACGTCCGCAAGCCTCGAAGTCTCCACCAACTGGGGCCGCTCGAAGCCAACATGCTGGGGCCGCTGAACAACATCACAGCCAAGCGTGCCGGGCGTGGCGGAGGTCCCCGGCAAGCGTGACCGTGTTCCACAGGTGCGGCACCGGCTCCGCGCCAAGTACATGGTAGGCAGCGACTTCACCACCCTCTTCACCCAAGCGCAAAAGCCTAAAGGGCTGCTTGGCGGGCGCGCGCAGCGTGCAGGTTCGCCCGCACCCCGGCCGACAACCGGTGCTCCCGCCCGAACAGGCGCTCGCAGTGGGCGAGGATCCGCTCGTACATCGCGATCGCCTGCCCCAGGTCCCCTGCCTCCCGGTACGCCCCCGCCAGGTTGTTCTGGCACGTCAGCGTATTGGAGTGGTCCCGGCCGAACACGCGCTCGCAATGGGCGACGATTCGTTCGTACATCAGGATCGCCCGCTTCAGATCTCCCGCAGACTCATACGCCCCCGCCAAGGCATTCCCGGACACCAGCGTTTGGGGGTGATCTTTGCCGAGCACCCGCTCGCGGTCGGCGAGGATTCGTTCGTATATCAGGATCGCCCGCTTCAGGTCTCCCGCCGACTCATACGCCCCCGCCAGGTTGTTACGGGACGTCAGCGCGTCGGGATGGTCCTTGCCGAGCACGCGCTCGAAGTCGGCAGCGTTCCGTTCGAGCATAGGGATCGCCCGCTCCAGGTCCCCCGCCTCCCGGTAGGCGTAGGCCAGGTCGTTCCGGGACGCCAGCGTTTGGGGGTGGTCCTTGCCGAGTAGGCGCTCTCGGTCTGCGAGCGTCTGTTTGTGTATCGGGATCGCCCGCTCCGGGTCCCCTGCGTCCCGGTACGCCCCCGCCAGGTTGTTCCGGGTCGTCAGCGTGTCGGGGTGGTTGTCGCCAAGCAGGCGCTCTTGGTCTGCGAGCGTCTGTTCATAGATAGGGATCGCCCGTTCCAGGTTCCTTGCCTCCTGGTACGCCCCCGCCAGGTTGTTCCGGGACGCCAGCGTTTGGGGGTGATCCTTACCGAGTACGCGTTCTCGGCCGACCGAGTTCCGCTCGAACATCGGGATCGCCCGCCTCAGGTCCCCCGCCTCCCGGTACGCCCCCGCCAGGTTGTTCCGGGTCGTCAGCGTGTCGGGGTGGTTGTCGCCAAGCAGGCGCTCTTGGTCTGCGAGCGTCTGTTCATAGATAGGGATCGCCCGCCTCAGGTCCCCCGCCTCCCGGTACGCCCCCGCCAGGTCTTTCCGGGACGCCAGCGTTTGGGGGTGATCCTTACCGAGCACATGCTCGAAGTCGGCAGCGTTCCGTTTGAACATCGGGATCGCCCGCCCCAGGTTCCCCACCTCCAGGTAGGCGTACGCCAGATTGTTCCGGGATGTCAGGGTGTGGGGATGACTCTTGCCAAGCAGGCCCTCGAATTCTGCGAGGGTCTGTTCATACATTGGGATCGCCCGCCCCAGGTCCCCCGCCACCAGGTACGTCCCCGCCAGGTTGTGCCGCGATGCCAGCGTGTCGCGATGTTCCTTGCCGAGCAGGCGTTGCCGGGCGGCGAGGGCACGGAGAAAGTAGGTGATGGCGAGCGCCGGTGCCCCTTGGTCTTGCCGGAAGGCGGCTGTCCGGTCGAGCAGGTAGGCGGTGCCGACGGTGTCGTGCTCGGATTTGCTGTGTCGGGCCAGGGCGTCAGCATGCGGGAGTAGCTGTCGGCACTGCGGCCAGTGCGTAGGTGATTCGACATCTGCGGGGAATGCGTTCTTGAGGCGGTTGGTGGCCTGGTCGCGAGCGTGGGCGATGTCGGTTTCGCAGCGGTGAGGGTCGTCTGCTTGGGGGGCTCGGGCGACGGCTTGGACGAGGCGGTGTACCGAGAGGGTTCCGTCGGGGTTCTTGGTAATCATGCTGTAGGCCAGCAGGCGACCGATCGCGGCCTCGCGTGCTGGTGGTGGGGCGAGGTCGTCCAGCAGGGTGCGGGGGATATGGGCGGGGGCGTACCAGGCCAGGATTCTGAGGATGTGGCCGGCGAGGGGGGTGCAGGCGAGGCGGTCGAGGGTGATGCGCCAGATTCGTGCCACGGTGCGGTCTGAGTCGGTGTCCTCGAGGCTGGCGGCGAACATCTCGGCCGGCCAATGGCGCAGCATGTCCAGGTACGCGTTGGGAGTAGTGCCGGTCTCGTGGCAGAAGGCGGCCGCCTGCTCGACCGCGAGTGCCAGGTGGCCGAGCTCCGCGCACACTTCGGGGGCGCCGTTGGCCTCGTGCGGGCCGTCCTGGGTGAGGATGCGGGTGAACAGTTCGACCGACTCAGCCGGGGTGAGGACGTTGAGGCGGATCGTGGTGGCGAGTTTGTGCCAGCCGGTGGCACGGCGCGTGGTGATCAAGACTCGGCCGCCTCCGGTCACTCTGTTGAGCAACTGTTGGATGTGGTCGGGGTGGTCGACGTTGTCCAGCACGATCAGCCAGTCACCGTTCTTGGCGAGCCACGCCACCGCCCGTTCCTTCTGCAGCTCGACCGGCATCCCGGTCAGCCCGGGCTGTAGGGCCCGGGCTAGCCCGGCCAGACCGGCGTCGACCGCGGCTGCACTGTCGGCGGTAATCCACCATCGCAGGGGCGCCGTGGATCGGTGGGCGGCCCACTGGGCGGCGAGTGCTGACTTTCCGACCCCGCCCAGTCCGCTAACCGCCCGCACTACCACGTCGCTGGGGGCGGCGAACGCCGCGTCCAATGCGTCCAGTTCCGTGCTCCGGCCGATGAACCGCTCCGCCATTGGGACGTTCGACACGCCGGCGGCGGCCGCGTCGTCCGGGATCGGTGCGTAGGCCTGCGCTGGCAGCAGTGTCGCTGTCTCGGCGTGCAGGGCCACGGAGTTCACGACGTCGCGCCCAGCAGCGTTGGCCCCTTGAGAGGCCGACACCCTGGGTGACGTGGCGGGTTGCTCTGGGGTGTCCTGTCGGCGCCTCCTCATCACGGACCGTGCTGCGCGGTCGAGCCGTCGATGTCCTCGCCGGCCGCGTTCGACCCACTGCTCGCTGAGATGCCCGGGCCGCCTGCCGATGTCCGGGAACCGGGGGCCGTGTCACGCGCCTGCGCGTTGCGGATATTTCCGCGCGCAGCGTTCGAGCCACGCTCGGAGTGCACCGGCTCCGAACGGGATATCGGCGGCGTTCCTACCCTCGCGGCTGTGAGTTGCCACAGGGCGACTCCCAACGCACAGACCCCGGCCACCGAGCCGACCACCCCCGCGACCTGGTTCGACTTCTCCAGATCAGCGGTCGACACCCACACCAGCAGCCCGACCGCCGCAGTCGCACCGACTGTTGCCAGCCCCCACCAACATGCCCTCTGCCAACCGGCCATGAGGAGATTCTTGCTCTTGCCTCGTGATCTTTTCTGATTCTTCCGCTACCTAGTGCTGGATCCTCAAAAAATGTACACATATCGGCGGCGGAAGCGCCGAGTGGGGGTGCTGGTCTGCCACAGGGCCGTGCTCGGGCGTTGAGTGGGCGGTCGCCAGGCGGGTGGCCTGGTCAATCTCGGGAGGTCCAGCGAAGGATTGCCCGGCCAGAGCGGTCTTGCGGAAGATGCGCCACCAGCCCTCCTGCAGGTTGAGCAGCAGACGCCGACCGGGATGAAGACGTGCCGGATTCTGGGGTGGTCCTCCAGCCAGGTGCGCGTGAAGAGGCTGTTGAGCGAGGACAGGTTGTCCGTTACGACCACGATCTGGCCGACGGGGTTGGCCTCCTCGAGTCTTTGCAGGAACTGCTGGTAGAACGCACTGTTTCGGGAAGACGCGGTCATGGTGAGCTCATGGCCGTCCGCCACGCGTAAGGCTCCGTAGACCCAGGTCTCTCCGGCTCTCGGCCATAGTCGATCGCGTTCTTGATGCGGCGTCCGACCAGCGACCAGCCCGGTGCCGGCGGAAAGGATCGGGGGATCACCGGCCCGAGCTCGTCGGCACAGACGACCGTCGGGCGGGCAGGTGTAGAGGCCGGTGATCCGCACGAAGTCCCGGTCCTTCGAACGCGTCCAGGAGCGAGTACGACGCCAGCGCACGCCCTCGGCCAGCAGGATCCGACGCACCTGACTGCGGCCAATGTCGATTCCCAGCCGCCGCGCCTCGGCGGCCAGGGGAAGGCGCTGAAGCCGCGCAAGGGCCGCCTGGAGGCCCTCGGCCGCCTCCGGCCCTTCTACCTCGACATCCAGGAGTGGGCACACGGAGATCCGTCTTGGGCCCCGTGGGCAGTCCGTTGCCCGATCCGCCACAGCGAACTCGGCCTCGCTCGCGGCACCCTCGAAGTCCGCCGGGGCTTGCTGCGGCACCCCCTCTACCTGGAGGAGTTCACTCGCAGCTGCCTGGCGGGCACGGCGGCACTTCGGCCGCCCCGCCCAGCTACACGCTCCCCCGGCAGCCACGCCCGCTGCCGACCAAGGTCTTCGGCGCGCTTGCCGTCCTCGCCCTGGGCGCCGCCGCCGTGCTGCTGTTCCTGGTCGTCCGGCTCCGCCTGCGACCGAGGCAGGCGCCCGGGTCGGCACGTCGACCGGGCCTCCATCAACAGTCTCATCACCGCGAGGAGAAGACCCCCGCAAATCCTGATGGACACGAGGCGGCCCTCTGCCAGGACCGCCTCGCCTCTGGTTTTGAAGGGTTGCTTCCACGAGTCGGGCCGGCAAGTTGAATCCGACATGCGGGACGGACTGCTTCACGAACGTTGCGGGCTTCGTGTAGAGCTCGTCGAACGCTGCCCCGCGTCGATCCACGGCAAAGATGCTGCACTGGTACGAGCGATCGGGGAAGTACTCCACGGATACCTCAGCTTCGGCGTCCGGCAGTTGGTTCGTGCGCCTGACCTCGGGGTCTGTCCCGGCCACCACGAGTCCGCCGACCCTGCCAAGAAGACCAGGGTCCGCGCGCCACCGGCCGGGCCATCAACCAGCTCGGCTACACCGTCACCCTCAACCCCATCGAGAATGCGGTCTGACAGCCAAACCCGGACACCCGGCGGCCCACCACAGCCACCGGGCACCCAGCCCTGCCTACACCCACCCTGACCAGGTTCTATTTACGCGTCAGAGGGAATATGTCGGTGTCTAAGACCCCACACCTCGATGGTGACGCCCCGGTACCGAGGACGAAGCTCGTTGTCGATGAACTGGTCAACCTCACCCGGCAACGTGCCGTTGGTTAGGAAGCGCCACACATTCACATCACGGTGTTCCTGAAGGCAGCCCTCCAGGTCACCGCGGATCTTCGCCTTGGTCTTGTCGATCCGCTCGCCACGCGTCGCGTGCGCGGCGAAAAACACCCGAGCCTTCGGGCAGTAGCCATCGTTCTTGGTGTCGCCCTTCGGTCCGGCAGCCCGCACCGGTTGGTAGTCGCCGGGGTGCAGCTCCAGGCCGAGCCGATCCATGCAGTCCTGGAAGGCGTTGCCCTCCATGCGGAGGAGCTGGCCCTCTACGAGCTTGCGCAGCGAGTTGAGATCCACGGCAGCCATTACCGCACAGCTCGTACGTCCTGCCCAGCTAGGTTGCGCAGATCAAGTGGCCGTGGCCAGCACGCGTCCGACAGGACGTGCATCATCCCGCCCAGGAAGAACATGCTGACGCCAGCGTCAGCTGGTTGACATCCATAGGGGCATCAAGCTCTCCGTCCGCTACGAGGCGACGGTGCTGGTCGCAGCCGTGAACCAGTGGCTGTGACCAGCACCGTCGCAACGGCCCTCAGACGACGTCGAATTCGTTGCCCTCGGGGTCTTGCATGGCGGCGGCGTAGAGCCCCATGTCCGGCTCATCCTTGATCCGCAGCACGGTGGCACCAGCTTTGACCAGCCGTTCCACCGTAGCCTTGACCCGCTGTGTGCGGACGTCCAGTGGGACGTCACGGCCCCCACCGGCCTTCAGGTCGAAGTGCCACCGGTTCTTGGCGACCTTCGGCTCCGGAACCTGCTGGAACCACACCCTCGGTCCACGTCCCGCGGGATCGATGATCGACTCCGGAATATCCCCGGCACCGGCCGGCAACTCTGCCTCGGGCACCCCCACCGCCGCCCAGTAAGCACGCCACGTGGCGTGCCCGCCAGGCGGAGGCTCAGGCACGTAGCCCAGGGTCTCGGCCCAGAAAGCCACCATTTTCTGCGGATCGGAGCAGTCGATCGTCAGCTGCACTGTCATCTCCATGTGGACCCAGCGCGACCTCGTCACCGTCCAGGACATCACCGGCGACGGAGTCACCGACCTCATCTACCGCACCGACGCCTCAGCCAGGCTCCTGCTCCGCAAGGGCACCGCCGCAAGCGGCGGCGGGGTCGACCTGAACTCCCTCGCCACCGCAGCCGGATCGGCAGGCGGCACCGACGCCGAATACGGCGCCTCCGGTTGGGCCAGCTCGAACATCCCGCACCTGATCGGCACCCCGGACGCGAACGGAGACGCCATCCCGGACATCTGGGCCGTGAAATCCGACGGTTCCGTACGCTTCTACGCCGGCAGCAAGACCGCAATCACAGGATCCGGCACAGAGATCATCGCCCCCGCCGGCTACTGGAAAACACGTATCGCCATCGGCTGACATGTAGTGCGGACGCTGTAAAAGGGTCAAGGCAGCCACCTGCCTTGGCCCTTTTGCCGTGTCCCCCTCAAGACGCGCAGACCAAGCGTGAGCCCAGCGCCTGATGACTGCTCGCAGTGCGGCGAGGACTGCCCCAAGACTGCGTACCCCCCGGTGTGAATCATCTGGCACGAGACATCATTTTCCGCCGGGAAGGTCATGGATGGGCACTTGAAGTTGCGCGTTGAGAGCTCACCGGCATGCCGCCGGGCACGCAAGAGGGGCCCGCCCGGCGGGCCATCCGATCATGCCCTTGGCATGGTTACACCGAGGACTCACCACCAACGTCCCCCCTCGCCCAAGAGCGAGTCGGCTAAGCGGGAAACCATCGGCAGAGCCAGTGCTACGCGTACCCCTCTCCCACGGATTGGATGCCCGTGCGCTGGGAGCCGCCGGCAAGCCCGGGGACCGGCAGCAACGACGTGTCCTGCCCGCTTCTCGATGTCAGCGATGGTCGTATACGTACACCGCGGCACGAAGTCGAAATGCTGAGTGAGCCTCACGTGCCTGCTCGCCTACGGCATCGTCCGTTCGGTCGTGAGGTTCAAAGGCGAATGTGGTGTCCATCGCGGCCTGCGCCGCATCCAGGAGTGCCTGATCGCGAGTGGCCATGTACAGACGGTCCATTGCATGCGTCACGGCGCCACGCGAGGCATAGCGGGCTTTGCGTTCCTCAGGTGTCTCGGGGACGTGCTCCTGGAGGGACCGGAGCCTCATGTACTGATGCCCGCGATACTCGACCAGGGCTGCCAGTAAGCCGGGAACCGCCTCAACCAGAGCCTGACGCCGTCGCTCGGCCTGGGCTGCTCGTTCGGCACGGGCGGTGGTGAGCTGCTGCATCAGGCCAGCGACGACCGCACCGGCCAAGGTGCCCAGGACAGCAATGATGGTGCTCGACATGTGGCTCCTCGGTTCGACTTCGATTCAGGCGGTGAACAGTCTGATGTCCGCCGTCCGCAGAGGGAACCGAGAGGCCGACACGTCACTCCATCGACCTGGCCTCGCGGTGCAAGCCCTGGTCAGACGGCCGGTGTGCTTGGTCCCCTGGGCATCGACGTCGTTGATGGTGTAAGTGAGTTGGCCGGGCTGGCTAGCGTGCGGCGTTCACCACCAACAGCCAAGACATCGATGGTCTGGGGGTGGGATCGAATACGGCCGCTACTCAGCGCCTCAGTGCAGCACACCGGGAACCGGCGGCCATCGTCCAGCGCGGCAGCAGACGGATCCGCCGCGACCGGAGCATCCCAGAAGTGGCGCAGGAACGCCATGCCCTCGGCGTAGTCCCACACGTACGCCGCGACCAGCCCGCCGGGCGCACCACCCGGGCCGCCTCAGTCACCGCCGCAACCCGGCGCGGGAGGGAAGCTGAGCGCCAGTCCGCTGGCGGCCACGTCACACCCGTCGTCGTGCAGCGGCAGCGACAGTGCGTCGGCCACCACGAAGCGCGCCGACGCGGGAGCGGCGGAACGGGCACCGAGACCACGAACCCGGCGGACCGGACCATCCCCACCACCACCCGTGGCCGGCATCGGCAGCCACCGTCGCGGTCAACGCCACGGTGCCGCACCCCACATCCAGCCATCGCAAACCGTCCCCGGCGCTGAGCCACGCCACGAACCGGTCCGCAACCAGACGGCTCCACCAGCCCCTGTCCGGCTCGTAGGTGTCCCCGGCCGCGGCCGGCCTCCGCGACAGGAACGGAGCGGGCGGACTACCCCGGACGCAGCCTTCCCGCGGGTGCCGGCAGGGCGGCGGGGACGACCGCGCAACCGGTCAGACACACCCCCGGGAGACCGGCGGGCGGTCAGCCGACGCGTGGGCGCTCGTGTTCGCGCCGAGCGCCCTCCAGCACGCTGCGCCAGGAGGTGACACCAGGCTTGCGGCGCAGCAACGTGCGGCGTTCCCGCTCCGTCATGCCGCCCCACACCCCGAACGCGACCCGGCTGTCCAGCGCTTCGGCCAGACAGTCGATCCGCACCGGACACGCGACACAGACCGCCTTGGCCTTCTTCTGCTGCGGCGCCTTGGCAAACAACTCCTCCGGATCCCCACTACGACAGGCCGCCCGTTCACTCCACCGCAGCATCATCGCGTCCTCCCCCGTCAAGGCCTGTACGGCAAACCCCTGCCGCTGTCCAGGTAATACGGACCCACAGCGCTGCCGGTTCACCCCCGGCAAATCCGGCCGACAACACCACACATGCCGACCACGCTCGGCCAGCCGTTCAACCACTGGTCGATCCGTAAACTCGCCGCCCGCCTGCGCCGTTCGACGTGGCGGCCGCGGCGAAGCCCAGCCCTGCACACAGAATCGCACCCCGATGCCTGAGCCGCTGCCGAATCTCTCCCGCCTCGACAAGCTGCGTGTCGTCGAGCAGTACCAGGCGTACCAGCTCGAGCGGACGCCGCAGCCACCACGGGCCGCCAGCGGCGGTACGGACGCCACCTCCCGGTCATAGGGGTGGTGATGCCGACTAGGGGCCTGTGTGATGTCGTGATCAGTTGCTGGGTTCCCTTCTTCGTGGGGTGGAACCCGGTGGGACATTGGACGTGACACGCAGGCAACTCACCGATGGTCAGTGGAAGTTCATCGAGCCCTACCTTCCGATCGGCAGGTTCGGCCCGTACCCCGAGCGGCTGCGGGAGCAGTTCGAGGGGTGATCTGGCGGTTCCGGTCCAGTGGCGGGAGATGCCCTGCGAGTTCGGGGCCGTGGGCCACCGTCTACGGGCGCTTCCGTGTCTGGCGGGACGCCAGCGTCTTCTCCGCTCTGCTGGAAGGTCTGATCGCCGAGGCAGCCCGAGCCGGGAGAACGGACTTGTCGCTGGCCAGCGTGGACTCCACAACGGTCCGCGCCCACCACGCCGCCGCCGGGATGCGCGTCGGCAAGGACCTCATGGAGGCCCTGGAAGAGGCCGCGCGTGAGCAGGAGGAGGCCCGGCAAAAGGGGGCAGACCGCAGGAACAGAACGGAGAGGCCGAGCGCCGGCGCGTCCGACGCCGACGCAGGCTCCGCCTCAAGGAAGCCCTGCTCGGCAGGTCCCGGGGCGGACTGACCAGCAAAGTCCATCTCGCATCGGATCGCAGATGCCGCCCTCTCGCGTTCGTCCTGACCTCCGGGCAGGCCGCGGACAGCCCGCAGTTCATCCCCGTGCTCAAAAGGGTGCGGGTCCGTCTGTCCCTCGGTCGTCCCCGAACCCGGCCCGGCGCGGTCGCCGCGGACAAGGCCTACTCGTCCCGCGGCAACCGCGCCTACCTGCGCAAACGCAACATCAAGGCGGTCATCCCGGAGAAGAAGGACCAGGCAGCCAACCGGAAGAAGAAGGGCGCGAGAGGCGGCCGGCCGCGGTGTGGGAGAACACGGTTCCGCGTCGCACCATCGTCACCAGCCGCCATACGCAGACCAGGGCGACCTGGGCCGACACCATGCCCAGGATCGTGATCACGCGCAGCGGGGTCAGCGGGAGCGACCCGTCCTCCGGGTCGGTGGCCAACGCCCACACCATCAATGCCTGTACGAACACGGTGCCGGCGAGCACCACCGCGAGCACGGCGCGCAGCGCACGCACTGTCAGCTTTCCCACGGCCCGTCCTTCCACCGAATTGCGATGGGAATCTATCGAATGCCGATAGGTGAAGCAAGAGCTGGGAAGGAGGGTGGGGCGGCAGGTTCGCACCGTGGCGGGACGTCGCCCCTCCCATGGCATGGCGCTTGCGCGAACCGTCTTGATCTTGTCGAAGTCGGCCTCGCTTGAGCACAAATCGGACGCCACCCGACTACGCCGAAGCCCTGCTTACTCCCCCACCACCGGGGAGAGTCGTGTCGGATGCCCGGGTGGGTCAGCAGTTGGCGAGCAGTGCGAGTTTGCTGAGCCGGTGATGCGGCTCCCGTCGGGCGCGGCCCAAGTACTCCTCGCCGCTGGCGGGGTGGTGACATGCTGTGCCGTTTGGTGGGACGCTCGAATGCCGACTTGCAGCGCGTGATCGACCGGATGGTGGGATTCGAGAATCCGGTGCCGCTCCGGATCACTCCACTGGTGCGCCAGGCGTCGCGGCAGGCGCCGTATGGACCGCTGACCGCTGGAGGACCGACCTTGAGGGAGGGACCGAGAAGTGAGCTTCTGGGAGTACCTGGGCACCCGCTACCAGCAGCTGCTGGTGGACGCCTATCAGCACGCCAGCGCCGTCTTCCAGTGCATGGTCGTCGCCACGGTGCTCGGGGTCTTGATCGGCGTCCTCACCTACCGCACCGAGTGGGCGGGAAACCTGGCGATCACCACGACCGCAAGCATCCTCACCGTCCCCTCCCTGGCTCTCCTCGGCCTGCTCGTCCCGGTCGTCGGCCTCGGCGTCGCGCCGACCGTCATCGCGCTGACGCTGTACGGACTGCTGCCCGTGGTCCGTAACGCGGTCGTCGGGCTGCGCGGAGTCGACCCGGCCCTCGTCGAGGCCGCCAAGGGCATGGGGATGTCACGGTTCGCCCAGCTGCTCAGGGTCGAACTGCCCCTCGCCTGGCCGCCGATCCTTACCGGTGTCCGGGTGTCGACCCAGATGCTGATGGGCATCGCGGCGATCGCGGCCTTCGCCTCGGGGCCCGGGCTCGGCAACCAGATCTTCCGTGGGATCTCCAGCCTGGGCAGTGCGAACGCGCTCAACGAAGTACTGTCGGGGACGCTCGGAATCGTCGTCCTGGCCCTGCTGTTCGACGCCGGGTACGTGCTGATCGGACGGCTCACCATCTCACGGGGGATCCGTGGCTGACTCTGCCGAAATCGTCGAACCGACCTCGCCGACGTCCGGCGCCGCAGGCCCCGGCGGATCCGCCCGATCCGCCGGGCCCGACCGGCCGGCCGCCGCCGGCGCGAGTATCCGGCTGGACAACCTCACCAAGCGCTATCCGGACAGCCAAGCCCCGGCCGTGGAGGACGTGACCCTGGACGTCACGGCCGGCGAAACCGTGATCCTTGTGGGGCCCTCGGGCTGCGGCAAGAGCACCACCCTCAAGATGATCAACCGGCTGATCGAGCCGACCTCGGGGCGGATCACCATCGGCGGCGAGGACGTCACCGGCATCAACCCCGTGGCGCTCCGCCGCACCATCGGCTACGCCATCCAGGCCACGGGCCTCTTCCCGCACATGACCGTCGCCGAGAACATCGCGCTCGTACCGAAGATGGCCGGCTGGCCCCGCGCGAAGGTGCGGGACCGGGTCGAGGAGATGCTCGAACTGGTCGGGCTGGATCCCGGGGAGTTCCGCGGCCGCTATCCGCGCCGGCTCTCCGGCGGCCAGCAGCAGCGGGTCGGGGTGGCGCGGGCGCTGGCGGCCGACCCGCCCGTGCTGCTGATGGACGAGCCGTTCGGGGCCGTCGACCCCATCACCCGCGAGCGCCTGCAGGACCAACTCATCCGGTTGCAGCGCGAGTTGCGCAAGACGATCGTCTTCGTCACGCACGACTTCGACGAGGCCATCAAGGTCGGCGACCGGATCGCGGTGCTGCGCGACCGGTCGCAGATCGCCCAGTTCGACACTCCGGAAGCGATTCTGGCCAGTCCGGCGGACGACTTCGTCGCCGGTTTCGTGGGCGCGGGAGCCGGGGTGAAGCGGCTGCACCTCAAGCGCGTACGGGAGGTGGAGCTCGCCGACGTCCCGACCGCCACCGTCGACGACCCGCTCGAGACCGCCCTGCACCTGCTGGACGCGGGCTCCGCCTCCGCCGACCACCTGCTGCTACTGGACCGGGAGCGGCGCCCGCACTCCTGGCTGCGACGCGAGGACCTGACGCGCGCCCGGAGTGCGCCCGCCGGAGAGCCGCTGCCGTTGTCGGCGGGCACCCCCGTACGGAGCCGGATCGGGGTGGACATGACGCTGCGGGACGCGCTGGAGGCGCTGCTTGCCGACGGTGCGGGCCGCGTCGCGGTCACGGAACAGGACGGCGCCTACGCCGGCGTGGTGGACATGTCGACACTGCTGAACGCGATGCACGGGGCGCCGGGCGAGCGGGGAGCCGAGGAGGCGCGGCCGACCGGCCGGGGTGAGCCCGCGTGAGCCGGAGCGAGGTCGATGTCGGGGACGGTGGTGGAGCCGCTCCCGAGGCCGGTTACGGGTCCCCGGGGCCGGCTCCAGGGCCAGGGCATGACGAGCCCGTGACCCGGCTCGCCGCACTGGACCGGGTCCCGCCCCGTATCACCTGGCAGAGGCTGGTGACGCTGCCGGCCTTCGTCGCGGTCGTCCTCGGCGCCACCGCGCTGTATCTCCGCACCACCGAGCTGGACTCGATCGCCAGGAACGCCCTCGCAGACGGCGCCGTGCGCACCGCACTCCTCCAGCAGACCGAACTCGTCGCGATCTCCACCTTCTTCGTGCTCGTCATCGCGATCCCGCTGGGCATCGCGCTGACGCGCGGGGTCCTGCGCCGGGCCGCACCGCCGTTCGTCGCGGCGGCCAACATCGGCCAGGCGACCCCGGCCGTTGGCCTGCTGGCGCTGCTGGTGATCTGGCTCGGCATCGGCCAACGAGCCGCCCTGGTCGGCATCGTGGCATTCGCGGTGCTGCCGGTGCTGAGCAACACCGTGGCCGGCCTGAGGGCCACCGACCCGGCACTCGTGGAGGCGGCGCGCGGCATCGGGATGTCGCCGCTGCTGGTGCTGTTCCGGGTCGAACTGCCCCTGGCCGTACCGCTGATCCTGGCGGGCGTACGGACCGCGCTCGTGCTGAACGTCGGCACCGCGACGCTGGCCACCTTCGGCGGCGGAGGAGGACTCGGGGACCTGATCTCCTCCGGCATCACCAACCAGCGCATGCCGGTGCTGGTGCTCGGCTCCGTACTGACGGTCGCCATGGCGCTGATCGTGGACTGGCTGGGGATGCTCGTCGAGTTGCTGCTGCGCCCACGCGGCCTGGAGGTGGACTGATGCGCCTGACCCGGGTACGGACGGCCGTCGCGGGCGCGGGCGCCCTGCTGCTCGCCGCCGCAGGGCTGAGCGGCTGCGGACTGACCAGCGGCAGCCCGCTGGCCGACTCGGTGCAGCCCGGCTCCATCGGGAAGGGGCGACCGCTGGAGGGCGCCCAACTGACCGTGACCTCCAAGGAGTTCACCGAGCAGATCATCCTGGGCCAGATCATGGGACTGGCCTTCAAAGCGGCCGGCGCGGAAGTCCTGGACCGGACGAACATCCAGGGCTCGATCGGTGCCCGCGAGGCGGTCAAGTCCGGTGCGGCGGACGGGATGTACGAGTACACGGGCACGGCCTGGATCACCTACCTCGGTCACACCAAGCCGGTCGTCGACCCGTACGAGCAGTGGGAGGCCGTACGCGACGAGGACCGCCGCAACGGCATCACCTGGCTGCCCGCCGCCCCGCTCAACAACACCTACGCGCTGGTCGCGAACCGGGCGAATGCGGAGAAGTACCGGCTGCGCACTCTCTCCGACGTGGCACGTCTGACGAAGAAGGACCCGGGCGCGGCGACGATCTGCGGCGGAAGCGAGTTCTCGGTGCGCGAGGACGGCCTGCCGGGCGTGGCGAAGACGTACGGATTCGCCCTCCGGCGCGGGAACTTCAAAAAGATGGACGACGGCGTCGTCTACACCCAGGTCGCCAAGGGCGCGGCCTGCACCCTCGGCGTGGCGGCCACCACCGACGGCCGCATTCCGGAACTCGAGCTGAAGGTGCTGGAGGACGACCGGCACTTCTTCCCCAACTACAACGCGGCACCCGAGATGAACAGCGCCACGATGAGGAAGTACCCCGCCATCGCCGACGTCCTCGCCCCGATCACCAAGCGGCTGACGGGGGCGGAGGCCCAGCGGCTGAACGCGCGGGTGGACGTGGACGGGGAGGACCCGCACGAGGTGGCGAAGGACTGGCTGGTGCGGGAGGGCTTCATCCGGGAGGGCTGACAGACGGCTTCGCCCCAGGCTTGAGCTCCATCACAACCGGCTCACCGCCCCCGAAGAGATCACGGCACGACGGTGCACGTCGGCCCGGTCGTCCGGCAGCCACTTGGTGACGATGCCGGTGAGCCTCTGCCCAGTCCCGGGATACCGTCTCGGCCGACGAGGTCGCGCACGGCAAGCCAGCGCCGGACATCTTCCTGGAGGCGGCGCGCCGCCTGGGAGTGTCCGCGACGGGCTGCGTGGTCCTGGAGGACCACGCCCCAGGCGCCGCCGCTGCACACGCGGCCGGGATGCGCTGCGATCCCGTACGTCGCCGCACAGGCCGACGACCCGGCGTTCGCCACAGCGGGGCTGCTGCTGCGCGGCGGCCAGGACGAATTCACGGCCCAGGCCGCGTGGCCGGCCGGCGGACTCGGCTCCGGGTTCCTGACGCCCGAGGGGGTAGAGCTGCCTCTCGACCACCCACGGACGTGGACTCAGCGGCCATGAGCAGGGCCCTCGTCTCCAAAGCGGGCAACCCATACCCCACACGAGAAAGCCGGTGGTGGCCCGTGGTCGTCGAACCCTGCCCGATGAACGCGGACAGCCTCGTCCAGCACATCTCCGCCCTGACAACCTAGGCAGAGCCTGTAGGGGTTCCCTGTAGACGAGGACGAAACCGACGACTCGTAAAGATCACAAGATGCCCCGTACACGCCGGGCAAGAGAGATGGCCCTCAAAGCCCTCTGCTTCCCTATTGATTGTCCGTCCCGTCTGTCAGTGGCGCCCTCTACCGTGAGTCGTAGTGGTCCTCACCGATGAAGGCGGCGCATCGTGGCGAACAAGGTCCATCATGCACAGCTCGGCATCGAGATTGATCTGAACAAGTCTGTTGAACAGACGCTGTGGGACAAGCTGTATGCCGAGGATCGCGAGAATGCGAAGCGGCACGTCCCAGTGTCTCAGCGCGGACTGATGTGCGCGGGCATCTGCAAGGACGCAGGCGTCACCGCCTGGATGTACTTGCGCGAGCGCAATGGACGCCGAGAGGCGGTCCATGAGCGTGCTGAAGATGAAGCGCGCCACGCTGCGCCAATGACGGACGAGCACAAGGCGTATCAGGAACGCATCGTTCGCGTTGCCCAGGCAGAAGGGTTCCAGGCCGATTGCGAGGTGCGCACACGCACCGGCGAGCGGGCGTGGATTAGCACCGACACGATGGTCGCGTGCGAGGGGCGCCGCATCGGGTGGGAGATCCAACTCCCGACGATTGAACATAAGGGGCCGAAGAGTGTCCGTGCGCGGGCCGCGAAGGCTACCGCCAACAACATCACCCCGGCGTGGCACACGGATCGACCCAACTATTCGCAGCGCAATGACGCCCACTGGACGGCCTGCAACCACTTCAACGCGCCCGAGATACGCACCAACCCCATACGCATCGTCTCGGGCTTTCGCGCCTTGGACTTCTGGCGCTGCCAGGTGGGTGCGACGTTGCTGTGCCCCAACAACATCACGGATTCCCGCAAGCGTTGCGGCAAGGTGCACCTCACGCCGAAGCCACGCGACATCTTGTTCGATGACATGGTGCGTAACACAGCTACCGGGCTGGTCGTCCCAGTCGAGCACCGCATGAGCCGTCGCGTCCATCGTTTCTGGGTCACCCGTGACGACCAGCGACGGTTGTACGACTTCGTCGGCGGCCCCGTCCCCGAAGACCAGAGCTCCGGGGCTGACAAGGCAGTCGGGGCGAGCTTGGGTGCTCCAACGTGCAGACCACAAGCATCCGGGGCCATACCGAAGACTGCACCCGTCGATGGATCACGACTGTCATGGCCTGCACCGACCCCATCCGGCCCCGTGTTGGATTGGCGGGCGGCACATCATTGGTCGGGCGAAGTGCTTCCTTGCCGGTACTGCTCAAAGCCCACGCCTCTGCGCGGTGACGACGGCCGTCCGGCGCACAAGGTACGCGCGGAAGCGGCAGGAGTTCAGCCAGGCCGCTAGCCATCGGCACATGTGCACGGCCAGCCCAGGATGCTCGTCATCGAGATGTCGACCCCAATCGTGCGCCTTGGCAAGTGCTGAGCACGCCCGATCGACCGCCGAGGTCCTCCAGATCCGCCTTCAGTCCGCCAGCCATGCCCTAAATACCCGTCTGGGAAACAAGATCCGGGCCATTACCGGACCAAGTCGCCGCCCGCCGCCCCCCAGCGGTCCCGTTTTCGCAGGTCAGCGCAGGCACGGCGCGTGTACCACCATGAGACGAAGAACCTACTGGTGTCGTACTCGCCGAAGAAACTGGGCTTCTTCTAGACACAGAAAAAGGGCGCCTGACCAGGCAAGATATTCGTCAGGCGCCCTCCGCAGCGCACGGCTAAGCGGTAAGTCGAGATGCGCCCTTACTTCCGATATCTCCCACTGGTATCCCAGCTCTGACCAGCAGTTCCGGGGCATTTCCGGGCCAAGGTCCCGCTAAGTCGCCCTCCGCGTCGCCCATCGGCGCCTCCCACCGCTGCATGGACTCCTCGATCAGCCGGTTCGCATGGTTCCGCGCTTCGGCCAGGAACTTGGCGTAGTAGCGGAAGAGGACCTGAATGCTTTGTCCGGCTCGGCGCGCGCACTCGGTGAGGTCGACTCCGGAGGCCAGCCAGAACGAGATGCCGGCGTGGCGCAGGTCGTAGGGGCGTTTCGCCAGCTCAAGGGCGTGCTCGTCAAGGGCAAGAGCGGCCTCACGCGCTCGCCCCCAGGTAATGCCGTACGCCGAGGCATCGTCCGCGAGCGGCTGGATCGTCGTCGACGACGACGGCGATGACGACTTCCTGCGGACCAGCGAAGGCGGAGCCGTCCACGCCTACCTGAGACGTCGGCGAAGCGGATCGCGTCGATGGCGGCGCCGAATCCGCGGCGGAGGATGAGGCCCAGGTTGACCCAGTGCGGCTTGCCGTTGTCTCCAGGGGTGTTCAGATAGGCCGTGACGGATCCGTTGATGCCGAGGGTCAGGTAGCTCGTTGGCAGGCGGCACTGAGATTTCTGCAGATTCCGGGCCGACCTGCAGGTCGGCCGTGACGGCGGCCGGTACCCCGGCGTCGGCAAGCCCGGCAGCGCGGTGCGGTTCGCCGACATGAACGGCGATGGCCGCGGCACCCCTCTACAAGGCGGCAAGCACGTCTGGGAGGAGTGGAAGAACTGGGCGCCGGGAGTCTCGTACGGCTCCCGGGACAGGCTCAGGCTCGCCGACATCAGCGGCGACCGTCAGGCCGACTACCTGATGGTCGGCACCGCCCCGCCGAAGCAAGGAGCTGTCCACGCCTACATCAACGATGGCGGCAGAGGCGGCGGCGGCTTCACCGAGCGGCTCAACTTCGTCAAGCAAACGGGATATCCCGGCGATAAGGTCATGTTCGCCGACATCAGCGGCGACGGCAAGGCCGACTACCTGGTGGTCTATGACGGCGGAGCCGTCCGCGCCTGGCTGAACAGAGGCGGAAACACCGGCGGTTAGCCTCCGGGTTTCACCTGCGGTGGTGTCCGGATCTTGGGCGGAAACGCGAAAGTGCCTTCTGAGCTGGGATGATGACGCTTGTCCAGGGCTTCTGTCCCCGCAGCAGGAAGGCACTTTCTGCGTGCACACCAACGGGTCCGCCGACAGTCACCGCCCACCGCAGCCGGCCCAGCTCAGCCAACCCAGCTGAAACGGGGGGTTGGACGGTGAAGAACGTGTCGCAAACCGCAGCCCGAGCTGCCCGGGTCGTGCGCGGCTCGGGCTGGCTCGTCGGCAGCGAGCTGCCGGGCGACTGCCGTCGTCAGCGCCGCCGGAGCCCCGCGCGCAGCAACTGTCGCAACCGGCGGTCACGGTTTGCAGTCCGTGTCTTCGTCCGGGAAGAAAAGACCCTCAATCGGTTCGCCAAACACGGCGGCGATCTTGAACGCGAGCGGCAGGCTCGGGTCGTAGCGGCCCGTTTCGATGGCGTAGACCGTTTGCCGGGACACGTCGAGGCGGTCAGCGAGGTCGGCCTGACTCCAACGGCGCACCGCCCGCAGTTCCCTGAGCCGGTTCTTCACCGGGTTCGCGGGGTCTTGAAGAGCAGGGCTGCGATCCAGATCAGGATGCTTCCGATGAAGCTGATCTGGACCAGCTGGCGCAGGTCGCCCACTCCGGCCGCCTGGAGAAGCCCGACGGTGTAGATCGCCGTGATCAGCACGCCGAACCCGATCGCCAGGGCCTCGAGCTGGCAACGACGCTGGTACTCGTCCGCGCGGCGCAAGCTCCTGATCACGGCCCGGACGATCCACAGCCCCGGGGCGAGGTTCAGCAGCGACCAGAACAGTTTCCATGAGTCCGCCGAACCGAAGAGGCCGAATTCTGAGATCAAGCAGAGCAACCCGAGGACGATGACCGCCGGCAACCAGTCGAGGAACCACGCGCGGGCGCGGACCGTGTCGCTTCGGCTCTGGCGGTTCTCTGGTGATTTCTCCATGCGGCAAACGTAAAGGGAACTTGTCTCAATGTAAATGGTCCTTGTCAAGTAGACAAGGGTAGTTGACGGTCCGTCGCCGGTCCGGCGAAGGCGCCGCCGGGCACGGCGCGTTGTAAGGCGGTCTGAACCGGGGCCGGATCGACGTCGGCCGACTCCGCGAGGCATTGGCGGGCCTGCCCATGCCGCGGTTCGCGGGCGGACGGCTGGTCCTGGCCGTGGATGCCTCGCCCTGGCTGCGCTCGGACACCCCGTGTTCGGCCGAGCGGCTGTTCTGTCACGTCTGCGGTCGGGCGAAGAGCGCCTCGCAGTGCATCCCGGGCTGGCCGTACTCCTTCCTGGCTGTCCTGGAGCCCGGCCGCTCTTCATGGACCAGCGTTCTCGATGTCGTCCAGCTCGGTCCCGCAGACGACGCCACCGCGGTGACCGCCGCCCAGCTGCGAGCCGTGGTCGAGCGTCTCATCACTGCCGGTCAGTGGACGGCGGGAGACCCGGACATCGTGATCGTCAGCTATGTCGGATACGACGTCACCCGCCTGGCCTGGGTCCTGCGCGACCTGCCCATCGAGCTGGTCGGCCGCGTCCGCTCCGACCGCGTGATGTAGTCGGGTGCCTTCCACGGCTCCTCGCGCTCGGCTGTTAACTCTTGCACTGCATCGTGCCTGACAGCAGGCTCGATCCGTGATCCTGGTCTACTCCGGCCCGAGCGGATGGGGAAGAGCGGGGCCGGCGCGAGCGGCCCACTGATCCGCGAGCAGAGGCCTGTCCTCATCGATGAAGGCTTCCGGTTCGAGAACGCCTCAGGCCCGCAACCGGCGACCGTGATGCACCGCTGACTGCGTTGATCGGGGGCGGGTCTATCTGCCCTGACTGGTCGTACGGACTGCTTGCCATAGTCGTACCGTGTTGTTGTCTTGGTCGGAGGTGACGGCGATGAGGTGGCCGTCGGGGTTGAACGTCAGGTGCGCGAGGGAGCCGGTGTGGTCGCTGAGGGGCTGCCCGACGGGGGTTCGGGTGGCTGGGTTCCACAGTCGTACCGTGCGGTCGTCGCCGGCCGTCGCCAGCATCTGCCCGTCGGGACTGAATATCACGGCTTGAACGGGTGCGGTGTGTCCGATCAGCCTGCCGAGGTGAGCGCTGGTGGCCGGGTTCCACAGCTGTACCGTGCGGTCGTCGCCGGCCGTGGCCAGTAGCTGGCCGTCGGGGCTGAACGCCATGGCCTGGATGGCACCAAGGTGGCCAGTCAGAGCCATGCCTCTGGAGCCTCCAGAGGCGGTATCCCACACTCGCGCTATGGTCTGCCCCGGCCTCGTGTTGTACCACCCGCCGCCCGCTGCGACCCGCCCGTCGGAGCTGAACGCCACGGCTCGAACGACACAGGTCAGCCCCCTTAAGGGGTTACAGACAGGGGCTCCGGTGGCGGTATCCCACACCCGCACCGTGTGTTCGTCGGGGAGGTCGTCGGTCACCGAGTAGATGCTAAGGCCCCCGACCAGACGACGGCCGTCGGGGCTGAACGCTACCGCGCCTGAGCCCTCCAGCCCTTCGTAGACCCGGGTGCCGGTGGTCGGATCCCAGAGTTCCACTCGCTTCTCGCCGGCGGTGGCCAGTAGGCGGCCGTCAGGGCTGAACGCCATGCACTCGACGAAGCCCTGATACGGAGAGATCGTGAAAGGGGTGCAGGCAGGGGCACCGGTGGTCGGATCCCACAGGTGCACGACCCCGACGCGCTCCCGGCCAGGATCTGGGGTGCGGGGCCTGCTGCACGTGGCCAGAAGGCGTCCATCCGGATGGAATGCCACTGCAGTTAGGGGGCCGGCGTGCCCGGTGAGGGGGGCACCGAGGGGCATCCACCGGTACGCCGCATCGCCCAGTTCGGCATCGATGGGTCTGGAAGTCTGAAAGGCGTCTCCTGTGCGCACCCTTAGGTCTTTGTCGGTGATCTCGGCTGGGAGCCGGACAGCGTCGCCGGGGCCCTCATCCAAGAAGCTGGCCGGAGCCGGCAGTCGCGCGGGTGGCGTTTCTGAGGCGTTGAGTGATGCCTCACGCAGTGCGGCGTCGACGTGGGTGGCGCGGACTTGCTGACTGCGAGATTCACGCTCGGCCTGTTGCACCTCGAACCACCTCAGGCGCCAGTACTCCAGATCAAGCTTCCCGGACGGTATCTCCCGCCCGTGCCGCTCAGCGTGCAACCTGAATGCCTGAACCAGCGCGGACACATGGTCCAGCTTCAGGCCGCTAGGGTCTGTCGTCAAATGATCTTGCGTGGTGGATCATGGTCGGGTGATACGTCGCCATGAACTGTCGGATGCCGAGTGGGAGTTCGTCCG
>NZ_JBIAPT010000046.1:0-20996 GCF_042888425.1 Streptomyces sp. NPDC002889
GCTCGAGATCCCGGCGTCCCGGCAGGCACGGGCAACGCGGACAGCGATTTCGCCACGGTTGGCGATGAGCACCTTGCGCACGATGGCTCCCTCCTTGAAACAAGCTGAGTTTAGGGACTGCCAACACGGCCTTTCGACCCGTCCCCAGTGGTGAGCTTGCCCACACGGAGCGTGATTCGAGGCTCGCGCAATCGCGAAATCCCTTGTCGCACCACGGTACGACGGGTTCCTCCCCCGCACAGTAACCCTCCGGTGTGGCCAAGGTCTCTGTTCGCAGGGCAAGCGGCCATACGGGTTTCTTTGTGGAGTCCCTACGAATGGGTCAGTGATTTTTTGCGGCGTGGCCGGGCGTGCCACACCTCTTGTCCCCGGGTTTACCCGTTAGTAGCGTTCGCGCTGTCGAACGCACATCGGGTAGCAGAGGGTAGGGGGCGCCGTGGCGCGCAGACTGGTGGCCGTCGTGGCCGCGCTTGTCCTGCTGGTGGAGGCCGTCGGCTTCGTGGCTCTCAACGGCATCATGGCGGCGTTCGTCGATGCGCAGGAGATGTCGCTCGCCGGGCTCGAAACGGACGCGATGGTCGCCGGCACCTGGGCGATGGGGATAGCCACCGGCCTCTTTCTGGCCCTGTGCGGTGGCACGCTGGCTCTGGCCGGTTTGCGCGACCGTGCTCCGGGCCGGATCACCCGCATCCTCCTGATCAGCTGCGCGGTCACGCACGGTGTGCTGGGCTCGCTGACGGTGGGTCTGGTCGGCTGGTACGCGTTCGGGTTCATGATGGTCGTGCTCGCGCTGGTCGTGGCGTCACTGATCGCGTACGGCAAGGAGCGCGAGCCGCTCGCGCCGACGCCCGAGGACCGGCCCGGCGCCGCACCCACGAATGGCGCGGCACCGGCCTGAGCGGGTCCGGCTCGTCCGGGGCGGTCGTCAGGTCCAGAGGTCGGTGATCGGGACGCCCAGCTCCGCCAGGAGCCTGCGCAGCAGCGGCAGTGAGAGGCCGATGACGTTGCCGTAGTCGCCCTCTATCCCGTCGATGAACGCCGCCGAGCGGCCGTCCAGCGTGAACGCGCCCGCCACATGCAGCGGTTCGCCGCTGGCCACGTACGCGGCGATCTCGGCGTCCGTCGGCTCGCCGAAGCGCACGACCGTCGACGCGGTCTCCGACACGCGCCGGCCGGTCGCGGTGTCGATCACGCAGTGGCCGGTCTGCAGCACGCCGGAGCGGCCGCGCATCGCCTTCCAGCGGGCTGTCGCCTCCTCCTCGTCGGCGGGCTTGCCCAGCGCCTGCCCGTCGAGCTCGAGCACGGAGTCACAGCCGATCAGCAGCGCACCCGCGGCCTCGGGCCGGGCCGCCACCGCGGTGGCCTTTGCCTCGGCGAGGACCAGGGCCAGTTCACCGGGGGTCGGTGCACTCAGCGCGTCCTCGTCGACGCCGCTGACGATCACCTCGGGGGCGAGTCCGGCCTGGCGCAGCAGATTCAGCCGGGCGGGAGACGCGGATGCGAGCACGAGGCGGGGGCGCGATTCGGCGGTCATGGGCCCCATCGTAGGTGCCGGGCGGACGGCGTCCGCCCGGGCCCGTGATGCCCGCGGGAGCCGTGTGCGCGCCCGCCGGCGATGCGTTTTCGTTCCGACGGCGGGGGCCGGTGCATGTCGGGTGGCGTGGGGTGGCCGGGGGCGGCGGTCATGCGGCGTGGGGTGCCTGGCGGGGGCCGGGGCGCTGGGTGCGGGCGGCTGCGGGCGGCGCGTTCCGACGGCGGGGCGGGTGCATGTCGGGTGGCGTGGGGGTGGCGGTTTCGGCGGTCGTGCGGTGACCGCGGGCTGCCTGAGGCGAAGGCCGGGGCGTTGTCCGGCCGCGCATGCGCCGCGGGCGCGCAACGGTGCGCCCCTCTGCCGGGCGGCTGCGCCTGGCGGGGGCCGGGGCGCTGGGTGCGGGCGGCGCGTTCCGGCGGGGCCGGTGCACGCCGCGTGGCGCGGGGGTGGCCGGGTTCGGGGGAGCGCAGCGCGGGGTGCCGGTTGGCTGCCTGGGGCGAGGGCCGGGGCGCCCATTGTCCGGCCGCATGCTCCGGGGGCGCGCAGCGGGCCGCCTGTGGCGCTGTCGGCGTCACTCGGCGGCGAGCCGTGGCGCCGGGTGCGTGCCCCCGGGCACAGTCGGCAACGAAGGGCGCGCTCGGCGGTGGTGCGGCGCGGCGCGCGGTTCGACCCCGTCATGGCCCGGTGCCCGCGCTCGCGACCCGTAGGCGCGGGTCAGCGCAGGCCCACCGCGAACATCGCCACCAGCATCGCCAGCGCCAGCAGGAACCCCGCGCGACGCAGCATCGCCTGCACGTCCCGGAGTTCTTTGGGGGGCTCGTTCTCGGGGTCGGACCACAGCATGTCTTCGATCCTGCTGCCGCGGCTCGCGCCGCGCCTGAGTACGGGTACTCAACCGTGACCCTGCTCCAGGACCCGGGGAACCGGCTCAGGTCTGTGTGAGGCGCCGGGCGTGCCCCTCCTCGTCAGGCCGCACCCGGCTCGGGTGGGCCTCCCGTAGCTGCCAACGCGCGGTGAGGCCATCGGGGCCTTCCAGGCCGCCCCGGTCCAGAGCTGCCCGGATCCGGCCGCGGACTTCCGCCTCCTGCTCGGGTTCGGCGGCGAAGAGCACACGCAGCCGCACCTCGTCCCGGGACTGCTCCGCGGCGGTGTGGTGCGGTGAGAGCGGGCACGGCGGCTCGTGCTCCCAGTGGCCGCACAGCGCGACCGTGATGGCTGCCCCCGGCGCCCGTACATCGGCACCGGCCTCCATGATCACTGTCGCTTCCAGGGCGAATGCTCGGCGCATCGCGGCAGCATCCCACGCCTCCCGCTGCTGTGACCTCGGCATGAGGAAGGGCCGGACCCCCAGGGGCCCGGCCCTTCCTCATGTCCTGCGGGATGTCCCTATACGGGCCAGTAGCTGCGCGCCCACGACCGCGGCCCAGGCATCGGCCTGCGCGTACGCGCGATCCGCGCCGGGTCCGACCAGCCCTCCGGCGGCAGCGGCGCCCCGGCCGCGGCGTCCAGCGTTGCCGCGGCCCGCGCCTGAACCACCGCCAGTGCGGCGGCCAGCTCCTCCGGGGTCGGGTTTCCTCGTACGACCTTGATCATCGGGAAGTCCCTTCCTAGAGGGGGATGTTGCCGTGCTTCTTCGGGGGCAGGCTTTCCCGCTTCGTACGGAGCTGACGCAGGCCCTTCACGACCTGTGCCCGGGTCTCCGACGGCATGATCACCGCGTCGATGTAGCCGCGCTCGGCCGCCGTGTACGGGTTGAGCAGCGCGTCCTCGTACTCCTGGATCAGCCGCGCCCGCGTCGCCTCCACCTCTTCAGGATCCTCCACCGCGGCGATCGTGCGCCGGTGCAGGATGTTGACCGCGCCCTGCGCGCCCATGACCGCGATCTGCGCGGTCGGCCAGGCCACGTTGAGGTCGGCGCCCAGGTGCTTGGAGCCCATGACGTCGTACGCGCCGCCGAACGCCTTGCGGGTGATCACCGTCATCAGCGGGACGGTGGCCTCCGCGTACGCGTAGATCAGCTTGGCGCCGCGCCGGATGATGCCGCCGTACTCCTGGTCGACGCCCGGCAGGAAGCCGGGCACGTCCACGAAGGTCAGCACCGGGACGTTGAACGCGTCGCAGGTGCGCACGAAGCGCGCGGCCTTCTCGGAGGCGTTGATGTCGAGACAGCCCGCGAACTGCATCGGCTGGTTGGCGACGATGCCGACCGGGAAGCCCTCGACGCGGCCGAAGCCGGTGAGGATGTTCGGCGCGAACATCGCCTGGGTCTCCAGGAACTCGCCGTCGTCCAGCACATGCTCGATGACCGTGTGCATGTCGTAAGGCTGGTTCGCCGAGTCCGGGATGAGCGTGTCCAGCTCGCGGTCCTCGTCGTTCACCGCCGTGTCCGCCTCCTCGGGGAAGGTCGGCGGCTCGGACAGGTTGTTCGACGGCAGGTACGACAGCAGGGACTTGACGTACTCGATCGCGTCCTTCTCGTCGCCCGCCATGTGATGCGCGACACCCGAGGTGCTGTTGTGCGTACGGGCGCCGCCCAGCTCCTCGAAGCCCACGTCTTCGCCGGTGACCGTCTTGATGACGTCGGGGCCGGTGATGAACATGTGCGAGGTCTGGTCGACCATCACCGTGAAGTCGGTGATCGCGGGGGAGTAGACCGCGCCGCCCGCGCAGGGACCGACGATCAGGCTGATCTGCGGAATGACGCCCGACGCATGCGTGTTGCGGCGGAAGATCTCGCCGTACATGCCCAGCGCGCTGACGCCCTCCTGGATGCGCGCGCCGCCGGAGTCGTTGATGCCGATGACCGGGCAGCCGGTCTTCAGGGCGAAGTCCATCACCTTGATGATCTTCTGGCCGAACACCTCGCCGAGAGCACCGCCGAAGACGGTGAAATCCTGCGAGAAGACGGCGACCGGGCGGCCGTCGACAGTGCCGTAGCCGGTGACCACGCCGTCACCGTACGGACGGGTCTTCTCCAGCCCGAAGTTGGTGGAGCGGTGCCGGGCGAACTCGTCCAGCTCGACGAAGGAGTCCTCGTCGAGCAGCAGCTCCACCCGCTCCCGGGCCGTCAACTTGCCCTTGGCGTGCTGCTTTTCCACCGCGCGAGCAGAGCCGGCGTGCGTCGCCTCGTCGATACGGCGCTGAAGATCAGCGATCTTTCCCGCGGTGGTATGGCTGCTTTGATCGTGAGAGAGGGCGATCTCTTCCGGCTCGGACATCGGGATGCGGCTCCCTGCCTGGTCACGGGGTCGGTAACGGGGGTGTGTAACGGGTTCCGTTGCTACTGACTCGTAGCGTATCGGCGCGGATACCGTTCGGCAGTGCGGCGTTTGCCACACCTAACCTGGCTTGCATGACGCCCGAGAATGCGCCCGAGAGCCGCTGGTCCGACCTGGACCGGCCACCGCTGAATGTTCCCGCACTGCGCCGCGCCCTGCTGGTACCGGGGTCCCTGTGGACCTCCCTCGACGTGGTGGAGTCCACCGGCTCCACCAATTCCGACCTGGCGCAGCGGGCCGCGTCCCTGCCGGAGGGAGCCGTGCTGATCGCCGAGGAGCAGACCGCGGGGCGCGGGCGGCTGGACCGGTCCTGGACCGCGCCCGCGCGCTCGGGACTGTTCCTGTCCGTACTGCTGCGACCCGGCCCGAACGTGCCCGTACGGCGCTGGGGCTGGCTGACGCTGCTGACCGGGGTGGCCGCCGCGACCGGGCTCGCCAAGGCCGCCGGAGTCGACATGTCACTCAAATGGCCTAATGACCTCCTGGTGACCGTCGGCGGCGAGGAGCGCAAGACGGGAGGCATCCTCGCCGAGCGCGCCGGGGACGACGCGGTCGTGGTCGGCATGGGCATCAACGTGTCCCTGCGCGCCGACGAACTGCCCGTCCCCACGGCGGGCTCCCTGGGCCTGGCGAACGCCATCTCCACCGACCGTGACCCGCTGCTGCGGGCCGTGCTGCGCTCGCTCGAGCAGTGGTACGGCGACTGGCGCGGGGCCGGCGGTGACCCGGGAGCCTCGGGGCTGCAGGCGGCGTACGCGGCGGGCTGCGCGACGCTGGGGCGCACCGTGCGCGCCGAGCTGCCGGGCGGCCGCTCGCTGACCGGGGAGGCGGTCGCGATCGACGGCGACGGGCAGCTGGTGCTGACCGCCGGCGACGGGCAGCGGCACACGGTGGGTGCGGGCGACATCGTGCATCTGCGTCCGGCGGACTGACGGCGGACCCTACGAGCCCCCTCCGCCTTCCCGTCGGCGTCCGCCTCCCCGTCCCCGTCCGCTTCCCCGTCCACGGAACCGCCGAATCCGCCGAATCTGCCGAATCCGCACGGCCGCCCGGACGTGAGCCAGGGCACACCTGCCGTATCGTTGAGGCGATCGAGCGACAGATCGGCAGGGCATTGCGCAGGGAACGGGCAGGAGGCGGCTGGTGACCGTCGACGACACCACTTCCGGCGCGGGCGCGCAGCCGCCGTCGGAGTCCTCCTCCGGCGCTTCCGCCCGCTCATCGTCCTCGTCGTCGGTGCACCCGACGCCGCACCACGAGGTCGACCACACGGCGGAGCCGAGCGACGACCCGCTCGCCATCCGGCTGGAGCAGCTGATCCTCGGGGCCGAGCGGCGCTACACCCCCTTCCAGGCGGCCCGCACCGCAGGCGTCTCCATGGAGCTGGCCTCCCGGTTCTGGCGTGCCATGGGCTTCGCCGACATCGGCCAGGCGAAAGCGCTCACCGAGGCGGACGTCCTTGCCCTGCGGCGGCTCGCCGGTCTGGTCGAGGCGGGCCTGCTCAGCGAGCCGATGGCGATCCAGGTCGCCCGCTCGACGGGGCAGACCACCGCCCGGCTCGCGGAATGGCAGATCGACTCCTTCCTGGAAGGCCTCACCGAGCCGCCCGAACCGGGGATGACCCGCACCGAGGTCACCTATCCGCTGGTCGAGCTGCTCCTGCCGGAGCTGGAGGAGTTCCTGGTGTACGTGTGGCGGCGGCAGCTCGCCGCGGCCACCGGACGCGTGGTGCAGGCGGCCGACGACGAGGAGATGGTCGACCGCAGGCTGGCCGTCGGCTTCGCCGACCTCGTGGGCTTCACCCGGCTGACCCGCCGCCTGGAAGAGGAGGAACTGGGCGAGCTCGTCGAGTCGTTCGAGACCACCTGCGCGGACCTGGTCGCCGCGCACGGCGGCCGGCTGATCAAGACCCTCGGCGACGAGGTGCTGTACGCGGCGGACGATCCGGCCACGGCGGCGGAGATCGGGCTGCGCCTGATAGACACGATGACGAACGACGAGTCGATGCCGGCGCTGCGTGTGGGGATCGCGTTCGGCACGGTCACCACGCGCATGGGCGACGTCTTCGGTACGACGGTGAACCTGGCGAGCCGCCTGACCTCGATAGCGCCGAAGGACGCCGTTCTGGTCGACGGGGCGCTCGCGGAGGAGATGATCCGGACGGGAGACGCCCCGGTCTCGGAGTCGGAGGCCGCGCAGGAGGCGGCCACGGCGGAGAAGGAGGGCGGCGAGCCCCCCGTGTACCGCTTCGCCCTCCAGCCGATGTGGCAGCGCCCGGTCCGTGGCCTGGGCGTGGTGGAGCCCTGGCTGCTGTCGCGGCGGCCGACGCCCTGACCGGCTCGGGCGTGGCGCCCCCGGGAGCGCCTGTCCGGTTTCGGGTCGGGGGCCGTGGTCTGCGGAGTGGGGTACCCCGACCCGGACTGCTTTCCTCACCGCGCTTCGCGAGTTGCGCCGCGTGGTGCGCGTCCCTGGGAGCGCCTGCCCGGGGTGGGTGCGGGCGCCGTGGTCTCCGGAGTGGGCCCGGACTGCTTCCGTCACCGCGCTACGCTCGCGAGTTGCGCCGCTTCACGTCCGGGCACCCCACTCCTGCGACCCCGTCCCCCTCAGGTGGGTGGGCGCGGCCGCGGGACGGTCGTCGTTCGCTCCGTCGGGAATCGCTTCCCCCGCGGGACACGTGCGCGTCGCGCGATCGGGACGGCCGGCCGGGTCGTGTGAGGGCACCACGCCACGGACCCGGCCACGCCCGAGAGACGTGCCCCCCGAAGGCGCCGCGCACGCGGGCCGGGGTCAGCCCGGGAACGCAGTCCGCCGCCCGCCCGAGGGCCCCGCACGCCTATGATCCCGGTGAACCATCGTTAACCGGGAGGGTGGCCTCATGTCGGAGTCCGAGCAGCGGTTCGGGGAGTTCGTCGTCGTGCGCAGGCATGAGCAGGGGCATGTCGCCGAGCTCGTGCTGGACCGGCCCAAGGCGATGAACGCCGTGTCGACCGAGATGGCACGGTCCATCGCTGCCGCCTGCGACGCGCTGGCGGCGGACCGGGACGTACGTGTCACCGTCCTGACCTCCTCGCACGAGCGCGCCTTCTGTGTCGGCGCCGACCTCAAGGAGCGGAACTCCTTCTCCGACGCCGAGTTGGTGCGGCAGCGGCCCACCGCCCGGGGCGCGTACACCGGGGTGCTGGAGCTGCCGATGCCCGCGATCGCCGCCGTGCACGGCTTTGCGCTCGGCGGCGGGTTCGAGCTCGCGCTCGCCTGCGATGTGATTGTCGCCGATGCCACCGCCGTCGTCGGTCTGCCCGAAGTCTCCGTCGGTGTCATCCCCGGCGGCGGCGGCACCCAGTTGCTGCCGCGCCGCGTCGGTGCGGCCCGCGCGGCCGAGCTGGTCTTCTCCGCGCGGCGGGTGGAGGCGGCCGAGGCGCGGGAGTTGGGACTCGTCGACGTACTCGCGGAGGATGCCCGCACCGAGGGCCTCGCGCTGGCGGCCCGTATCGCCGCGAACTCGCCGATCGGTCTGCGCAACGCCAAGCGCGCCATGCGGCTCGGGCAGGGGCTCGATCTGCGGGCCGGTCTGGAGGTCGAGGACGCGGCCTGGCGGGCCACCGCCTTCTCCGGTGACCGTGCCGAGGGAGTGGCGGCCTTCAACGAGAAGCGCAAGCCCCAGTGGCCCGGCGAGTGAGCGGGTGACCGCCGCGGCGACCCGGCGCAAGCCAACTGATCACATCGACCGAAACCTCCCTAAGCTGGGGTGATGGCTGAGGATCGGCGGTTGAGGGCCGTGGTGGCGCTGGCGCAGGCGATGGCGGCCGCCCATACCCCGCGCGACTCCTGGCGGGCGGCTGCCCTGGGCGCTTGCGACGCGCTCGGCGGGTCCTTTGCCGCGCTCTCGGTGTGGGAGCGGGAGCTCGGACGGCTCAGGGTGCTCGTCAATGCCGGCGAACGGGCCGCGGACGAGGAGGAGTTCCCCGAGTCGGAGACGTATCCGGTCAACCACTTCCCGGAGATCACCGAGTTTCTGCACGACCAGTGGGCGGGCGGGGGCGAGTGGGGGCCCCTCCCACGCGCGGAGCGCTGTGGGGGAGCCTGGGTGGAGACGGCGGACGGACCGGCGTCGCCCGGGCTCGGCCACAGCCCTCCGGGCCTGCCTCCCGTGCCCGGAGGGCCTCGGGGGAGGGTGGCCGCCCTGCGTCGCCGCAACCGCGGCTGCTGCGTCGTCGCGCCGATCGTGCTGCACGGGCGGGCCTGGGGGGAGCTCTATGTCGCCCGCCCGCCGGCCGCCCCCGTCTTCGACCGGGACGACGCCGATTTCGCCACTGTCCTCGCCTCGGTCGTCGCTTCCGGTGTCGCCCAGACCGAGCGGCTGGAGGAGGTGCGGCGGCTCGCCTTCACCGACCCGTTGACCGGGCTCGCCAACCGGCGTGCCGTCGACACCCGGCTCGACGAGGCGCTCGAGGAGTACCACGCGGACGGTTCGGTCGTCAGCCTCGTCGTGTGCGATGTCAACGGGCTCAAGCAGGTGAACGACACCCTTGGCCATGCGGTCGGCGACCGGCTGCTGGAACGGTTCGGGTCGGTCCTGTCGCTGTGCGGCGCGATGCTCCCGGGCGCACTGGCGGCCCGGCTGGGCGGCGACGAGTTCTGTCTGGTCACGGTGGGCCCCCCGTCCGACGAGGTCGTCCGCGTCGCCGACGAACTGTGTCTGCGGGCACAGGAGTTGGAGCTGGGCGAGGGCGTGGCGTGCGGGGTCGCCTCGACCGGTGACCCGATCGGCGAGGTCCGTTCCGCCCGGCGGCTGTTCCGGCTCGCGGACGCCGCCCAGTACCGGGCGAAGGCGGCGCGCTCCCCGAAGCCGGTGGTCGCCGGCCGCGACGGCACGGTCATCCGGCTCGCGGACACCCCGCCGCGCTCGCCGCAGGACCGTCGCCGCTTCCGGGACGCGCGCCCGGAGGAGGACCGGGAGCCGTGGAGCGAGCCCTGACGGTGCGTACCGACGAGTAAGGGGTCAACTTGGCCACCACTGGTGACAGGTTTGGATTCAGTCCGTACGCTGCTGAATATGGATATGCATACAGTCGTGGTGGGGACGTCCGGTACCACCGCCGCCGACGTCATCGCCGTGGCCCGCGGGGGCGCCCGTATCGAGCTCTCCGACGAGGCCCGCACCGCCCTCGCCGCGGCCCGCGCCATCGTGGACGCACTGGCCGCCAAGCCCGAGCCCGTCTACGGGGTCTCCACCGGATTCGGCGCCCTCGCCAGCCGGCACATCAGCCCCGACCTCCGTGCCCAGCTGCAGCGCAACATCGTGCGCTCGCACGCTGCCGGAATGGGCCCGAGGGTGGAGCGCGAGGTCGTCCGCGCGCTGATGTTCCTGCGCCTGAAGACCGTCGCGTCCGGCCACACCGGCGTACGCCCCGAGGTCGCGCAGACCATGGTGGACGTACTGAACGCCGGGATCACGCCCGTCGTCCACGAGTACGGCTCCCTCGGCTGCTCCGGGGACCTCGCGCCACTGTCCCACTGCGCCCTTGCCCTCATGGGCGAGGGTGACGCCGAGGGCCCCGACGGCACCGTCCGCCCCGCCGGCGAACTTCTCGCCGCCCACGGCATCGAGCCCGTCGAGCTGCGGGAGAAGGAGGGCCTCGCCCTTCTCAACGGCACCGACGGCATGCTCGGCATGCTCGTCATGGCCCTCGCCGACCTCGACCGGCTCTACAAGTCCGCCGACATCACTGCGGCCCTGTCGCTCGAGGCCCTGCTCGGCACGGACAAGGTGCTCGCCCCCGAACTGCACGCCATCCGCCCGCACCCCGGCCAGGCCGCCTCCGCCGCGAACATGGCCGCCGTGCTCAAGGGCTCCGGCCTCACCGGCCACTTCCAGGAGGAGGAAGCGCCCCGCGTCCAGGACGCGTACTCCGTGCGCTGCGCCCCGCAGGTCGCGGGCGCCGGCCGGGACACCCTGGCGCACGCCCGCCTGGTCGCCGACCGCGAGCTCGCCTCCGCCGTCGACAACCCGGTCGTCCTCCCGGACGGGCGGGTGGAATCCAACGGCAACTTCCATGGCGCGCCCGTCGCCTACGTCCTCGACTTCCTGGCCATCGTCGCCGCCGATCTCGGTTCCATCGCCGAGCGCCGCACCGACCGGCTCCTCGACAAAAACCGCTCGCACGGCCTGCCGCCGTTCCTCGCCGACGACGCCGGCGTCGACTCGGGCCTGATGATCGCCCAGTACACGCAGGCGGCCCTGGTCAGCGAGATGAAGCGGCTGGCCGTCCCGGCCTCGGCCGACTCCATCCCGTCCTCCGCCATGCAGGAGGACCACGTCTCCATGGGCTGGTCGGCCGCGCGCAAGCTGCGTACCGCCGTGGGCAACCTCAACCGGATCATCGCCGTGGAGCTGTACGCGGCGACCCGCGCGATCGAACTGCGGCGCCATCTGACCCCCGCTCCCGCCTCGCAGGCCGCCATCACGGCGCTGCGAGCGGCGGGCGTGGAGGGCCCGGGCCCTGACCGGTTCCTCGCGCCCGACCTGGAGGCCGCGGACGCGTTCGTAAGGGACGGAAAGCTCGTCGAGGCCGTGGAGCCGGTGACCGGCCCGCTGGCCTAGGTCCGGACAGGGCCGGCGGCCGACACGGCGCAAGGGCCGCCCCGCCGCGGGGCGGCCTTTGCGCTGAGATCAGAACGCGGCCGGCAGCGCGGTACGCCTGCGCACGGAATAGGCGACAAAGCCCGCGCCGATGCCCAGGAAGGCCGTCCCGGTGATCAGATACGGGGTGGTGTTCATGCTGCCGGTCTGCGCGAGGAGCAGTTCCTGCTCACCCTGCGTGGCCGTGTGGTTCGTTGCCGTGGCGGCCGTCGAGCCGCCGCTCCGATGCTCCTGCGCCTGTTTCTCGGCAGTGGCGTTCGCCGAGGGGACGAACCACAGCGCACACAGCAAAGTCCCTGCGGCAGTGGCGGTCAGCAGCGGTCGACGTGCGACGGACACGGACTCGATCCCCCTTGAGGCATCTTCGAATTGGCCGGGTGCGCTGATGCTAGTGAAAGCAGCGGGTCGTGGGAAAGCCGCGGGTGCGGGAGCCCTACCCTCCGTCGTATGACTACTTCTGAGACATCACAGTTTGTGCGGCTGCGCGTGGAATTGGTGCTGGAGATCGGGGACTCCGGCGCCCTGACCGGCGCGGCCCTGGAACGGATCGCGGCCGACGAGTTCATGCCGGACGAGGAGCGCGCGCACGCCCGGGCCGCGGTCCGCGAGGACGAGGCGGAGGCGCTCGCCTATCTTGTGGACCCGTTCGACCTGGTCGCCCAGGTGCCGGGAGTCGAGCTCGCGCAGGCGTCGTGGAGCAGCGAACAGATCGAGTACGACCCCGAGGCGGAGGAATGGGATCTGGACGAGGAGGACGGAGCGTACGAGGATGACGTGGACGACGCGGATTCCGACGACGAGGACGTCGCGGACGATGCCGGCGGTGACAGCGGCCGGTAGGCGGGCCGCGGGAATGTGACAGGCATCGGGCCCCGGGTCGCCGGGCAGACGAACCAGGGCCCGGTCATATCCGTGTCGATCGGCGAACCGGTTGCAACCGGCGCGGCGGAAGCTGCGTCGATCAGGTCGGTGGGTCGAGTTTTCGGCGAGTGGCGTTCCCCACATCTTTCCCGATGGTGGAACCGGATCGCCCGGAATGTGTGTTTGACCAGGTGAGTGGTCAGAGGAAATCGGCGACGATGGAGAAGCGTGTGATGACGGACAGCAAGCGGCGCAAAGGCCTGATGGTCGCGTCCGCGATGCTCGGTGGCGTGCTGGCGCTCTCGGCATGCTCCGACGACGGGGACAACAGCGGCAGCGCCGACAGCTCGAAGACGTCACAGGCCCAGGTCGACGAGGCGGCCGCGAAGGACACCTCCAAGGCCCGAATAGCCATCTCGCCCAAGAACGGCGCGACGAACGCCAGCATCAACAACGCCGCCAAGGTGACCGTCAGTGAGGGCACTCTCACCGAGGTGACCATGACGACGGCGGACGGTGCGGCGGTGAGGGGCACGCTCGCCGCCGACGGCAAGAGCTGGAAGCCGGACGCGCCGCTCCAGCGCTCGACCACGTACAAGATCGCCGCGACGGCGAAGGACGCCAAGGGCCTGGAAGCCCACGAGAACTCCTCGTTCACGACCGTCTCGCCCGACAACAGCTTCATCGGCAACTTCACGCCCGAGGACGGCTCCACCGTCGGCGTCGGCATGCCGGTGTCGATCAACTTCAACAAGGCGATCACGGACAGGAAGGCCGTCCAGTCCGGCATCACCGTGACCTCCAGCAGCGGTCAGGAGATCGTCGGCCACTGGTTCAACGGCCAGCGCCTGGACTTCCGCCCCGACCAGTACTGGCAGGAGGGCTCGACCGTCACCCTGAAGCTCGAGCTGGACGGCGTCGAGGGCGCACCCGGCGTCTTCGGTGTCCAGCAGAAGACGGTCACCTTCACGATCGGCCGCAACCAGGTCACCACCGTCGACGCCTCCGCCAAGACCATGACGGTCACCCAGGACGGCAAGACGGTCAAGACCATCCCGATCTCCGCCGGTTCGCCCGAGAACCCCACGTACAACGGCCAGATGGTGATCTCCGAGAAGTTCAAGGAGACCCGGATGAACGGTGCGACGGTCGGCTTCACGGACGACGACGGCAAGGGCGAGTACGACATCAAGGACGTCCCGCACGCAATGCGGCTGTCCTCGTCCGGCACGTTCATCCACGGCAACTACTGGGGCGCCGACAGCGTTTTCGGTTCCGTCAACACCAGCCACGGCTGCGTCGGTCTGAACGATGTCAAGGGAGCGGGCGACCCGAACCAGCCCGGCGCCTGGTTCTTCGACAACTCGATCGTCGGTGACGTGGTGGTCGTCAAGAACTCCAAGGACACCACCATCAAGCCGGACAACGGCCTGAACGGCTGGAACCTGGACTGGGCGCAGTGGAAGGCCGGCTCCGCCGTCTGATCCACCACGCGGACCCTGACACGGCAGCGGCGGCACCCCTCGGGTGCCGCCGCTGCCGTCTCCGCCCTTAATCGACCTGCGCGACGCAGGGTATGCCCGTACGGTCCCGGCATGACGATCATCCGCCTGTCCTCCCCGCCGGCCGACACGGCCGTGGCCGCCTGGCACGCCGTCGTCCGGGCCGCTCACCGCAGCGACCTGCCCGCCGAGGTGCCACCGCCGGGCCGGGTGCAGACCGAGGGGAAGCTCCGGCAGCCCTCGGTGAACGCCGAGGCCGTGCACCTGGCGGCCGTGGCCGCCGACGGCTCGTACGACGGGGTGGCGTCACTGGTGCTGTTCCATGAGGAGAGCAACCGGCACACGGCCTTCCTCGATGTGCTGGCCGTGCACCCGAGGGCAAGGCAGCGGGGCATCGCCACGCGGCTCTGGAGCGCCGTACGCGACGAACTCGCCGCCGGCGGGCGCACCTCGGTCTCCGCCGAGATCGAACTCGGCGGCGCGGGCGAGACGTTCGCCACCCGCCTCGGCTTCGTGAACGTGCTGCCGCTGGCGTGGTACGTGCAGAACATCACCGACGCCGTCGCCGCCCACCCGGTGCAGCCCCCACTGCCCGACGGCTACACGTACGTGCACTGGACCGGCGTCGTGCCCGACGCCTTCGCCGCCGCGTTCGCCGAGGCACACAACGCGATGGAGGACGCTCCCAGCGGCGACATGGACCAGGCCACCCCCACGTGGGACGCCGAGCGGGTACGGGCCGCCGCCCAAGTGATCGAGGACCGCGGCGGTGTCATCCTCTCCTCGGCGGTGGTGCACACGGCGGGCGGCACCGACGCCGTTGCCGCGTACACCGAGCTGGTGCTCCGCGACCCGTCGGACGTACGGGCCCTGCAGTACGACACGGTGGTCGTGCCTGCCCACCGCGGCCGCGGATTCGGCCGGGCCGTCAAACGCCATATGGTCACCGCCGTCGCCGCGGCGCACCCCGGCGTACGCGAGATCGCGACCACAGTCGCCGACGAGAACGGCCCGATGCTGGCCGTCAACGAACACCTCGGCTACCGACGCGAGCGCACCATCGCCTACGTCCAGGCGAAACCGGCTCTTCACGATCCAGGGTGCAGCGGCGGCCTGAAGCCGCCGGCCTCGAGCAGTGATCGGGCGATGTAGTTGGTGAGGTTCCGGAAGCCGAGCGCGGAGCCGCGCAGGTGCTCGAGCCTGCCGCTGATCGCCTCGGTGGGGCCGTTGCTGGTGCCGGGGGCGGTCGAAGTAGGCCAGGACGTCGGCGGCCCGCTTGGCCATGGTCCGTCCGAGCTCGCCGCGTGACCGTGTCCCGTGGCACTCCTTCACACCCGCAGCGGCGGCACCAGCCGTCGGTCTCGACGCCCACGACGCGGCAGGCAAGAACCGGCCGATCCGGCTCCACACGCTGCCCGGTCACCTCCAAGCCGAGCTCATCGAGGCGACAGAACGTAGTCAGGTCAGGGCAGGCGAAGGTAGCGTCAGGCACGTCGAGGTCTTCCAGATGGGCAGTGCGAGAACTTCCATCATCGGAAGACCTCGACCCCTACCCGGCCACCGCCGCGCACACCGCCCACGCCCTCAACTGCGAAGAGCCACTTCAGGAGCCGACGATGGATGACGACATTCAGCTGATCAGCGACGGCGATGGCCTGGCGGTCATCGGAAGTCCGACGGTTGTCGAACGCTTCCTCGTCTCCGAAGGACTGCCGTCGAAGGACCTCGGACTGCCAAGGCTCGGATCCACCCTCAGTGCCGTGGCTGGAGCCGCGCAGACAGGTTCCGAGATTGCAGCCAACTCGGGTCGCTGGGTGAAGTTGACTGAGCAGTCCGCGCAAGCTCTCAAGAAGTACGGGCTGATGAAAGGTTCGAATCCGGGTGTCAGCCGTGCCGTGTTGACAGAGAACGGCAAGATCAAGGGACTCCTCGAATTGGCGAGGACGCCCGGATCGCTTCTGACCAACCCGGCGCTTCTGGCTGGTGCCGCGGGGCTCATGGCGCAGCTTGCGATGCAGCAGACCATGGACGAGATCACCGACTATCTCGCCGCGATCGACGAGAAGGTCGACGACGTGCTCCGCGCCCAGAAGGACGCGGTGTTGGCGGACATGATCGGAGCGGGCTTCGTCATCGAGGAGGCCATGATCGTCCGAGAGCAGGTGGGTCGGGTCTCCGAGGTCACGTGGTCGAAGGTGCAGGCCACGTCGATGACGATCGCGCGAACCCAGGCCTACGCGTTGCGTCAACTCGACGCGCTCGCCGAGAAGATGGAGCACAACACCAAGATCGGTGATCTCGCCAAGGCGTCCAAGGACGCAGAGTTCACAGTTCGGGAGTGGCTCGCCGTTCTGGCTCGTTGCTTCCAACTGCACGACGCGATCGCCGTGCTCGAACTCGACCGCGTGCTGGATGCGTCTCCGGATGAGCCGGATGAGCTGGACCGGCATCGCCTCGCACTTCGGGCTGCCCGGCAGAACCGGATGGAACTCATCTCACGGAGCACCGAGCGTCTGATGGCCCGCGTGGATGCGGCTGTCGGCACGGCCAACACGAAGGTGCTGCTGCACCCGACCGCGTCCCCAGCTGTGGTGCATTCGAGCAACCATGTCGCGATCGCCGTCGTTGACTTCCACGGGCGGCTCGGGATCGAGCGCGGTCGACAGTCATTGGACGCGAGACGATGGGTGGACGCGGCCGCGGAGACGAGGGACAAGGTGCTCGAGACGGGAGCAGAGGGCGTCAATGCCGCCAGGCGCCTCGGTAACGAGACCCTCGACCGAGCCAGATCGGTGACGGGCAAGCTCTCCAGCGGGATTGCCGAGCGAGTGCTCCGTCGGCGCGGGGACGACGAGGAACGCGACGAGGAAGGCTGAGACGCCGGCACAAATGCGCCCGAGGCGGGCCGGTCGCTGCTGGAGGCCGGCGGATTCGGGCCCCACCTGCACCCTCGATAGCGATGGGCCGCGAAACTCTGAACGTGCCGCCGTGAGGCGGGCGTGTGTCACACGGCGTCGGCGCTCGCCGCCTCGTCCACACCCCAGCCGGACAGCAGCCGCAGCGACTCAGCGGCTCGCGTGCCGGGCTCGGCGTGGTACATCACCAGCGCAAGGTCATGGTCGTCGGGGAGGCTCAGCGTCTCGTACGACAACGTCATCTCGCCCACCAGCGGATGGTGCAGCCGCTTGGCCCCGTGACCTTTCTCCAGCACCGTGTGCGCCGCCCACAGTGTGCGGAACTCCTCGCTCTTCACGGACAGTTCGCCGATCAGTGCCGACAGCTGCGGATCGTCCGGACAGCAGCCCGCGTACAGCCGCAGCACGCTCACCACCTCGGTCGCCTTGCACTGCCAGTCCATGTACAGATCCGGCGCGTTCGGATCCAGGAAGACCAGCTTCGCCATGTTCCGCTCCTGCGGCGGCAGCGCGGCGAAGTCGCCGCGCGCTGGGCGCCGAGGTGACCGTGCTGTCCCAGTCGCTGCGCAAGAAGGACGACGGCCTCGAGCTCGGCGCCGACCACTACTACGCGACCGCCGACGACGCGACGTTCGGGACACTGGCCGGCACCTTCGACCTGATCGTCTCCACCGTGTCCGCGCCGCTGCCGTTCGACAGGTACCTGAGCCTGCTGCGGACGGATGGCGCCATGGTGAACGTGGGCGCCCCCGAGGAGCCCGTGTCCCTCAATGTGTTCTCCCTGATGGGCGGACGCAAGACCCTGGCGGGCTCCGGAATCGGCGGCATCCGGGAGACCCAGGAGATGCTCGACTTCTGCGCCGAGCACGGCCTGGGCGCGGAGATCGAACTGATCCGTGCGGACCAGATCAACGAGGCGTACGAGCGGGTGCTCGCCAGCGATGTGCGCTACCGGTTCGTGATCGACACGGCGACGATCTGAGGCCTGCGCGGCGGGGGCGGGGGCATGGGCGGCCGTCGATTACCTGCCAGGTAAGGCGGCACCAGAGAAGGCGACGCTCGCCAGGAGCCAACCCAAGTGTTCACCCCTGGCGATCGTCCGCCGGAGTCCGTGAGAGTCCGTCGAGTGTCGTGGTGTGTGGCTCCCGGGGTGGCTCCCCAGGGCTCCCAGACTGTGGCCTGCGAGAGCCGCCCCAATGCTGGCAACCGCACTACATCGCTTGCCAGGTCACTTCTCGCCCGGATCAGCGCGAGGCCCAGAGCGCTCCTACAACGCAGAGACGGCCATAGACCACGGTGTCGCCGGGAACGGCTTTCAAGAGCGTCACGTAGCCCCCCGCGTAGCCGCTGTGGCCTGCTCAGACCTCGTTCCGCCGGCCCACAACCGATCTACTGGCCCACAGATGGCCCACGGGCACGCTCAACGGATACGGCGAAGGGAAGGTGGACCAGAGCGGGCATCCTGGCCTCTGGATGCTGCGTACTTGAGCCTGGAGTTGGCGGCCGAATCGGCCACTTGGGGCATATCTAGTGATCAGGCCCAGCTGCCTGATGGTGTGGTGCGGCGAGCTGAACATGCCTTGTCGGGGCATCGCCGAGTGCTGCTCAAGGGACTGGCCGGCAGTGGGAAAACGACGCTGTTGCAGTGGCTGGCTGTGGCGGCAGCGGACGGTGGCCTGCCGGAGGAGCTCGCCGATTGGCGTGGCCGAGTCCCATTCGTCCTTCCGCTGCGCACCCTTGTGCGTCGAGGTTCGCTGCCCTCACCGCATGAATTTCTCACCGCAGTCGATGCGCCCCTGGCGGGTATGCAACCTTCGGGATGGGCAGACGATGTGCTTTCCTCGGGCTCTTCGCTGATCCTGATTGACGGTGTTGATGAAGTCCCTGAGGAGCGCCGTAAGGCAACTCGAGAATGGCTGCTCGGACTCCTGTCCGCCTATGCGAATGCGTATTTCGTAGTCACCACTCGACCTTCAGCCGTTCCAGACGGATGGCTAGCAGCCCAAGGCTTCACAGAGCTTACGGTGCGCCCCATGAGTGGTGTCGACATTGGATTATTCGTACAACGATGGCACAACGCGGCCCGACACTGCGTTGAATCTGAAGCCGAGCGGGCGCACCTGGAGAGTCTAGAAGCCGCACTCAAGATCACGGTGCGCACGCAGCGGGACCTCGCTCAACTGTCAACGACACCGCTGATGTGCGCTCTGATCTGTGCGCTACATCGGGAACGTCGTGGACACCTGCCGCATAGCCGGATGGAATTGTATGAAGCAGCGCTTTCCATGCTCTTGGTTCGCCGCGATCGCGAGCGCAGCATCGTTGTTCCCGAAGGAATCCAACTCACCGAGAAGCAAAGCATGCAATTGCTGAAGCGACTTGCGTACTGGCTGATCCGCAACCAGCAGACCGAGATGGATCATGCCACCGCCGTAGCACTCATTGATGATGCACTGCCAACAATGCCTGCAATAGAAGAACAAGGCTCAGCTTCTCAGGTATTGACGCACCTAGGCTCACCTCACTCCGATTCGTAAGAGACCTAACAATCCTTGAGGAACTCGCCCTGCAGGGTTCGGCTCTGACTGATCTGCGAGAGCTCTCCGGTCTGCAACTGTCCCGCCTTCATCTGCTGCAAGTACCCGATGAACTCTCGTTCGACGCTCTCGGCGACTTGCCGGAACTTACTGCACTGGCCTTGTACACGCGACTGCCCGGCGTTAATCTCGCCGGATTCCCGGCGCCCTCGACCCTAACCAACCTGTCACTGGGAAATCAGATTGCCACGTCTCTCGTCGGCATAGCCCGCTGGCAGAACCTTCAGCGGCTAATTCTCAATCAGCCCCTCGACATGATCGAATGGGAAGAGCTTACAAAGCTTCCTCAGCTTATAGGGCTGTATCTCGGCGACTTTTGCGACCTCACACAGGCCGTTCGCCTGCCCGATCTCGAAGAGTTTCACATCCACACCGAGCGTTCGGATTTGCAGCTAGACCTTATCCCCGACCTCTTCCCCCAACTGAAGCGCCTGTCATTGTCATGCCGTGGCTGGGCACCCGACATAACCCCGCTCAAAAACCTCAACGCCAGCCTGAATCTATACGTCAGCGATGCTTCCAGTGTCATCGGTCTCGAGCACTTTCCCGCTGACCGGGTCACACTGTCGCCGCGCCCACGGACTCAGTCCAGTCGTCTTTGCCCGGCTTCAGCGACCGCATCCGCCTCAAGGGAGCAGCGTTGAGCGCGGGGTCTGTCGAGCTTGCCAAGACGCTTTCTCGTATCAGGATGAGGCCGGAGTCTGCGGCCTGGCCGCTGAGCTTGGTGAAGTGCGGCGGGTGCGGGGTGGTTTGGCCTAGTGTCGGTGGTCTCGTGCAGGGCGGCGTCGTGGGGTAGGGCTGGATGGTCGAGGTCGGTGGGCGGGTGTTCGTCAGTCATGCGGGGGCGGACCGGGCGTGGGCGGAGTGGGTGGCCTGGCAGCTGCAGGACGCCGGTTACGACGTGGAGCTGGATTACTGGGACTGGGGTGCGGGTGACAACTTCGTCCTGAAGATGAACGAGGCCCTGGCCTCGGGCCGGATGCTGGCGCTGTTCTCTGCCGCGTACTTCGATCCCGAGCGGTTCACCACGGAGGAGTGGACGGCCGTGGTGGCGGCGAAGGAAAAGCTGATCCCCTTACGTCTCGACGGCGCTTCCGCGCCTGCGATACTCCGGCCTTTGCTCGCTCCCTCGCTGGTGGGGCTGGCGGTGGAGGAGGCGCGGCGGGTGCTGCTGGGGGCGGTGGCGGGTCCGCGGCGTCCGGATGGTGAGCCGGCGTTTCCTGGTGCTGGTGGTGGTGGGGGCCGTTTGCGGGGGATGGGTGGGTCGGGTCCGCGGTTGCCGGGGAGTCTGCCGCGGGTGTGGAACCTGCCGGGGCGCAACGCCGGGTTCTCCGGACGCGACGGGTTGCTGGTGCATGTGCGTCAGCAGCTGTCGTCGGGGTCGCGGGTGGCGGTGCAGGCGTTGCGGGGCCGGGGTGGGGTGGGCAAGACGCAGTTGGCGATCGAGTACGGGCACCGGTTCGCCGGCGAGTACGAACTGGCCTGGTGGATCCACTCCGAAGAGCCGGCCCTGATCCCGGACCAGCTGGCCGCGCTGGCAGTCAAGACCGGAGCCGCACAGGCCGATACTCCGCCGAGGGAGGCGTTGGAGGCGCTGGCGGAGGAGCTGCGCACGCGGGGGCGGTGGCTGCTGGTGTTCGACAACGCCGAGGACCCCGCAGCCCTGGCCCCG
>NZ_JBIAPT010000047.1:0-16399 GCF_042888425.1 Streptomyces sp. NPDC002889
GGACGGACGAACTCCCACTCGGCATCCGACAGTTCATGGCGACGTATCACCCGACCATGATCCACCACGCAAGATCATTTGACGACAGACCCTAGGTCACCCCGATACGCTGGCTGCCCGCCATCAGTGGGCGTTCTTCACCGGAGAGAGCGGCGATTCGCAGGCGGCCGCATCCGCATTCAGTGAACTGGTGACTGCCGTAATCGCCGCCCTGGGTCCGGAGCACGCCGACACACTGGCCGCGCGGCACCAGCAGGCCTACTTCACTGGAGAAGCGGGAGAGACCCAGGCGGCCGTCCGACAGTTGCAGGCTCTCCTCGACGACCGATTACGGCTGGAAGGACCCGACCACCCGCAGGTTCTTGCTGCCCGGCGCAGCCTTATCTGGTTCTTCAGCCTGCATGGCGATCTCGCCGAGGCAGAGCGGCAGTTGGGCGAGCTCCTGGCGGATGCCCAGCGATGCCTCGGGCCGGACGACCCGCACACACTCGCCATACGCAGCACCCAGGCAGCTTTTGCAGCCCGGGCCGGACGGACCGTCGAAGCCACCGTGGCGTTCACTCAGCTGGTGACCGACCGAAGTCGCGTCCTTGGCCCCGACCACCCGCATGCCATCCACAGCCGTCTGCAAAAGGCTCAGGCGCTGGTTGGTGAAGGCTGCAGCGAGCAGGCGCGAGATGAACTCACGCAGATTCTCAACGACGCGCAGCGTGTCCTCGAGCCTGGGCACCGTCACATGGCCCTCGCGGGAACCCTGCTCGCCCGACTGCAGCCCCTATGAGGAGCAAGAGCCTCTAGACTACCTTCCCGAGCTGCCGGCCGAGAATGCACGAGGCCGCGTTGTCAGGGTCCGTCTACGACGCTGGATTGCATCCTCCCGTCCGGTTTCACACCGCAACCCGGACGCGAACTGAGCAGTCCTTACCGCGACCGCCCTGCACGGGCGGTCGCGGTGACCGGGACACTGATCAAGCACGGGGGAAGCCGGATGGTGCGCAGCGGGGATCGGCAGGCTCGGTTAAGGGTGCGTCGGCGCCCCCGACCGGTTCGGGTGAGGGAGCGCGGGGACGAGGCGGAGCAGGCACGGATGGTCAGGCAGGAGCCGGTCCGACCGTGGTGGCGGCGGTTCGACTGGACCCTGTACGCGACCATCCTTTCGGTGCTGGTGGCGGCCGGCGGCCTGGCCTTCACCGGTGTAAGCACGTACTACGCCACCCAGGTTGCCATCGACCAGCTGGAGCAGTCCCGGGAGGATGCAGGGGCGCAGGAGCGCCGACAGGCGTCGATGGTCTCCGCCTGGTCAGAGCGGCAGAAGAACGGCGGGATCAGCGGCGTGCTGGCGAACCGGTCGCTGGACCCCGTGACAGCCGTCTACGTCAAGGGCACCGCCACGTCTCCCGGAAAGACCGACGGCCAAAGTTTCCTCGTCCTGATCGAAACCCTCCCACCGTGCTCGAAGATCTCCCTCCCGGCAAATGTAGTGGGGCGTAAGGCAGACGAGTTCGCGGCCGACGCGCGCATCCGAGTAGAGACGGTCTGGTTCCGTGACGCGCAGAGCCTGGGGTGGAGGCGCCAGAGCGACGCCCCTCTGGCGCCCTCGGCAGGCCCCCAGGAGCTCCCGGAGCTGAGCAGAAACACCAACAACAGCAACAACTTCAGCAAGCGGCTCGCAGAGGCGGTAGCGGCCGCCAAGCCCATGACCAAGTGCGGGGAGTAGTCCGGCCCACGAGCGCCCGCTCGAGGCTGCACGATCATCTCGTCTGGCAGGTCAGCGCCCCAGTCGACAACGCAGCCGCACGCCTGCTTCAGCGGAGTCCAGCTGATCTGGGCCGTTGCCGATGCTGTGGCCTGGCGCCGACTAACGAGCTCGTGCGTGGTTGGCGGTGGCGCATCGGCCCCCTGCTCGTTGATCATGGTCTGTGTGGTGGGGAACCGGGCACGTGTGTCGGATTCGTGATGGGGCATGGCGCAACCGGTTCGGCGGGGTGCTGCTCTCCAGGGGCAGACGGCCCGGTCACCGGCCGGTTCGGCTGCGTCGGTGGTGGTTGCGGCCCCAGGTTTCGGTGTCGACGGGGCGGCCGCGGTTGTCCCACACGTAGTGGCGGCGGTCCTGGTAGAGGTCCGTGCGGTTGTCGCCGCCGGCGCCGTCAAAAGACCACAACCCCACTGGTCCCGGCTGAGATTGGTGACCGACACGGCGGGCACAACCGCAGACAGCGGCCCTGCAGGCGAGCCATCAGTGGGCGATGCTGTCGATGAGGTCGCGGGCGCCCTGGCGCAGGAGGGCGACGGCGACGGAGGTGCCGAGGGTTTGGGGATCGAGGCGTCCGGCCCATTCGTGGGCGTTGAGGACGGTCTTGCCGTCGGGGGCGAACACGCAGGCGCGCAGGGAGAGTTCGCCGCTTCGTCCGGCTTTGGCGTAGCCGGCGATGGGGCTGTTGCAGTGTCCTTGGAGGACATGGAGGAACATGCGCTCGGCCGTGGCCTCGCGATGGGTGTCGGGGTGGCCGAGGTCGCTGACCGTGTTGATGAGGGCGGTGTCGTCCTCGCGGCACTGCAGGGCGAGGATCCCGGCGCCGATCGGCGGCATCATCTGCTCAGGGGACAGAATCTCGGTGATCACGTCCGTGCGGCCGATCCGCTCAAGACCGGAGACGGCCAGCAGCAGTGCGTCGGCCTCGCCTGCGGCGAGCTTTTCCAGGCGGCGGTTGGCGTTGCCGCGGAACGGCTCACATTCCAGATGCGGATGGGATGCCGCGAGCTGGGCGATGCGGCGGACCGAGGAAGTGCCGATGCGGGTGCCGGGCGGCAGCCGGTCGAGGGTGAGGCCGCCGGGGTGGATGAGGGCGTCGCGGATGTCATCGCGCTTGAGGAAGGCGGCGAAGGTGGTGCCGGCCGGGAGCGGCCGGTCGGCGGGAACGTCCTTGACGCAGTGGACCGCCAGGTCAGCCTCGCCTGCGAGGAGCGCGGCGTCGACTTCCTTGGTGAACGCGCCCTTGCCCTCCACCTGGGAGAGGTCACCCATCCACTTGTCACCGGTCGTCTTCACCGGCACCACCGTGGTGCGAGTGCCAGGGTGGAGCGCGGCCAGCTCGGCGCGGACGCGCTCCACCTGGGCCAGTGCCATCGGTGAGTCGCGGGAGACGATACGGATCAGCTCAGGGGCGGACATGCCGCCCACGATAGACCCTCACACTCGAGTCCCGATGAGCAGCCCGGAGGCCCATCTCAGCGGTGTGACAAGCAGGTTGGGGTGTTCGGACAGGCGTGCGAGGAAGGTGTCGACCCGGGGCTGGTGGTCCTCTGGCCAGGTCGGCTGGGGAAGGAGGTCGTCGACGATGTAGAGGCCGCCGGGCTCGAGCAGGGCGATGAGGTCGGCGAGTCGGTGGAACTTTCCCGGGCGGCAGTCGACGTAGGCGAGGGGCGGGCCGGTGTAGGTAGTGAGCCAGGTGTCGGCGTCGGCTGATTCGAACGTGACGCGGGCGTCGTGGTCGAGGTGCTTGGCCGCGACTGCCTGCGCCGCGGGATCGGCTTCGATACTGGCCAGGCGGGTATCGGGGCTCATGCCGTGGAGCAGCCAGGCCGTGCCAGCGCCGACGCCGGTGCCGAGCTCCACCATGTGGCCGCCTGGTTTGGAGGCGGCGAGGGTGGCCAGCAGTGCGCCGGTGCGCTCCTCGCAGGACATCGCGAAGCTGAGCGTGGCCGCGTCGGTGAGGATGGAGTCGAGTGCGTTCGGGCGGAAGGGGGGTGTGTCATCCACGGTGCGCCTCCAGGTAGGCGGCGGCCGCGCAAGGAGACCGCCGTGGCCTTCCCGTACTCCGTGATCCAGCGTCCATGGCTGCAAGATCTGCATCCGGCACTCACGGACAGCGGTGTTCCCTCCCGGTCGTGCCCCAGGTGTCCGGGTCATTCAGGCCGGGCGGCTGGTCGGGCAGAAGGCCGCAGGCCATCCAGGTGGTCACGCTCTTGTCCAGGTGTGACTCGAGAATGTAGACGGCCTTATTCGGTGGGTACTTGTTCCGGGTGTCGAGCGAGAGGAGTCCGGATGCGCCCGAGAAGTTTTGGATGCCTGGATTCGACAGTCGCGCGTACACGTCCGTCGACTGGAAGCGGGCGTCGGTGTTTTCCGAGGTCTTGTACTGGGCGTAGACCGAGTTGATCACTTCGGAGGCCACGCGGAGTGCATCATAGGCTCCTGCTGCATTTCCCTCCGGCACCGTCCCATTTGTGAATACGTCCCGGAAGTGGGAAGTGAACTCCGAGTACGGACTGTCCGGGGTTTCCTTTCCGTTGGAGTTGTTGAACATCACGTAGTAAGGCTTCAGTACGGAATGCTTCTTGAGCATGTCTGCGGGGTCCTGAAGGTACTTGGCTGCCGTGCTCTCGGAGAGGACGGCTACCTGTTTGCCGTCCGATTTGCGGCAGTCCGCGGCGCCTTGCAGTGCGTCGAACAGCTCTGGCATTTCTCCGGAGCGTCCCGCGTAGACGATGAACCCGCCCGTGGAGCGGACCTCGGTGCAGACGTTTCTGGCCACTTCGGAGACGATCTGCCCGTTCCGGTTTTCGTAATAGGGAACGCTGACTATGTCTCCGCCCTTGTATTTCTCCGAGAACTTCTCCTTCAGATCCGCACTGAAGAATTCGTCATCCGGGTCGTAGACCACGACCGCCGTCCTGTCGCCGTCCACGTTTGTTGTCAGCTCGCCGATCTGCTCGGAGTACCTGGAGAACTCCGCCATGACCTCGGCGGTGCGATCGTTCGACGGTGACACCTGAAAGTAGTAGGAGGGGGATTTTTCGTCGACCATCTTGCTGCCCGTGACGGAATTTCCGATGATGGGGATGCTCGCTGCGGAAAGCTGCTGCACAGCAGCGAATGACGACGGCCGGCTCTGCGTGATTCCGATGACTGCCGCGATCTTGTCCCGGTCCTTGCGGTCGATGATCTCCTGGGCGACATCGGGACCCGTGGAGCGCTGCGAGCCGTACGCGAAGTACTTGCCCGAGTTGGCGATCAGAAGACGCACCTGAACGATGTCGCCCTCTCTGCCGTTCACCTGGTTCTGCGCGGCCAGGGCGCCTCGCAGGCTCTGGATGCTGACCGGAGTGGAATCGCCGGGCTCCGCGGTCAGTGGCGCAAAGAACACCAGGGTGCGGTACGGCCGTCTACTGTTCACGACCGCGTCGTTCTGTTGCGCGGCGATTTTCTCCAAGGCCAGCAGTTCGTCGTCCCGGCCAGCCACTCCCAGATGGCATTCCCGACCGTCGGTGACACCCACGATCTCCCCGGTGCTCACAAGCCGACACGAGGGCGGCCGGTCGGCGTCCTCCATGACGAAGAGCGTCGCACCGGCCACGAGGGCGAGGGCCACGAGCGGAGCCCCCACCGCCCGTACATAGTCACTCCGGCCGTTCGCCCTCACAGGGACCTTCGGATTCGTGTCCAGCCACCGCTCCGCGGGGCCGTCGTCATCGCTCGCGGACAGGGGAACGAGGTAGACGGCGGAGGCGGAGCCCCGGGCATAGAGCGCGTGCACCTTGTCGGCAACGCCTGTGACGCTGCGGGGATCGGTTGCCACGGATTGGGCGTACGAGGGAGGTTCGCCGGCGAGGGCGCCGAGGACCATCAGCGGAGCGGGCCGCTCGGTACGGACAAGGTCCGCATAGGTGTCGAGCAACTGGCGGACGGGCGTGCCTTCGTCACCCACTGCTGGCAGGAGCAGCACGAAGGGCCACTGCCGCCGGGCCCGGTAGATCCACAGCCTGGACGGCCTGGCCGCTCTCGACAGGTCGTTCAGCAGGGCCATGAGCAGCATGCGCTGGACCAGGGCGTGGTTTCCCCGGGAGGTGCCGGACCTGGTGATCGCCAGCGCCATCCGCAGGAAGTTGGGCCCCTTGGGGCGCCGGGAGCCGACCCAGCGCAGGCTGCGGCGTCTGCTGAGCCAGAGGCCGTAGACCCGCCGGGGAACTCCGACGACGAGCAGCTGGAACATCGAAAGCCAGATGTTCACCAGGAAACCGGTGCCCGTGGCGCCCGCCAACCGTGCAAGCGTCCCCAGGAGCGGCCGGCGGCCGAGAAGTTGGAGGTAGAGCTCGTCACGCAGGCGCCGTCGCTTGCTGGCGGCCGAACCGGCACCCACCGATACGTCCAGAACCGCACGGCAGGTGTGGAAGCGGGGAAGCCTGAGTTCGCCGGCATCGTGCGGCATGGAGTTCTCGAGCTGGTCGACGATGCTGTCGAGCAAGGCGACATGCTCTTCGACTGCTGCGTCCGCGTTTTCGCCTGGGTCGGGGGCTGGCGGAGCGAAACTCCCATCTTCGATCAGGGCATGCGGGACAAGGTCGATCGTCCGGTCGAGGTCCTGCTCGCAAAGGCGGTCTTGGTAGCCCACGATGACCGATCGCGCGACAGCGCCGGCTGCACGGGCGGCGGCTACGGAGTCGGAAGGACCGGAAGCGCCGCCATCCCGCCGCAGCAGCATCACCGGTAACCGCCGGCTTCCGTTCCGGTTTCCGGCGAAGGCATCGAATTGCTCGATCAGGTACTCGATTCCCTGGGGAAGCGGCCGCTGCACACATGCTCCTTCGAGCTTCCGGGCGGCCCGGCGCCGCTGTCCATCCATCCTGTGGATACGCCGCAGCGAAGCAGGACAGCGGACAGAGCGATCACGATCGGCCTGGCCTGCCGAGGCAGCGGATTCCAGACACGCTAGCGGTGACGGGGCGATCGCCGTGGGTAAACAAGCTTGTTGCCAGGGGCCTTGGCGCGCTGATGCCACGCAGTCCACGCCCCCAGACGGCGACAGATGCCCGCAGGCGCTCCCCGTGGCCCGCCGACGGACTCCGTTCGAGGACGGACGCCAACTCCCCACTCCTTTAGACGTCAGCCGAGCGGACCGGTCTGCCCCTTGCTGAAGCCGGTGTCCGGCGCCATGTGCGCGGGAAGCGGTGCGGCGTTCAGCGGTCGGACGGGGGCCATTGGGAGACGCCTTGGCGGATTTCGTCCAATGAGTCCTGGAGCAGGGCTTTGGCACGGGTGAACCAGTCCGCCAGTACGGCGATTTCGTCCGGGGTGTAGTCGGCGAAGAGCATGCCCAGGCGCTCGTAGAAGGGGCCGTAGACCTCGAGGATGCGTTCCAGTGCGGACTTCTCCATGACCACTTGGACCCGTCGGCGATCTCGCGGGTCCGTCTGGCGACGGATGTAGCCGGCCTTCTCCAGGCGGTTGAGGACACCGGTCACCGCTCCGGTGGTCAGCCGGGCCCGGTCGGCGAGGTCGCCCGCCACGAGGGACTCGCCGGCCGTGGCGGCCTCGATGAGGAAGCCGAGACAGGTGAGATCCGTGACGTTGAGGCCGAGCCGCCGCGCGATGTCCTGCTGCCCGAACTGTGCGGTCGCGATCATCCGGTCCATCGCGTACAGCGCCTGGTCGGCTGTCGCCGCCGGACGCGCCTTGCCCTGCACCACACATCCCCCTAGCATCCAAGTAATTTATCTCGCGAGATAAGATATTCCTGAGCGGGTGAGCCCGGTCAGCCGCTCCAGCATCCCATTTCCCGAGGAGACGGCCATGAGCATGCACGCAGACCACGACATGGGCCACACGGTCGCCGGCTGGGCAGGCACCGCCATAGCCACTGCCGGCAGCACGCAGATGGCGGTGGCGTTCGCCGCCGGCTCGACCACAGGACTCGTGCTGGGCGGCGCCGTCGTCGCCTTCGCCGCGCTCACCAGCTGGCTTCTTCACCTGGCAGGGTGGGGCAAGGCCACCGGACCACGGCCGGTCGCCCAGCAGTCCTGGCGCGTCCGCGACACAGCGGCACGGCGGGGCCACCCCGACTGCCTCGGCTGCCGTCTTGCAGGGCGCAGCCCCGCCGCTGCCCCGGTCGTCGTCCCTGCCGTCGAGGTCGCGCCCGCACTCGCGGAGCAACCGTCGTAGCCATGGTTTTCTCGGTGAGGACAAGGAACGGTCGCCGTCAGCACAGGGCGCCGAGGGGGTCTGGCTCCGGGCGCGCGCCGAGTATCGCCGGCCTTGCCCCGCCCCGACCCTGCTGGCGTCCCAGCAGGGTGTCGGCCGGCAGCTGCGCGCGCCCCTTGACGCTCCCCAGGTCCGCGCCGTTCAGATTCGACCCTGCGCAGAGGCGGTGAGTCGGATGATTGAGGCTCGAACCGTCCACCAGCACACCGTCCCCCGTCGTTTTCTGAGTCCGTTCCGCTCGCTCGGGCGATGCCCTCGAGTTCCTGCTGATCGCTGCGACGCTGACGCTGCTGGGCATCGATCCTGTTGCGCATCGCGTGCAGCTGGGCCGGATCGGCAGCGACCTCGGGCGGTACCCGCGACATGGCGCCCGAGGCGAACTCCCCGTGCTCTGGGGCCTGGAGTCGTCTCTACGTACAGCTGGTAGCGCATGCGCGCGACCTGCTGCGGGTCTTCCGGCTCTGTCCTGGCGAACTGTCCGCTGTCTGGCCGGGTCGGCGTCAGATCCGCCAGGAGCGGATACGGTCGGCCGCGTCGTACGCGTCGGTTCGGCCGGCGTCGATGTCACGTGCGAGGTCGATCAGGGCGCCGTACGGCGGGTTGATGCCTTCACCGGCAGCGTCCATGTAGGCCACGGAGATCGCTGATCCGAACAGGGCGTTGCGGGCCGGGAGAGGTTGTAGCCGGATGATGGCGTGCATCAGCGCGGCCGCGCGCCAGGCGTTGTCGACGGTGACGCCGACCTGCGGAGTGTTGACGCGGTGGCGGGCGACGGCGGCCACCAGGTTGGAGAAGTCGTGGACGGACGGCTGCTTGGGCAGGACCTCCGCCTGGCGCTCCAGGAGCCACCGGATGTCGATGTAGAAGTCCACGGTCAGGCGGCCCGTCGCGAGGCGTCCGGCCGGTCGGGGGCGTCATGGGGGAAGGCCTCGTCGAACGCGGCAGCGTTGTCCGTGAGGAAGGCGCGGAAGACTTCCGCGGCGCCCTCCAGGCGGGGGTCGCGGACGGCGTTGCGCGCGGCTTCGGTGATGAGCGAGGTGACCGTGGTGCCTTCTGCTTCGGCGCGCGCCTGCAGTTGCGCGTGGAGCTCTTCGGGGACTCGGATCGTCACTGGTTTCGACATGCTCCGAACGTACAGCAGGGCGTACAGCACCGATATCGGTTCGACGGAAATGAACCGATGCGGCTGACATCCTTAAACCGTGTCCTGCGTGGTGAGGCTGCGGGTAGCAGCAGATGGCAGCTGCCAGCTTGAGAAAGGCAAGGTAGTTGCCCGGCTGTCGCTCGGAGCGGTGGTTGAGTCGGCGGTAGCCGGTCAGCCAGGAGACGGTTCGGTTCGATGACCCATCTTCGGCGGCCGAGACGTTCGCTGGACTCGCAGGTGGGGGACGTCGTACGCCTTGTCCGCGTGGAGGCGTTGGGGTTTGGATTCGGCTGCGTGGGATTCGTGTCCCATGTGGAAATGGGACAGCATCGGCTTCAGCGCCTGGCTGTCGTGGGTGTTGGCCGCGGAGAGTTCTACCAGCACCGGCTGGGCATCGAGGCCACCGTCTCCCAAGGCGTCCGTACCTTCGGCCTCCGGCGGTCCCGATATCGCGGCCGCCCCGAGACCAGTCTTCAACACCTCTTCACCTCCACCGCGATGAACCTTGCCCGGCTCGACGCCTGGATCACTGGCACACCCCGGGCCGGAACTCGTATCTCCCGCTTCGAACGACTGCGTCCCGCTGCCTGACGGCAGCGGGACGCAGTCAGAGGGGCCATTTACCAACAGTGTCCGCAGGGCTGGCCCCCTTCCCGTGTGTGGTCAGCCGGTCAAGGGCTGCCACCGGTCTTCCTGAGCGGGGTCGATACTGCTGAGCCACACCAGCGCCCCACCGATCAGGCCAGGCTTGTCCCGCGTGGCCAGGGCCGGGGCTTCAAGCATGTCGGCAGCCTCTTCCAGGTAGGTGACAAGCGTGTCGAGTACCTCGCCGGGGCCTTCGTTGTAGCGGGACCAGCGGCCCAGGTAGCCGGTCGCGGCGTCCAGGTACAGGCCCGAAGTGCTGTCAGCCGGGCCCAAGGCGACAACCGGAATCCAGGTCGGCTTCCACACGGTGATCCGCTCGTCTTCGGGGCGGTCGGCGTTGAGGGTGTCGTGGTCGGCCTGGTTGTCCATCTTCAGCCGGTAGGCGCCGGCCACCGCGTCCAGGGTCATCAGAGCACGGTTGCCGGGCAGGCATCCCCAGCCGTTGGCCCCGTCGTCGCCCGCGGTCAGCAGCCACAGGACGCGCAGCTCGACAGGTATCTGAACGCCAAGGTCGTCTTCCAGGGCGGCGAGGGCGGCGGGGCTGGCGCCGGCGCGGAGCGCGGCGTACGAGTCGGGGGCGTTGTGCTGGAGCCAGCGGGTGATGCGCTGCCAGGCGTCGGCGATCTCCCGTACGGTGACCGCGGCAGCGGCAGTGTCGGCAGGCTGCTCCTGCTCCTGGTCCTGGTCCTGGTCCTGGTCCTCCGCGGCGGGCTCGGCGGAGGGGGCCGGGTTCACGTACCGGATCTCGATCCGGTCGGGCTCACGGATATAGCCCACGTTCAGGGTAGGGCAGTCCTCGAACGTGTCCCCGTCGATCATCACGCTGAGGATGCCGGGCAGACCCGAGGGCTCGCCCATGTCCGGGTCGTCGGCCAGCTGGCCGGCCAGAACCTTCAGCGCGTAGGGGACGCCGGCGCCGAGCTGGGCGGAGGTGCCGCGTACGAGCGAGGAGATCTCGACGTTCACAACCTGGTACTCCCTGCTGGTCGGATGGAGGACGGTGCCCCTCACACAGTAGGACGCCCGCGCCCACCGGCAGGTAGTGACGGCGTCCTGCCGTGCGTGGCGTGAGCGGCCCCGGCACGGCGAGGCTCGGCGCGGCCTGATGGGAAGGGATCCTCCTCGTCGTGAGCCGGCGTGGGTCGTCGGTCGTGACGTTGCGGCCCTGGGTCTGTTGCGGCGTGTGCTCCCACCGCGTCACGCCGGACTCGGTCAGCCTCGTGACCGTTGCGATGTCGCTGTCCTTGATCGTCGATGCCCAGTCCGGAGCACCGTGCGCCGGCTCGTCGGCGAGCAGGATGAACCGAGTGCCGCCAGTGCCGGGGAGCAGGGCCGTCCTGAATGCGGTGGGTCACAGCGGGCTCCGCTCCGGCCGAGTTGCCGGCGCGGAAGGTCACGAGGAAACGAGAGTTGGCGGGGCGCGGTGGTGATGAAGTTGTTCTGCGCTGATTCCACACGCGAACGCAGATCCAACCAACTCTCCTCGAGGAATCGTCAAGACCTGTGGATCAAGTCAGTTGGGCTGGTCCCGGTGCAGCAGCTGACGGCATGCTGCATTTCGAACGCGGCGGGTTCGTCCGCGCTCGGCCAGCAGCCTGAGGGCCTCGGGTGAGGTCACGGTCTGCGTGGTTGCGGCCGAGTGCTGGAACCAGTCGGATGCGCTCGTGAGCTCCTCGGCGGTCCATGGGTTGCCCAGGGCGATGGTTCTGAGCAGGGTCCATTCGTGCAAGGCGCGGGCGAGGAAGTCGCGATCCGCGATCACCTGGGAGAGGGTCTGGGCCCAGGACGTGAAATGGGGGTCGGTCAGCAGGGCGGCGGCCCGGCGGTCCAGATGGCGGCCCACCGCACTGTCCGCCATCGTCGTGTCCTGGTCGTGCAGGACGGCGGCCACCAAGTCGGCCTCGTCCGCCTCGGCGACGGCTTCCAGAGCCTCCAGATAGCGGGCGAAGCGCCGGTGCTCGGCGGGCTCCTCGTCGGTGTGGAGGCCGGTCATGCCTATCCCTTCCGGCCGCTCAACCAGCTGGCCGCGCTCGAAACGGACTCCCGCCCGGACCAGGGCAACCAGGTGGGGCGCGTTGACCGCGCGCCAGCGGGCCTGCGCAGATTCGATCAGCTTGAACACCATACTCAGCGCGGCGGCCCGACTGCCGGCGCCCTTGGTGACCTTGGTGCGCAGCCGCACGGCCGGCCGGGACCCGGTCCTGGAAGACCACAGCCACGGGGTAGCGGGTCTCCGCCCGCCGGGCAGGCGGTCGACCTGGAGCCGGATCAATGTGCCCTCGGTGACGGGGAGTTCGCCGTCATGGGCCGATCCAGGCCGGGCGGGCCTCTCCCGCCCGGCCGGGACGGGACGTTCCCCGGAGGCCGGTCGGGCCTCCGGGGAACACATCGGCGGTAAGCGGGATTGCCGCTACTGGACGATCTTGAGGAGCTTGTTCGGGGAGCCGGTGCCCGGGCTGGTCACGACACCGGCGGTGGCGCCGTTCACGAGGGCGGTGGCGACCTGCGCCGGCGTGGCGGAGGTGTGCCCGGCCAGGTAGAGGGCCGCGGCGCCCGCGACGTGCGGGGTGGCCATCGAGGTGCCCGAGATGGTGCTCGTCGCCGTGTCGTTGGTGTTCCAGCCCGCTGTGATCGAGACGCCCGGCGCGAAGATGTCGAGGACTCTGCCGTAGTTCGACCAGCTGGCCTTGGCGTCGGTGTTGCTCGTTGCGCCGACGGTGATGGCCTGTGTGACACGGGCGGGCGAGCTGCTGGACGCGTCGACTCCTTCGTTGCCGGCTGCGATCGCGTAGGTCACGCCGCTGGCGATGGAGTTCTTGACGGCCGTGTCCAGCGCGGTGCTGGCGCCTCCGCCGAGGGACAGGTTGGCGACCGAGGGGCCGCTGTGGTTGGCGGTGACCCAGTCGACGCCTGCGATGACGCCGGCGGTGGTGCCGGAGCCGTCGTCGTCCAGCACGCGGACGGCCACGATCTTGGCCTTCTTGGCGACGCCGTACGTCGATCCGGCGATGGTGGTGGCCACATGGGTGCCGTGGCCGTTGCCGTCCTGGGCGGTGGTGTCACCGTCGACCTCGTCGTATCCGTACGAGGCCCGGCCGCTGATCTGCTTGTGTGTGATCCTCACGCCGGTGTCGATGACGTACGCCGTCACGCCGCTGCCTGCAGCGTCTGGGTAGGTGAACGTACCGGACAGCGGCAGCGCCGACTGGTCGATGCGATCCAGGCCCCAAGGGGCGCTGGGCTGAGTGGCGTCGACGTGGACGCGCTGGTTCTGTTCGACCGAGGCGATGGCCGGGTCGGCGGCGAGGCTCTTCGCCTCCGTCGCGGAGAGCTCGGCGGTGTACCCGTTGAGGGCGCTGCCGAAGGTCTGCTTCACCGCCCCGCCGTACTTCGCTATCAGGCCCTTGCCCTGCTGCGTGGCGGCGCGGAAGCCCGCGTCCTTCTTCAGCGTAACGATGTAGCTGTCCTTGATCGCGGTCGGCGAACCGGCCGCGAGCACGGTGCCCTCCGTCGGGGCCGCCTGCGCGGGAAGGGCGGTGGCCGAGCCGAGCAGGGTGGCCGCCGTGGCGACGGTGATCGCGATCGCGATCCGGGAGTTCTTGGTGCTGCGCTTCTGTGCCATTACGAGGGAGTCCTCCTCTAGGCGGCGCGCTGTGGGGACGCGCCCTGTGGGGGTCATGTGCGTGATGGCGCACACGGCTCGGACCGGTGTGTTCCGTCCCGGGCATGAGCAGCACACTGTTCGATCTACGGGCGTAGATCAAGGGAGTTGACGCTTTGTCACGACCCTGACATGCGGCCGCAATCGAAGCTCCATGAGTCAGCGGGGCTGATGGGCGCCGACCTGCCGTCGTGGCAGATCGTTGCGAGCAGTCCGGTCCCCGGTCGATCGTCGAACAGGCTCCGGTGTGAGTCGGGCTGCTCCACTACGGCCGACAGCTCGGTCGTCCTCGCCCTCCCGGTCGCGCCGGCCAGTCAGGTCGGGGGAGGTCTGGTCGCTTCAGGGCGCCTCTGGCCGTTCGTGGCGCCGGCGGTGTCGATGAGTCGGCGCAGTCCCGATCGCTCACGGCGCTTGAGCACCAGCAGAACGGCCCGTGGCGACAGCGGGCTGAAGACCGCTGGTTACCGCCCATTGGCCGTCCGGATGCGCGAGGCGGGCCGGCGAGTTCGTGGAGGCGCAGTGTGAATCAAACGGAAGCCACTGCGCCATCGAGGGATTCAGCCGGCTCGCCTACGCCGAAGCGCTGCCCGACGAAAAAGCCGATGGAGCCCTCGCCCGCGTCGAAGCGCGCAACTGTCGTGCTGCTGGCTACCCGTGGGTGCTCCAATGCCCGGATATCCGCGCAGAGGCGGCTGCACGTGGACACGGTGCGCACCTGGCGTGGCAGGTTCGCCACCGGCGGCTTGCCCGCCCTGGCCGCCCGCAAGTGGCCGGTCGGCAGGCCTCGTTCACCGCGTTGCAGGTCGCCGAGGTCAAGGCGCTGGCGTGTCAGTTACCCGCCGAGACCGGCACCCCGCTGTCTCGCTGGTCGTGTCCGGAGCTGGGCCGGGAGGTGGTCGGCCGGTCCATCGCCGGGTCGATCGCCCCTTCCACCGTGCGGCGCCGGCTCAATCAGGACGCGCTCAAGTCGTCGCAGCAGTCCTGGATCTTCGTGCGCGACCCCGTCTTCCGGCCCAAGGCGGCGCGCGTGCTGGATCTGTACGCCCGCACCTTCGACGGCGCCCCACTGGGCGAGGACGAGTACGTGATCTCCGCGGACGAGAAGACTTCCATCCAGGCGCGCTGCCGCTGCCACCCGACCCTGGTACCCGGGCAGGCCGGGCGATGCGCGTCAACCACAAATACGACCGCGGCGGCGCGTTGGCCTACCTGGCCACCTACGACGTCCATCGCGCCCGTGTGGGGGCCCGCCGCCTGGCGCCCCACCACCGCCACCCTCGGACGGGCCAAGCAAGGGGCAGCGTCGTCGATCGCGCGGCCGGTATCGACGTGGGCGCCAGCCAACACCGCCAGGCGGCGGTCAGCCCGGACCGCTCTGCAGGGACGGCGGACAGTTGGAAACGGTGGGTCATTACTGGGGGCGGCGCCCATGAGCAGCGAGCGCAAGGGCCTGTTAATAACCTGAGGGAAGGAGGCGCCGCCCGTCACCCGATGGGTGACGGGCGGCGCCGTGGGGCTGCCCCTGGTGGAGAACGGGCTGGTCAGTACCTAAGAGGAGCCCTTCGGGCACGACTTCCAAGCCCCATCGGCTCTGCCGATGAACACAGACGCGCTGCGCGCGGCGACCTACAGGAGCAGGGCGGCGCGTCCCTCAGCGACCCTCTGCGGCTCTCGGGTCATCGTCGTTCCCGACGCCGACGCCGAGTTCGACGCTCCTGGCCCCCTTTACGCGCCATCTCGCGCCTGTTCTGCCTGATAGCTCACCCCGGGGTGCAGAGTGTCTGCCCTAGTGAGCGGCTGCTGTTCGCCCCCGCTTGGCGCCGGAATCCCAGCCCGGACAGATCCTGCCTGCGCCCCGGGGAGACGCTCCCAAGCCTGTACGGGCCGACCGGGACCGAATGGCTCCCCCCGCCCTGTACGGGTCCTGAGGGCCCGGAAGGCAGCGACGCGACGGGGCGCCACAAATTTTCACCTCTTCTGGTGGTGCGAGAGACAACCGTCCGCACCCACAAGCGGATGTGGCGTTCTCCTTGGGACAGCGGCTCCTTAGAACCCCGGGAGTTGCGGAGCTAACCGACCGGTCGAGCACATTCAACGCGGCACTACCGACCGCTGATCTTCCATCCCTGGCGCCTGGCCCTGGTTCCGCGCGCCCAAAATCAGGAGATCCACATGGACCCCGTCGCTCTGCTCGTGACGCTTGTACTTGGTCTGGCGATGATTTGCGCCACCGCCGTCTGCATCGTGGCGCTCTGCCGCACTCACCGAACCGACGTTGTAGCTCTGGTGCGAGAGCTGCCCCAGCTCGTTGTGGCTCTTCTGCACCGTAGGCGTCGCCCCTGACCGTTTCACGGTTGGCGGGAATCAGCCCAAAAGTTGGCTTATAGGGGGTTGTTGCGGCTACATCCTGATGTGCTGCAGTAGTCGTAGAGCTAGCCCTCAAGGCATAGAGAGGCCCTGCTCCCAGGAACGTATGGGAGTAGGGCCTCTTTGCGTTCACGAGGGCATGGAACGGGCCTGCCACGGGTGCTCCCGGGAAGTTGCGACCGGCGGCGGGCCTTGAGCCACCAGGAGGGGCCCAGTCATGGAAGTACGTACCCTTGGCCTGCTGACAGCGGGCGCACTCGTCATAGGCATCGCGTACCTCAACCCACCGATCGGCATCGCCGTGGTAGTTGGCGTCGCTGTTGTCGCCCTGCTCCACGAAATTGTCAGCAAGTAAGTAGCTCTCAAGTGGCCGGAACGATGGAACCACTGTCCCGGCCACTTAGCTACAAGCATCGTGCGCCTGGCAGGGCATGGGACCCGTGTGCAACTGACGATCACCGATTACGCCTGGGTCGTGGTCTTCTGCTTGAGGCGTTCGTAGGGCGTCTGGCCGCCGTGGGGGCGATGGTAGTTGTAGTAGTCCTCCCACTCGCGCAGCTTGTCGTTGAAGACCTCGGCGTCGTCGATGATGACGCCGTCGAGG
>NZ_JBIAPT010000048.1:0-15740 GCF_042888425.1 Streptomyces sp. NPDC002889
CCGCAGCGAGCTCATAGACGGCTGCCTCGCCGAGACCGGCCTGACCATCAGGCCCACCTGAGCAACCCACCGACATCACGAGTTCAACCTCAGTAACAACATCCCAGCTCAACGCCCGTGCCAAGCCATGGATATGGGGCAGACCCGCCCCTCCCACCCGACGACTACGCCGCCGATTTGTGTACTCCCTTTGAGGAATCCAGCACTAGGCGAGGGTGGACGTCGATTCTCAGGTCCTGCCGGACGGTGGCCGCGATCGGTCCCCGGATAGGCTGGAGTTGGGGATGCGCGAGACAGACCAACTTCCCTGCAGTGCTGATTTCCCTGACCCCGGGCTTCCGGTCACGAGAGTGAGGGGCCTTACGGTGTTGCGCTCCAGCAGCCACTCTTTGATCTGCCGAAGTTGTGCTTCCGGCCGCGAGAAGAAGCACCTTCCCAGGACGGTTTCGCGGAACTGGTCCCCGGACGCGCGCCCGATGAAGTACACCGGATCGAGGCCCTCGTCGAGTTCGTTGATGAACGCCCGCAGTCCGAGGTCGAGATGGCTGACCAGCCGCCCGGCCGGAGTGGGCCGGTATCCCAGATTGGGGAAGAACTCGGGAGGATCGACGCCCGCTTCCGGCGTGGCGGTGCACAGGACCGTCTGCCGGGGCAGTCCGTGCCCGGCGGGCCAGCTCACCCGCGATCTCGTCGGCCACGGTGGCCACGGGCACGCGAGCGAGCCAGGGGCCTACGCCGCGCGTGAGTCCGGCTGGGGCGCGGTCACGCCGCTTTGGCGGGTCGCAGGCTGCGTCCCGCCACCTTGACGCTGACCACTCGCGGGAAGAGCCGGGGCAGTTTGGCCAGTAGGGCGTTGGCGCGGCCGCTGACGACGGATGGCCGACGGCGGGCGAGGGCACGCAGGCCGGTGGCCACGACCTGCTGCGGGGTCTGCCGCTTGCCGACGGACGCCGCGTCGGTGCCCACGACGTCGAAGAACGAGGTCTGGGTCGCACCGGGGCACAGGGCCAGCACATCCACACCGCAGGCACGTGTCTCGGCCCAGAGGGCTTCGGAGTACGACAGGACGAAGGCCTTGGTGGCCCCGTAGACAGCCATGTACGGCAGGGGCTGGAAGGCAGCGGTGGAGGCGACGTTGATCACGGCGCCGCGGCCACGCTCGACCATGGCGGGCAGGAAGCGGCCGGTCAGATCTACCACCGCGCCGACATTGAGCGCGACCTGCTCGGCGATGCGGGCCCGGTCGGAGTCGGCGAAGAGGCCATGGGTGGCGAAGCCGGCGTTGTTGACCAGGACGTCGATCTGCAGTCCGCGGGCGGCGGTCTCGGCGGCCAGCCGCTCACCGGCGCCGGGGGCGGCCAGGTCAGCAGTGACGACTTGGACGTCGACGCCGTGCAGTGGTGCAAGACGGTCGGCCAGGGCGGTCAGCTTGTCCTGGGACCGCGCGACGAGCACGAGATCGGCGCCGCGTCGGGCCAGTTCGTCGGCGAAGGCCGCGCCGATACCCGAGGAGGCTCCGGTGATCAGGGCGCGTTGCCCGGTGAAGACATGCATGTTCGCTCCTTGGTTGGGTGCTCGGCCTCGCGGCCCGACCCTCCTCAACATACATCAAGATTTGAATCAATCAAATCCACAATGATTCAGTTCTGCTATTCTCATGTCATGGCCGCGCACGACTCCCCCACCCCCATTGCCGCTTCGATGCCCCTCGCGGTCAGCAGGCGGCTGTCACTGCTGCTCGCCCGCACCGAGAAGGAGATCCTGGCCAGGGCCGCGCCCGGCCTGGCGGAGCTGGAGCTGACCGGCCGGCAGTACCACGCACTCGCCGTCCTCGCCGACGACCGGCCAGGTTCCCAACTGGAGTTGGCCACTGCTCTCGGCGTGCTGCCCGCGATCGTGGTGACCCTGATGGACGAGCTCGAACAGCGCGGCCTGCTGGAGCGCCGGCGAGACCCGCGCGACCGCCGGCGGCAGAGCATCACCCTCACCGACAGCGGAACACGACTCCTGGAACAGGCAGACGCCCTCGCGGCGGCCGTCGAGGCGGAAGTCTTCGCCGGGATCGACCACGCCGCACAAGCCCAGCTCCGCCAGACGCTCATCAGCGCCCTCGCCACCAGCGGCGCCCGCTGAGCGGAATGATGGTCAGGTGGAGAGTCCGGGCGGGGCATCGTCCATCCAGCGACTCAGACCTCAAGACCAGCCTCCAAGAACACGCACGTGTCCCGGCCGGGATATCTGATCCATTTATGGGTGGCAGGGCCGGCTTGGACAGCTGAGACTGCGGAAATCTGTTGTGGTAGGTGTGGCTGGTGACCGCATGTGACAGCCCTGGATCATGCGCTCGCGGACCTCGGCGACCGGATTTGCCTTCGAGTGGACTCCAGCCTCCACACTGATCCGACTGGGATCCGTACCGCCGAGAGGAAGGCGACAGCAGATGGAAACGACGAGCCGGGCGGGGCGCCCTCTGCCGTACGACACCTACCGGCAGGCGATCGAGCGGGAGACCCTGCGCTTCGCCGACGTGGTCAAAGGTGCGGACCCCTCGACCGTCGTGCCCTCCTGCCCCGACTGGACTCTGGCCGAGCTCACCCGGCACGTGGGCGCGCTGCAGCGCTGGTTCTCCGCGCTGCTGACCCGGCGGGTGCAGGAGCCTCCGCACAGCCGCGACGTGGACCTGGGGCTGCCGGAGCGCGCGGAGGAGTACGCCGACTGGGTGGCCGCGGGCGTACCCGAAGTTGCCGCCGTGCTGCGGGCCACGGATCCCAGGGCGGCGATGTGGGCCTGGGGTGAGGACCAGCACGCGCGGTTCTGGGCCCGCCGGATGCTGTTCGAAACCCTGGTGCACCGGGTGGACGCGGAGCGCGCCATCGGCCGGCAGTCGGACATCGACCCCGCGCTGGCGGCGGACGGGGTGGACGAGTTCCTCGTCAACCTGCCCTACGCGGGTGCCTTCGCCCGGGGCGTGGCGAAGCTGCACGGCAACGGCGAGACCATCGCCTTCCGGTGCGCGGACCCAGACGGCAGCACCGGCGAGGAGTGGCGGGTACAACTGGAACCGGACGGTTTCCGCCTGCTGCCAGCAGGTGCCGGCGCAACGCAGTCCGAGGCGCAGGCGGCGGTACAGGGGCGGACAGCGGACCTCCTGCTGCTGCTCTACGGGCGGCGGTCGTACCAGGAGCCCGCGTTCGACGTCTCGGGCGAAGTGACGGTGCTGGACTACTGGTTCGCCCACACGGCCTTCTGAGCCGCGCCGAAGAGAGTGGGGGGCTTCTGGCGTGCGCCGATGTGAGATCGTCCCGAACGCGGCAGAGCAAGGGCCTCCCATCACGGCGGGAATCCGGAGCCAGCGGCACGAGCTCCGCAAGCGAGTCCGATGTCGCGTTCGGGCTCCAGCTCGGTGGCCATCAGGGAGTCGGCAGCAGCGGCCATGCGTGCGGGGCGAGGAGCCCTTGCTCTGGAGAGCTGGCGGCGTGCGGCGGTGGCGGAGACCGGCCGGACCGCCGGCAAAGAAGCGCATAAGCGCGTGGTGGGCGAGATGCGTCGTGAGGCACTGGCCGCCATCGCCGCCAAGGGCCCGGCCTTCCAGCCGGTGGAGCGGACGCGCGCGCACCTTCCGTGTACAGGGCGAGTGGACCGTCACAGTGTCCGTCAGCGGAACCGACCACACGGCCGTACGGGCGTGCGCTGCCGGCCTGCCCGGCAGCGCGACGAGATCCCGGCAGATGCTCACAAGCGCATCCCGCGCGTCGTGGGCACCGTCCACGAGGCCGGGGACACCCCGGAGCGGGTGCCCAAGGCATGGCAGTGGAACTGCCGTACAAGTGCGCCACGTCGACCGGAAGCTCGACCGTCGCGATCTCGGCGAGCAGCGGGGCGACTTCCTGGTTCACGCGGGCCTCTGCTACCCGCTCCCAAGGCTGTTCGGCTCCGGCGTAGTGCGCCGCCCAGCCCACGGGGCGGACGGTCTCAGGCAGCTGCGTGATGCTGCAGGACTCGGCGATACGGGCCGACAGGCTCAGGACGCTGACCAACTGGCTGACGGTGTCGGCGGTGTGCGCGCTCATCACGGGTGCCTTTCTCAGGGTGCGTTTTCGGCGCGGCGGGGGTGCCACTCCCCCGCCACAAGGGGGGCGGAGCAGCCTCCCGGCTGCTCCGGCGGTGGGGTTTAGAGCTTTTCCTCGAGGCTGGTCAGCAGCGCCAGGAGCTTGTCCTTGGAGAGCGGCACCGTCTCGCCCTCGGCGTCCGGCCTGCCGAACCGCCGGTGGGGCGGGGAAGAATGCGGATACACACCGGTCGATGGGGAGGGGGCGGTGTCCGTGGCCGCGGCCAGCAGTACGGACTCGGCGCTCAAGCGGGCCCGGCTCGCGCTGAACATGACGCTGGAGGAGGCCGCCGACGCCTTGAACGCGATCACCGGCGGCGCGACGGACGCGAGCCTGATGAGCGCGTGGGAGTCCGGCCGGCGCCGTACGGGCAAGCGGAACCGTGCCGGTCTGTGCCAGCTGTACCGGCAACGGCCCGAGGCGTTGTTCGCCCACCAGGACGGAGCGGCCACCAGCGTGCTGGAGACCTCCGGCACAGCCGTGGTGGTCAAGGTGCTCACCCGCTGGACCGACCTGGTCGAGGCCATGGTCAGCGTTGCCGCCGGTGCGCGCGAGCAGCTGGTCGTCACTGGCAGCCGGTCGCGGGAGAAGGCGTATCTGGCGGCGATCGAGACGGCCGTGGCCCAGCACCCCGACTTGGTCCACTACCGGGTGTTGTACGGCCCGCCCCGGCACCGCACGCTCGCCGACCACCTCGTGCGGCTGCTGGAGCTGCGCGATCCGTCCGCCCGCCGCAACGGCGTCAAGACGCTCCACATCGGGGTGGTCGAACCGGCAGCAGCGCTGGAACGCTTCTTCGTGGCCTCGGAGACACAAGCGGTCGTACCGCTGCCGTCCTTCCACGGTGCGGAAGGGTTCGACTGCGGCACCTTACTCAGTCGGGAGGCCGCGGTGGGTCTGGTCCACCATGGGCGGGAGGCGTGTGCTTCGGCGCGGCCGGTGGAGACGATCGAGGCCGTCCGCGCGCTGTCGGTCCGGCACAACTGATGTGGTGGGGAGAAGCGTGAGCGAGAACCTTCAGCAGGCTCGGATGGCGTCCGTGACCGAGCTGGCCCAGGAACTGATCCGACGGCCGAGCCGAGCCGGGATCGACGACTACGGACCGGTTCTCGGCGTGCTGGAGGACTGGCTCACCGATCGCGCCGTACCGCACCGCCGTCTGTACGACGACGCAGGTGAGCTGGTGGGGCTGCTCGTCGAGATCCCCGGGGGCCGGCCTGGCCAGTGGTGGGCTCTGGATGCCTGCGTAGACACCGCCCCGTACGGCGACGAGACCGCCTGGTCCTTCCCTCCGGACTCCGGGGAGGTACGACAAGGATGGCTCCTCGGTAGGGGGTCGGCTGATTCCAAGCTGGCCGCCGCGATGTTCTGCCATATCGCCGCCGACCTGCTGCCCCGGGCCGCTGAACTGCGCGGCGGGCTCGCTGTGCTGCTGGATGTCGACGAGCACACCGGCGGCTTCGGTGGTGCCCGCGCCTACCTGGCCGACGAGGCCGCGGCCCGCCCGGCCGGGGTGATGATCGGCTACCCGGGCCTGGAGGAGGTCGTGGTCGGCGGCCGTGGCCTGTGGCGGGCCGCCGTCGCAGTCCATGCCCCCTCCGGGCACTCCGGGTCCAGCCGCACCGTGGTCGGTGCCATCTCCCGCGCCGCACACCTCGTACGCCTCCTCGACGCAGCCGACCTGCCCGGCGTCGACGGCGGGTCGGGATTCCCGTTGCCACCGAAGCTGTCGGTCACGTCCTTCCACGGCGGCCAGGGCTTCTCGGTCACCCCCGACCTGTGCGAGCTCAACGTCGACATCCGCACCACCCCGACCTTCGACGCCCACGACGCCGAGACCCTCATCCGCAAGGCCGTCGCCGAGCTCGACGCGGAACTGCCCGCCCCGAAGCCCACCGAGATCACCCCGGTCGCCAACTGGCCGCCCTTCCGCCTCCGGGAAGATGAACAGCCCGCTGCCGCACTCCTCACCACCGCCGCCGAAGCAGGCCTTGTGGTGCGGGCGAAGACCGCGGGCCCCTCCAACATCGGCAACCTGCTGGCCGGAGAGGGTATCCCTGCCACCGCCGGCTTCGGCCTGCTGTACGAGGGGCTGCACGGCATCGACGAACGCGCCCATCTCGCCGAGCTACCCCAGGTCTACGCCGTCTACCAGCGGGCTGTCCTTGACCTCCTCCGGGCGGCCTGACGCCTCCCAGGCGCGTCCCAGATTTCTCCCAGATCCACTCCCAGCAAGTCCCCAACTCCGTCTCTGGGAACGGATCTTCGATCGCGGTGACATAGAGGCAGCACAACCTCCACATCACCGATGACACGCCAGCGTTCCCAAGTGCCCGCCGACGAGACGCAACACCTTGTCATCCTCGGCCTGTTCCCTCTGCTTGCCTCCCCTTCGATCGGGGAAGCCGAACGGCAGTTGCTCGTCGCCTCCGGTGGCGACCGTGTGCCGGGCGCCGGTGTGCTCGGCGATGCGGGAGGCGAACGCCATGTCCTCCCCGCTGGTGTAGCCGTCGGCGTAGGTCACCGCGTGCACGGTCCCGGCGTCGGCGGCGAGCGCGACGGCCGCTGAGGAGTCCGGCCCGCCCGACAGGTCCGCGCCCACCGCGCCGCCGGTGGCGCGGACGCGGTCCTGGACGGAGTCGGTGAGCGCCTGCCCGAACCGGACGGCTCCTTCGCGGAGCTCGTCGACGGGATCGACGCCGGTGACATCGACGAGTTGCGGCGGTGCCTCTGGCGCGAGCAGCCTCAACGAGTTCGGTGTTCATCCGGCCGAGGCGGTCCCGGTGCTCAACCACCACGGTTGTCACCTTCGGATCGGCGAGCAGCCGACGCGCCTTCGGGCGGCCCCCGTTCATGCCCGAGGCGATCTCCGACTCGACCCGGACCACAGTGTGTCCGGCCTTGGCGGCCCACTGAGACAGCCGGGCGACCTGACGCTCAAGATCCTGCTTTGGTCATGCGAGGAGACGCGAGCATATAGACCCACACCACCCGTGATGGACAGTGAGGTGTTCGCGTCGATGTCGACCAGGATCGTGCGCGGCCCTACTCGCTCCGCAGGGACCGGCAACGTGCCCTCAGGGAACCAGCGGTACGCCGTGCGGGGTGCAATGCCCTGCGCTCGGCCCATTCCGTCAGGTTCACAAGACAAGATCATACGCTACTCATGACCTGTAATGGACACTCACGGACACTCAATTGCAGCAGTCCCTCACCCTTGGGATAGGCGTACCTCGGGCGCCCGTTGTGCGCGGGAGCCGCGGGCTGAAACTCCTGGGCACAGCTACGGACCGCCCCAGCCGGTCACCATCAGTACCCCTCCCCGTGATCAGCGCTTCTGTATCCGCTTCCCGCCCGCAGGACCCTGCGCGGCCCGGCACATGAGCCGGTCCACTACGACGGAGGGCAGCCGAGAGCCTCGTCAGCGGCGCGAGACGGCGCGCTTGGGTGGCGCTATGCGGACCCGCTTCTCCACGGGCGCGCTCTCGAGGTCGTCGAGCTGCGCGACGATCGTGCTGCGCAGGTCGTCGTAGTTTTCGAAGGAGTGGTCGTTGAAGAGGGTGTGGCCCGTCCACATCAGGTTGGCGCACACCCGCGCCGGCACCCGGCCGGTCCGGGCGCCCATGCCGACCAGCGCCACCGACCGGATGCTGCCCGGCTCCTTCCTGTTCTGCTGGTGGATCGCCTGGAACGCGGCGGCGCAGGCCAGGGCCACGTTCAGAGTCTCGCTGACATTCTGCGAGGACGTCTCCATCGTCGGCGTCGAGATCAGGAACCTCGGCTTGACCGCCCCGGACGGAACGCACACCGCGCTGCCCACCGGGAGGGCTCCCTCGAACTGGCTGCGGATCGCCCTCTGCACCCGCAGCTGGATACCCGCGCCGAGATGCCGCTTGATGGCCGCGTCGACCCCACCGTCCATCCGGCCCCGGGAGTTGGTGGGGCTGACCCAGGCGTCGACGTCCTCGTCGAGGATCGAGCCCTTGCGGATCTCAATCTCGGGGGTGTCGGCGAAGGCCGCTCGCCAGGCCTCCACCACTGCGGTGTTGATGTCGGTCAGCACCACGCTGAGCGGCGACTGGACACGGTCTACGGTCATGTTCACTCCGATCGGGAACGGTTACTCAACTGATCGGGACGCTACCGCGCCCCACTGACAGAGCAGCCGGCCGGCCCGGCACCCCCACGAAGGGGAAGGGGCTGTCAGTGGGCTGACATACGCTCATGGGAACTTCGCCGATCAGGCCTTCCACCAGCCCAGTTCGACCATTCGGAGTCCTCCACCATGAGCGATGCCCACACCCCCGTCACACCCGACCCGAACGACCCGCTGGCTCTCGCGGAACTGTTCAAGGGCGGCGGTGAACCGTGGCTTCCGCTGCTGAAGCCGGTCATCGAGGCGCAGCCGGACGCGGCCGCGTTCATCGGCCCGGGCCGCAGCCCGGAGGTCGTCCCCGTCCGCGAACTGACCTTCCAGGCACTCAAACCCAACGCGCCGCACAAGTGGAAGGTCGTCATCTTCGGTCAGAACCCGTACCCACGGCCGGAGAGCGCCACCGGCATCGCCATGTTCGACAACACCTTCCACGACTGGAAGGACAGCCAGTTCGGCAGGGTCGTCAGCATCCGCTGCATCATCAAGGCAGCGGCGATGTGGAAGTACGGCATTCCCAAGAAGACCCCGATAGCCGACATTCGCGCGCTGCTGAAGAAGCAGGACACCGTCCAGCCGCCGGAGTGGTTCCAGGCGATGCTCACGCAGGGCGTGCTGCTGCTGAACGCGGCCCTGACGGCCAACAGCGACGGGGCGATCGGCACCGACCGGCACACCCGGTTCTGGCGGCCGGTCGCCGAGCGGATCGTCGAGGAGATCCTCAAGGCCAAGCAGAACGCCGACGAGGAGGACCGCGGGGTCGTCTTCGCGTGGTGGGGGGCGCACGCGCGCAGTCTGAAGAAGGTCGTTCTCGAGCTCCAGAAGAAGTACCCCGAGGTCGAGGTCCGGCACATCGACCACGCCAACCCCGCGGCGCAGGGCGACATCTTCTGCGACGGCGACCACTTCGGGATGGTGAACGCGGCCCTCGCATCGCTGGGCACCGACGAGATCGACTGGCTGCCGAGCACCGGCTGGAACAAGCTCGCGGCGGAGACCGACGGGGCCGACGGCGACGTCGCCGACCGCATGGGCGCGTTCATCGCGTCCACCATGGAGCTGCACCAGCTCTACCTCGACCGGCTCTCCAGCGTCAAGGACGAGGGGCTCGTCCTTCCCGCGATCACAGGTGTGTTCGACACCCCGCTCATGGACTTCCGCGAGGCTGTCGCCCCGGTCGCCGCGCTGCTGTCCGGGCTGGGCCGGCACGTCGACCGGTCGCATGAGTTCGGCAAGCGGCGGGCGGACGAAGCGTCCGACAGCCTGTCCGCCGACGCGATCGCCGCCCTCTACCTCTACACCTGCGAGTCCGGGTTCTACCGGGAGATCAACGCCATCCTGCGCTCCCCGGACCGGACCAGGCTCGTCCCGTACCTGCCGTATCTGCGGCTGCTGTTCTCGGCGGTGTCGCAACTGCCCGTCCGAACCCGACCGTTGTGGCGCGGGGTGTCGCTGGACCTGCGTTCGCAGTACCCGCTCGGACGGACCGTGGCCTGGTGGGGCGTGTCCTCGTGCACGTCCGAGCTCGGCGTGGCCAAGGCGTTCCTCGGCAGCCGCGGCAAGCGGACGCTGTTCGAGCTGATCCCCGCCCGGGCCGTGGGCATCCGCGACTTCTCCGCGTTCACCGGCGAGGAGGAGTTCATCCTCCTGCCTGGCACCCAGCTGAAGGTGACGGATGTCAAGGTCGAGCGCAGCGGCCTGTGCACCGTGAAGCTGACGGAGCTGGAGGAGCAGACCCTGGTGTCCTGACCAGGCACCGGCGCCGGCCGCAGCCCCGGGTGGGGTGGCGGCCCGCCCGCACGGGCGGCCGTACGGGACCGCGCGGCCCGGCCAACGCGCGGGTGCCCGCGCGGGGTGCGCAGACAGGGCGCCAGGCATTCACCTCGGCAGCCGGTAAAGGTGAAGACCCGCGCAGAATCTGGCCGATCACGACGAAGCGGGTGTCCCTGTCCGTCAGACGGAGCCCAGGTCTGCGACGAGGGTGTCGTAGAGAGCGGCAACGCGTGGATCCAGGAAGTGGCGCAGGCGGCGAACACGCGCTCGCTGTATATCAAGGAGCCGCTGCACCACATTGATGTGTTTCCTGCTTCTTGTAAACGGATCCCCGTTGTGATGCCGGAACCATGTCGTCGGATGCAACATGTCTGCGGGACATGCCTCCCGCTCCGGTAGTTCGCCTAGATGCAATACCGGTGATTTAGGTTGCTCTTCGGTGGGTCCAGTTGGACATCTTGCGTTTGATGACGCGAGGGCTGGACCGCAACCGGCGTGGGGGCAGGGGGCGTTCGCGGATCTCATGCAGGGCTGTTGCCAGGGCTCGGGCCAGCCGGGAGGGGGGAAAACGCCGCCTGGTCGGTGACATGGCGGCGGATGATGCGCAGGGTGCGGGTGAAGGAGATCCGGTCGGGGTCTTGGTCCGATTGCCGTGCGGCCTGGTGCATCAGGTCCCGCAGTGCGTGGTGCACCAGCAGGAAGGCGAAGATCTCTTGCTCGACCCCGCGAGGGTGCTGGGAGCGCAGGACGAGGCGGGGTCCGCCCTGGTGGGTCTTGATCTCGTCCAGCGTGCTTTCGATCTCCCACCGCTGGGCGTACAGCGCGGCCAGCGATGTGGCCGACGCGGCGCGCGGATCCAGGACGGTGGTGATCAGCCGGTAGACCGTGCCGCTGCCGTCGCGGCCGAGGGTGTATTCGATAACGCGGACCCTGGCCGGGTCCGCGCGGCGGTTCTTGTCCCGGGCGGCGACGATCTCCGAGAGGTAGGAGCCGTCCTTCAGCAGAGCCCGCACTGGCAAGACGGCATCGTTCTTGACCCGCCACAGCAGGTCGGCGCCGGTGGCTGCGGCGGCCCGCCACAGGTCAAAGCCGTGAAAGCCCCGGTCGGCCAGCAGCATCATCCCTGGCGTCAGCGAGCAGAACAGGCGCTGGGCCAGCACCGTTTCATGGACGGCAAGCGGACCGGTCTCGGCCGCGAAGACCGCGTGGGTGCCGCACTCGACCAGCGCGGCCACCCTCGCCTGCGGGTAGGCGCTTTTCTCCTGCCCGCGGCTGACGCCGGGACGCCCGAAGAAGGCGGCGTTGGCGTCGGTGTCGGGCAGGTCGAAGGTGGTGCCGTCCACCGCGACCAGCCGCCACCGGCGGTACCAGGCCCCGCTCGTCTCCTCGGTCGCTACCGGACGGCACACCCTGGTGAACAGGGTCCTGAGCGGCTCCGGGCCCAGCCGCAGACGGGCCCGGCCGATGGCCGCGGTGGTCGGCACCCGCCATGTCCCTTTCCACCGCCCCATCCGCTCCAGCCCATGCGTGAGGAGCCGCGCGACCTCCTCATATCCCTGACCGGAGAACAAACACATCGCCAGCACGAAATACACCACCACCCGGGCCGGCAGCAGCCTGTGCCGCTGCTCGGCCCGACCGCACTCCGCGATCACCTCGTCCACCAACTCCGGCGGAAACGCGCGGGTCAGCACCCCAATCGCAATCCGATCCGACAACCGCTCGCCTGCTGACGACTTCACCTGTCCGGGCCTTGGCACACCTCACCCAACGAACCGAAAACACCAAAGTCACCGGTATTGGTACTAGATGATCGATTCCAAGTAGTCAGTGGTCAGTGGTCCCTACCTTGATCGGGATGAGCGAACCATACGTAGGGTTGGCTCACCCAGGGGTGTGGGGTGTGCTTTCAGTGGTCTGCCGTCCGTGGCTTCTTACGATTCGCCGCCCGACACCCCCCGACGACTCGGCTGCTGATTAGGAATTGCGATCCGATCGCTGAGTAGGGACTCGCCAGCGAGGTCGTCTGTGGTCCAGGTAAGCAAGCGACCCGTGGAGAGCGCGCGAGATGCGGAGACGCCTTCAGCAGGTCGTTGGTCTTCACATTGAGTGCGGTCGCGAGGGTGTCCAACTCTGTCTTCACACACTGACGTTGGACGCCCTCGTCCCATGCGCGCAGCCGATGCCGTGGAATCGATCACCTAGCATCCCATGTCATGGCGATGTTCGTGCACTTGACCTCAGCGGCGATCGCGCCGCGCATCCGACGGTCCGGGATCCAGGCGGCCAGCCACGGACAGGGCAGCGCGCGCGGGGTCTACTGCTTCCCGGTGCTGCCGTCGTATACCCTCACCCACCAATGGCTGCGCGAGCTGGCCCGTTTCGGCAGCCGGGGCGGGCTTGTGGCCGTCCACCTGCGGCTGGACGACGCCCAGCACGTGCTGGTCGGACGCTATACCGACCGGGCGCGGGACGCCCAGACCACCGTTTCTGCGTCAGAGGCGGTGCGGCGGATCGCGGCACTGGAGGATCCGCGCGGGTGGGAGGTGTTCGTACCCCGGGCGATCCGGCCGCGTGAAGTGCACCGGGTCCGCGCCGCGCCGCAGGTGGCGGGCTGGCGGTACCTGCCGGACGCGCACGGTGTGCGCCCCTGTACCTGTTTCGGGTGCCGGGTGCGCGGCGGGTACGGGGCGCGGCGCCTTCGCGAGCGGCTGCCGCATCCGCTGGATGATCCGCCGCCACCCGCCAGGGTGCTGCTCGCCCGGGTCGCAGCAGCCGGTGACCCCGGGGACCCAGCCGCGCTGCGGGAGGCACTGCACTGGTTCGGAATGCGTCGGCGGGGCCCGCTCGCCCAGTTGGGCCGCCTCGCCACCCACCCCGACCCCGGGGTGCGGGAGGAGCTGGTGTGGGCGGTCGCCCGCTGGTCCACCCCTGGGGTCACCGAACTGCTGGACGACCTCGCCGACGACCCGCACACGGACGTCCGGGAGGCAGTGGAGGCGGCCCGCGCTTCGCAGTGACCACCGACCCCCTGGAATCGATTATCTAGGGATGCGGCTTGCTGGCGGCGCGCCTGTGGACGGCCCTGAACGCGTACGGACGAGACTGCAGATGAGACTGCAGACCACCTTCTGATCCTTAGCTCTAGCCGGATCGGTCAGCCACGGTCATACCGGCCACTACGAGGCCCCGGAACGAGGTCAGTGGACGGGGGCGGTTGCTGAGGTTGCGGTACCGCCCTGCTGTACATCGCTTGGAGATCCCGGCCAGCAGGAATCGGACACCTCACGTCTCCCTGTGTGTCAGTATTCACACGTTGTGATGGGGGGATGTCATGTCCGGTAGGCCTGCGGCGTTCATGAGCTATGTCCGTTTCAACGATCAGCATGATGACGGCCTGCTCAGCCAGTTCAGGGAACGGCTTGGTGCCGAGGTGCGGGCGCAGACGGGCGAGGAGTTCGCGATCTTCCAGGATCGCAACGATGTCGCCTGGGGCCAGAACTGGCAGCAGCGCATCGACGAAGCGCTGGACGCGGTGACACTGTTGCTGGTCATCGTCACGCCGAGCCTGTTCCGCAGCCCCGCCTGCCGGTCGGAGGTGACTCGGTTCCTGGAGCGGGAGCGCGACCTGGGCCGCCAGGACCTGATCCTGCCGGTGTACTACATCAGCGCCCAGGAGCTGGATGATCCCGAGCTGCGCGAAACCGACGAGATGGCCCGGGTACTGGCCTCACGCCAGCACGCCGACTGGCGCGAGCTGCGGTTCGAGCCGTTCACCTCACCGGTGGTCCGCAAGGCCACCGCACAGTTGGCGTCACGCATGCGGGACACGTTCTGGAAGCCGCCCGCCACCGCCCGGGTCCGCGTCGCCCGCCTCGCGGAAGCCCCTGGAGAGGCGGACGGGGCGACGGAACAGATGCAGCACACAGGCAGGAGCACGGCCAAGTCCGAGCCGCCGACCCATGTGGTCGACCCCTACCACCGGGGAGACTTCACGACGATCGGTGCGGCGATCAAGGCCGCGCAACCGGGTGACCGGATACTGGTCCGGCCAGGCCTCTACGAGGAAGGCCTGGTGATCGACAAGCCACTGGAGGTCCTCGGCGACGGCCCGGCCGCCGACATCCAGATCCGCACCGGCGGCGCCAACGCACTGAAATTCCAGGCCAGCATCGGCCGGGTCACCAACCTGACCCTGCGCCAGACCGGGGGTCCGTGGTACGGCGTGGACATCACCCAGGGGCGGCTGGAACTGGAAGGCTGCGACATCAGCAGTCAGGGGCTCGCGTGCGTCGCCATCCGCAACGGCGCCGACCCGCGGCTGCGCCGCAACCAGATCCACGACAACAGCCAGTCCGGCGTCTTCGTCTACGAAAGCGGCCTGGGCGTGCTGGAGGACAACGACATCACCGGCAGCACCTTGGCGGGCGTGTCGATCAAGGAGGGTGGCAACCCCACCCTGCGCCGCAACCAGATCCACGACAACAGCCAGGTCGGCGTCTACGTCTACGCCAGTGGCCTGGGCGTGTTGGAGGACAACGACATCACCGGCAACGCCAAGGCGGGCGTGACGATCAAGGAGGGTGGCAACCCCACCCTGCGCCGCAACCAGATCCACGACAACAGCCAGTCCGGCGTCTTCGTCTACGACAGTGGCCTGGGCGTGCTGGAGGACAACGACATCACCGGCAACACCTTTTCGGGCGTGGAGATCAAGACGGGCGGCAAGCCAACCTTGCGTGCCAACCGGATCAATGGCAACGGATATGCGGCGATGCGGATGTACGAGGGGGGTGGTGGTGTGATCGAGGACAATGATCTGAGGGGCAACGGCAGGGGCGCGTGGAGGATTGCAGGGGATTGCAAGGACAACGTGTCCCGCGCCCGCAACAAGGAATGAAGGCGAAGCGAAGCTTCACTCGCCAGGATGCATGGTTGAACCCTTCTCGCTGTGAGCGCTTGGCACGGCGTGCGTCCCCAGCCCCGCCTGGTCTTTCGCCCCCTTTGTGGGCGCCCACCCGGCGACGCCGCGCTTATGCGCGGCACCTCAGATCTTGGATCTGACTGCTACCGCAGTTCAGGAGGCCGGGAATACAGACACCGTCAGTGTCTACGTGTGCCCCTTCGCCCGCGGCCTCGCCTTCGGTCTCGTGGGCCTGGTGGCGTGGCTGGCCTGTTGGGGGCCGATCGGGCACAACAGCGGGCAAGCCTGGATTGATGCCCGTCGGGTGCACGGCGATTAGTACCGCACTGGGAGCAGGACGGTTTTCAAGAAGATCCGTCCTCCGCGCCGTACCCCCGATCCGACGAGGGGCGGAACCTTCCCTACTTCAATCAAGGCGGCTCGCTCCGCTCACCGCGCGCGGCCCCGGCTCCAGCGCCGGGCAGCGGACTAACGTCCACCGCATCTGGTGTGTTCGCTCCAGCCGCGCGGCCGGCGGAGCCGGGCTGCTGCTACCGAGAGGTCCGCCTACAGGGGCACGCCGCAGTACAGACCGCGTTGCCCGGCGGCGCGGGCGGGGTCGGGCATCCGCAGGAAGTCGGCCACCACTTCCGCGTCTTGCCCCGCGCCGTCGTCTTCGGTGAGCGTCCAGACGGAGACCGCCTTTTGGAGGCTCGCCGGCGTCCATGGCGAGCGCGTCGCGGAGGCTGTCCGTGAGCGAGACCGGCCGGTGGCGCTCGTGCTGATGATCCCTCAGTAGCTC
>NZ_JBIAPT010000049.1:0-14051 GCF_042888425.1 Streptomyces sp. NPDC002889
GATACGCTTCCAGGTGCCGTCCCGCTGCCAGCGGCGGAACAGGTCGTACACCCGACCCCAGGGCCCGAACCGCTCCGGCACATCCCGCCACGGCGCCCCGGTCCGCGTCCGCCACCGTATGCCATCGATCAGCTGCCGCCTGGTCCATATCGGCGGCCGGCCCGGCTTCTTGCCCACCGGCAACAGCGGTTCCAGCCGGCCCCACTGCGCATCCGTCAGATCTCCACGTGCCACAAAGCAAGATCATCCCACCTCAAGATCCACTTTCGACACACGCCCTAAACCTCCGAGGCCTGAGTGTCGTCAGGATCAGCATCGACTTTCGGCTGACCCTCGTCCTGGACGCAGGGTGGGAAGTCGTGCAGGAAGCACCAGCTCGGCTCTCGACAGGGTCATTCCACACCAGTCCTGGCCTGCCTCTGACGCCGGAGTCCCAGGACGTGGCTGCGGCTCTTCCACTGTTCGGGGCGAAGGTCCTGTCCGCGGTTGTGTTCAAGTCCGGCGTCCTGCGGATGGTGTTCGACAACGGCATGCATCTGACGTGTTCGGCCGACGCATCGTTCGAAGCCTGGCAGGTCACAGCACCACGAGGATGGCGTTTCATCTCGTTGCCCGGCGGAGACCTTGCCGTTTGGTCCCGCTCTGGAACAAGTGAGAATCCGCAAGCTCAAGCTGCGAAGCACTGAGAATCTGCCACCTACGTTGCGACGGGACACCTGGACTTGGGTCTCAACCCGTATCCCTGTTCGGTGGTGCCAGATCCTGCTGAAAAGTGCCATCTCTCGCTGACAATCTCATCCGTGCGCAATCCGCAGACCGGGCTGTGGCCACGCGTACAGGCGGGCGGTCACTTTGGTGGTGCCTTCCAGGTCGACCGCCACCTGGTAGACGACTCGGCCGTCTGCCCAGTCCTGCCGCGCCAAGGCTTCGGCGTACCTCCAACGTCCGTGTGACCACACCCCCAGCGCCGGGCGCTGCCCCGTCGGCCACGTCGTCAGCCGCGGCCGCGCACCGTCCTCCGGGCGCCAAGGCCGCTGTTCGACCGGTTCGGGGATCTCATCGCTCGCACCCACGACCGTACGCCTCGACGAACGGGTCAGCCCCGGCGCGGGGTCAGGACTCGGCGGCCCCCGGGGGCAGGGCCGCTGGCAGTGGTCGGGTGGAAGATTTTGATCAGGTCCATGACTTTGTCCTTGACGTTGCACCTGCCGCTTCTGCTGCGCCCGGCGACCGCGCGCTGCGCGGGTCCGGATTCGGCGGGTACGCGTGCGGGCGGTTGGTTGCGGTGCGTGTCATCGGCCGCGGTGGGGGGCGGATGTGCAGGCGGGCTCGAGGAGCTGGTCCGATAGCGGGCCGGAAATGGCGGCGCCGGGCGGCCTCTTGGTGAGGCAGGATCGGGTGATCGTTCGCTATCTCCGGGGGCATGATGAGACGTTCCATAACAATGGCCGCCGCGCTGCTGCTGCTCACGGCGGTCGGCTGCGACCGGCAGACCGATGCGAAGGCGCCCGGTCCCTCTGCCACCGCCGGCCGGGCGGGCGCGGCCCGCTCTCTGACCGCCGAAGAGGCGCGGCGCGTGGTCACCGACGTCAACGAGCGCACGGACACCGACAGTCAGGACGCGGCGTTCTGGCGGGAGGTTGCGGAAGGTCCGTGGCTGGAGCAGCGGCTGGCCACCGTGGAGACCGCCAAGAAGTACGGCACCAAGGCCCCGCCGGACCCGACCAATTCACCGAAGACATCACCGAAGGTCCACGCCTGGAGCGCTGCAGGACCGGAAGGTAGGGGCCGCTGGATCCTCGGCGCCTACGAGATCGCCGGCAGGACGGTCGGCGAGGAGAAGAAATCGGCGCGGCTGCAGTGGTCCTTCTACCATCAGCAGGGCGGTGCCTGGCGCAGAACTTTCCTGGTGGAGGCACCCTCGAGGAGCGCTCTGCCCGAGCTCGCCACCGGCAGTGACGGCCAGGCCGCGACCGGGGGCGACGTCTCGGAACTGGTGATGCCGCCCTCCACCGCCTGCGCCCGCTACGGGGACTACGTCACCGGCAAGGACGGCGCAGCAGCCGACGGAACGCTGTGGAGCAAGGAGATCGACACCGGGCGCGGCTCGTTCGCGACGGTGGAGCAGGACCTGCGTGAAAGCACCAACAACCCGGCGTCGATCCGCGTCAGCGTCGAGCCCCGCCGGGCACCGCACGGGCCCGTCTGGCGGACCGCCGACGGCGGGGCCCTCGTGGCGTGCGTCGCTGTCTCCTCCGTCGCCGTCGACACGGGTCCCGGGCGGTACAGCCAGTTCACCAGCAGCGGCTGGAAGGGCACCACCGGCATCCGCTGGGCCGCCTACACCCAGAGCCAGCTGTCCCTGACCGTGCTGAAAATCCCGGCAGGATCCGGAGAGGTATCCGACGCCGCCGGCGCCAGCTGGCCGTACCACTTCAACGGCACCCGGTACACAGGCAGCTGAGCACGCCGGCGACCGGCTGGCACCACACCCCGCGCGGCATCGCCGTGCACGCCACGGCCTGCGCCGTTAGCCCAAGCGAGCGTCGGGCCGCGAAAATCCCCGGCCGGACGCTTCCCGCAGCTCGACAGGACGGCGGGGCTTGGCGTCCCGCGCTCCGATCGCACGTCGCGCGGGGCCGCTCCCTACCGCGGCGCAGCACCACGGTCAGGTGCCGGATCCGGTCCTCGTCGGTGGAGCCGTTCGGCGCGGTGTAGCCGATCCGGGCCCAGGCGTCGATGACGATGCCACCGGTGGTCGCCGCCCTCTCTCCCAGTCAGGGCAAGATCCTCGCCCACCTGGGCGCCGGTCACGATGGGCAAGCGTCAGCACCCAGTTCATCGCGCTCCCCTTGTCCGCCTGGAACCGGGCAGCCGTCCGCCAGATCTGGATCATGACTTCCTGCATGAACTCCTCCGACTGGGCCAGATCGCGGACAACGCTGCGGACGACGCCGAACACCGGACCGCTGACCGCGTCGTAGACCTCCCCGAAGGCTTCCTGATCGCCGCGGGCGACCTGGAGAAGCAGAGTGTCGAGTGACGGGCCGTGCGCTGCGGCTGGCTGGGCCCGGGCAGCTCGGGGGACAGGCATGAAGCTCCTCAACGATGGTGGGCGAAAGAGCCCTCATGCGGTATTCGCCGCCCGAGGCGAAGAAGCTTGGTGCTCTGGGCAGTCTTCTGAAAGTGTTCGGGAGGTCGTCGGGCGCACGGCGAGATACAGAAGCCGACCACACCCCGAAGGCCACCAGCGCGGAAGAGGCCGCCTTCCTCGCACTCGGCCCCGGGGCCGCGTCCTGGCTGGTCGAAGCCAGTGCGGCCGGGGCCCGTCGGCTCAAGGCGAAGACGGCCGAAGCCGTCGCCCCGTCCAAGCTCTACTCGCCCGGCGGGAAGTCGACCGGGCTCTGGGCACCGCCGCGCCGGACGGTGCGCGGACAAGGGGTGCCGTTAACGAACGGCCGGTCTCGTCGTTTGGAGGCGCGGGCTTCTCCGGGCGGGCTTGCGTCGGCCGTTGCCCGGAAATTCGGTACCCCGGGGGACAGCAGAATGACTAATGACTATGGTCTGGCCGATGGCTGAACGTCGTCGCCGAGGTCACCGTAGACGTCGTCACCGGTGAGAGCATCGCCGAGGTCGGCTCGGGCGGCTGCAGCATGATCGACGATCCCGGGGACACGAAGCTCGAGACCGGATGTCTGGCCTGCACAGGGAATGACCGATTTCCTGCATTTCATATGGGTAGACACCTTTTAGGTAAGTGGGAAGTAGTCGCCTGAGGTGCGGTGCACCAGCACAGCTCCGTCGGTGAGGCACGTCTTTTCTCAGAGGTATGCGGCTGTCCCGTGTCGGCCACCAAAGGGGGCATCGCCCAGCCATTTGCGCACCCGCACCCGTCAGGAGGGGCACGCAATGGATCCATGGCTGCTCTGGTTGATCGCCGCAGCGACGTTGGCTGTGGCGGAGATCTTCACTCTCACTGCTGCGCTGGGAATGCTGGCTGGGGCCGCATTGGTCACGGCCGGATTCGCCGCAGTCGGGCTTCCGCTGCTCCTCCAATTCCTGGTGTTCACCATCGTCGCTGTGGTCAGCGTGCTGTTCGTCCGCCCCGTCGTGCGGCGCCACATGCTCCAGCCCCAGGTGGAGCGATTCGGCGTGGACGCACTGGTCGGCAGGACCGCCTACGTCGTCTCAGAGGTGACGGGCCTGGGCGGCAGGGTCCGCATCGGCGGCGAGGTATGGACGGCGCGCGCCTATGACGAGACGCTCTTGATTCCTCCCGGAGCAACGGTCGATGTCATAGAGATCAGCGGCGCCACCGCACTCGTCCATCCCCGGGAGTGAACCATGGAAGCCTCGGCGTTCCTCATTGCCGGACTGATCGTCGCGCTCTTGGCAGTCTTCACCGTGTTGCGGGCGGTACGCATCGTGCCCCAGGCACGTGCGCGCAACGTCGAACGACTCGGCCGCTACCACCGCACACTGAAACCCGGCCTCAACGTCGTCATCCCGTACATCGACCGCGTCTATCCGGTGATCGACCTGCGGGAACAGGTCGTCTCCTTCAAACCGCAACCGGTCATCACCGAGGACAACCTGGTCGTCGAGATCGACACCGTCCTGTACTTCCAGGTCACCGATCCACGAGCGGCCGCCTATGAAATCGCGAACTATCTTCAGGCGGTCGAGCAGCTCACGGTCACCACCTTGCGCAACGTCGTCGGATCGATGGACCTGGAAAAAGTTCTTACCTCACGAGACACCATCAACAGCCAGCTCCGTGGCGTGCTCGACGAGGCCACAGGCAAGTGGGGGCTGAGAGTCAACCGGGTGGAGATCAAGGCCATCGACCCCCCGCAGTCCATCAAAGACGCGATGGAGAAGCAGATGCGGGCCGAGAGGGACAAGCGGGCCGCGATTCTCGGGGCCGAAGGACAACGCCAATCGCAAATTCTCACCGCCGAAGGTGACAAGCAGTCTGCCGTCCTTCGTGCGGAGGGCAACCGTACCGCTGAGATCCTCAAGGCCGAGGGCCAGTCCCGGGCCATCGACGAGGTGTTCCAGGCCGTGCACCGCAACGACCCTGACCCCAAGCTGCTCGCCTACCAGTACCTCCAGGCGCTGCCGCAACTCGCGCAGGGTTCGGGCAGCACATTCTGGGTGATCCCCAGCGAGGTCACCTCCGCACTCCAGGGTGTGTCCCGCGCCTTCAGCGAGGCGCTGCCTCAGTCGCCGGCCACCCGCGAGAGATCCTCGGACGACAGCGCGGTCCAGAAGGCCGCCGACGACGCAGCGCAGGCCGCGGAAGCCGCCGCCGAGGCCCTCGCCGACGCAGCAAAGGCCGATGGCGCCACCTCCGGCACCTTCCCGGCTGACCCCCTCACCGGCGATGGATGAAACCGGCACTTCCCGACCGCCCTCTGGACAGCTGCGACCCATTCACCGAGCCGAGCAGGCCGCCGGGACTCGCCTGCCGGTGCACCGCTCCTCGGGGTTCCTCGCCAAGCGGTGGGTGGGGGCGGTGGTACGAAGCCAGGGCTGAGACACGATGACAGCGTTAAGGTCTGGAAGGGACCGTTGCCTGCTGGCTGGGACTCAGTGGCTGGGAATGAATCGAGGCGGTCGTTCTCGGGCGCCGCCTTCTGGACGTTCTATTCGCCGCCTGATCGCGGCAGACGTCTGGCTCCGGTGTAGCCCCTGTGGCCTTGAGGTGGTCGCGGGACCGTGGCGCAGTAGAGAGGTCCGGTGTGGCTGTGGCGGTGTCCAGTGAGGAGGTTTTCGGTGCTCCTTGCTGGGTCAGTCTGCTGACCCGGGATCTTCGGGCGGCGCAGGGTTTCTACGGTGCCGTCCTTGGCTGGGATTTCCGGCCTGACAGGCGCGGTGAGGGCTTCTGTGTGGCTCTTCGGGACGGTGCGCCGGTGGCCGGGCTTGGGGTTCTCGCTCGCCAGGCTGCGTCGGTCGTGTGGAGCCCGTACTTCGCGGTGGTTGACGCGAATGCGGCTGCCGAACGGATTCGTGAGCGCAGCGCCACCGTCGCGGTAGGCTCGCTCTCCTTCGGCAGCGGCCGGGCCGCGCTGGCCGCGGACCGTGACGGCGCGGCTTTCGGGATCTGGGAGGGCAAGGTTCAGCCGGGGTGGAGGATCGGCGCCCGCCGGGCTCCTGCCTGGCTGGAGCTGCGGACCAGGGACGCCTTTGACGCTGCCATCTTCTATGGGCAGGTTCTTGAGTGGGCGAGCGAGCGTCCCGGGTCGTGTCAGGTGGCCTACGAGCATTCTCATGTCGTCCTGCGGCACGGTTACGACACCGTCGCGCGGATCAGTGGGGGCGCCATCGGGGCGGACCCCGACCCCCACGTCCGCCCGCGATGGCACGTCCACTTCCCAGTCGCCGACCTGGAGGCCGCCGTCGCGGAGGCCGAGCGCCGCTCGGGCAGGCTCGCCACACCCGTGACCAGCACACTCACCGAGAGACGGGTCACTCTGTGCGACCGCGACGGCGGTCTCTTCACCATCACCGCCCCGAATGAAAGGGCCGACGGGCCGCCTCCGGGCTGACGTCCCCTTGGGCGGGAAGATCAACCGAAGCAGGTTGGCCAGCAAAGGAGTGACAGGGGATACCTAGGCCGCCGCAGACTCGATGGGCTGGATTCGACGTCGTTGCCAGGCTGCCGCCCGGGTGGCCCCGAACTCGCGGCCGATTGGCCCGGCCGTTGCATGGCCTGAGCAGCCCGGGCTGGGCTTCGGCCGGGTGGCGGCTGACGGGTGGTACAGCTACTTGCCGCGGCCGGTGACGAAGTCGCCCGTCTGAAGCTCCTGGTTCGGTACCTGTGGCCGGGAGTCTGATCCGTCGGGGTGTGACACCGGCTGCCGCTTTCGCGTTCCTGCTGTCCGCGCCGGCCGTCAACCCGATCGTGCTGACCGCAACTGCCGTTGCCTTCCCGGGCAGTCCGGAGATGGTTGCCGCGCGGCTCATCGCCTCACTCGCCGTCTCCGCGGCAATGGGGTGGCTGTGGCTGAAGCTCGGGCGCTCGGAGTGGCTGCGGATGCCGGCCCGGCACACCGGGCACCAGGACGGGCACAGCCGGTGGGGAGGAGTTCCGGCTCGGCTTCCAGCACGACTTCCTGCACGCCGGCGGGTTCCTCGTACTGGGCGCCATGGCCGCGGCCACCTTCAATGTCACCGTGCCACGATCGGTGCTGGAGACTTTCTCCGGATCGCCCTGGATGTCGGTGCTGTTCCTCGCCGGGCTCGCAATCGTTCTCGCCGTCTGCTCGGAGGCCGACGCTTTCGTCGCCGCCTCGCTGACCGGCTTCTCGCCCACCGCCCGCCTGACGTTCATGGTGGTCGGCCCCATGGTCGACGTGAAACTCATCGCCCTGCAGGCAGGAACGTTCGGCCGGTCCTTCGCCGTCCGGTTCTCGACGGCCACCGCGGTGGTCGCCATCGTGTGCAGTCCCCTCGTCGGGTGGTGGCTGCTGTGAGACGTACCGTCCAGAACCTGCTGCTTCTGCTGACCGGAGCCGGGGTCCTGCGCGTGTCCCTGTTCAGCGACATCGGCCTGCGCTACGTCAAGGAAGGACTGCAGCCCTTCCTGGTCGCCTCCGGCATCGTCCTGTGCGCACTGGGGCTGATCGGTGCTCGGCGCGACGGGCTGCCCTTCCTCGGACGCCGCCAGGGGCAGGGGCTTCACAGTGACGCCGCTCTGTCGTCGGAGCATGGGCACGACCACACCCATGGGCCTCGCATCGCCTGGCTTCTGGTGCCGCCCGCGCTCGTACTGCTCCTCTTCGCACCACCGGCCCTGGGCTCCTACACCGCGACGCGCGACAATCCGAAGATCGTCGAGGAGTACGAGCGCTTCGAACCACTCCCCGCTCACGGCCCCGCCCCACTGTCGCTGACCGAGTTCATCGCTCGGGCGCAACAGGACGACAAACAGAGCCTCCAGGGCCGCACCGTACTCATTCAGGGCTTTGTCACGCCGGCCAAGGACGGGACCTGGGATCTGACCCGGCTCCTTGTGGCCTGCTGCGCGGCCGACTCCCAGTCGTTGACCGTCACGATGCACGGTGCGACAGCACCACCTGCCGACATCTGGGTGAGGGTGACCGGTCGCTGGCACCCGGGTGGTGTTCTGGGCACCACCTCGGCAGCCTGGCACTCGACGTCGCAACCGTCCGGAGAATCCCGGGGCCGCGCATCCCGCTGACGACGGCCGCCGCTTGCAGAGGGCGCTGGCGGGCGTGTGCAGCGGACAGCGCGCCATCCCGCTTCCCCATCCCCGGGCACGCCCGTGCATCCTGCTACCGGCAGGGGCTCCCGCTGGGGACGGAGGAGGGGGCGGGACGTTGGGATGCACCTGCGGGGGCACGCAGCGGCTCTGCTGTGCGGGAGGGGGTGGTGCTGCCGCGGTCCGGCTACGCATTTCGTCAGTGAGTGCGCGCAGCCGGGCGTCGTAACTGCTGTCAGCCTGTGGGCCGTTTGGTTCAGGCCGGGCTTGCCAGACTGCTTCAGCGGTACTCCACTGGCCGGGCGGGCCGGGTGCAAGCAGGGGGGTGAGGAAGGCGTCCGCCGCCGACGAGAACGGACGCGGGATACTCCTGCTCGACCAGCTCGCCAGACAGTGGGGCGCCACACCGCACACAACCGGGAAAACTGTCTGGTTCGACATCGAACTGCCCAACCGCAACCCCTGAGCGGCGAGAGGGACGCAACGAAGAAGATCGACGACGGCGAATTTTCGGCCCGCGATCACTACGAGGCACTCGTTATCGGGAGCGGATTCGGTGGCTCGGTCGCTGCCTGCGGAGCGGGCCCAGGCACGGGTGCACATGACGGTCACCGAACACGGCCGACACCGGCCCGCCCCCAGTCCCCACCCCCCGCTGACCCGTACTACGACCTGGCCGCACGCATGCTGGATGTCCCGCCCGTGCCGGAGAGCGGCAAGCTGTTGCCCAAGACGCAGTTCATGGTACGAGCAGCCGAGGAGCCGCATTCTCTGGGGCAGCGTGTGGCGGGCGAGGCACGTGGAGACCACGTTGTGCAGCTCAGCAACGGTGTGAGCGGCAGTATCGTGCGCGACACATGTGGCGCTCATGCTGTGCCGACTGGCTGACCTGCTCATGCAACTACAACTGTTCAGGAGCCAGACCAGGTGCCCTCGTCGTCGAGTGCCCGGTTCGCGGCTTGAGTGAACGCGCGGAAGGCAGTGTGGAATTCGGTTTCGATCGATGCATAGTCCGAGAAGTGGAGCGGCTGACGTGAGACGCCAGCGATCCTCAAGCGCATCTCCAACCAGATACGGACGCGGTCAGCGACGGCTTCAGCCGCCGTGGTGACGTCGTCAGGGCCTTCGATCGATACGACCGAGCGTGCACGCAGCAGCTTGGCATCTGCGCCAGTGGCCTCGTCCTGAATGAGCGCGAGTGCAGCTCGTGTCTCGCCCGTTTCTGCGATCTCGTGGGCTCGCTTGACGATCTCTATGAAGGTGTAGAAGCACTCGGCGAAGGCCACGTACGCGCTTCTGCGGGCGTCGCGACGAACCCGCACATGGTCGGCGAGTCCTTGTTGTCGGAACTGCGCCTGCTGCTGATGTATTTGAGCCAGCGCGCCGCGTAAGCTCAAACGCACTGTGATGAGGCCAGCAACAACGGCGCCCACCGCGCCGATGAGTGCGCCGATGGTTGCCGCGACCCCTTGATCCATGGGGGCAGTGTGAACCACAAGGTGCGCCCAGACCAGCGGCTTGGGCGTCTTTGCAGGATGATCGTCGCGGCGCCTGCCGGCGTCCTCGCCCCGGGCCTCCAACAGCAGGTCCCAGCTGCCAGCCAGCGAGCCCCGGAAACCTCCGCTCAAAACCACTGCCCGGACAGTGCTAAAGCCTGCTTCGTCACCAGCCTCGTAGACCGCTTCAGCGCCCCCGCGAAGGTGACGCTGAAGCCCTCCCTCGCCCAACCGGGCGTGATGGTGAAACGCTCCAGCCGCCCGGGGCGAGTCGTACGACACGGCTCTCTCCCTCACAGGCCCCGCCGCCACCGAGCCGCCGCTCTGGACAGGGCGGCTCTGCGGCCTGCTCACACAGATCTGCCCGCACCTGGAGCGAGTCCTCGGCCCGCGCGTCCAGCACCCGGCCGTGCTCACACTGCTGGAACGGTTCGGGTCCGCGGCCCAGATCCGCGAGGCCGGACGACGACGGCTCGTGTCCTTGCTGTGGCCGAAGGCCCCGCGCATGGCCGAGCGGCTGGTCGAAGAGATCTTCACCGCATTGGACGAGCAGACCGTCGTCGTTCCGGGCACGGACGCGGCCGCACTGATCGTCCCCAGTCTGGCCACCTCCCTGACCGCCGTCCTTGACAACGGAAACGGCTTGCCGAACGGATCGAGGAACTACTGGACGCCCACCCTCTTTCGAAAGTCCTGACCTCGATGCCGGGGATCGGCGTCAGGACCGGAGCCAGGATCCTCGTCGACGTCGACGTCGACGTCGACGAGGATCCTGGCTCCGGCTTCCCGTCTGCCGCCCACCTCGCCGCCTCAGCCGGTCTTGCCCTGGCGACCCGGAGTTCGGGCTCATCGATCCGCAGTGAGCAACCATCCCGGCAGGAACAAGCAGCTCAAACGGGCCTTCTTCCTTTCCGCGTTCGCGGTCCTGGCCGACCCGGTCTCCCGGGCCTATCCGTCAGGGCGGTGGCCCGGTCGGCGAACTCACCGTCGAACTCGCCGACCACGAAGCGGTCGCAGACGGTGATGCGGAGGCCGCCGAACTTCACGGCGAAGGACTCGACGCGATACTCGGCGTCGAGCGCGAGCAGATCGTGGTGGAGCCGTTCGAGACCCACCCCCACGGGTTGACGAAACCCATAGGGGCACCCCCGAAGGGCATCCGTGGACTCTCCACCCCGGTGCCCCGTCCCGGACAGGACGGGGCACCGGGGTGGCTCTGCCGTTAGCGGGCGCTCGTGGTGTCGATTTCGACGATGTGGTTGTACCGCTCCAGCAGCACGAAAAGCTTGGTCTTCTGCGTCGTCTCTCCGCTGCCGAAGGTCAAGGTGACGATGACCTCATGGCCGTTACCCACGGTGCCGTTGTCGGACACCGTCCACCGAGCCGGGACGTTTTGGGCACGCAGGATGCCGTCCGCCCCATTCTTCTTCTCCCAGGCCGCCAGCCGGTTGGCGAAGGCGGGCGTCAGGTAGTGCTTGCGGAGCGCCGTGCTCAGCGTGACGTCCGGGACCGCGTAATCGCCCTTCGCGTCGACGTACGCGCCGTAGAAGTCGGCGACCCGGGTCACCGCTTGGCCGGACGTGCCGCTGACCGACTTCTGTGCGGCGGTGGACACCTTTGCGGGGGCATGGACGGACGCCTGTGCCGACGCCTGTGTCGACACACCGAGTCCGACAGCCAGGACGAGGCCGGCGGCGACGGCCGCGCGGCGGCCCGGACGACGGTGTGCGGGGGACTTCTTCTTCATGTTGTTCATGTGCGTCTTCCTTTTCTGACCGTATGTGGTTGCTCTCGGCCGGTTCCGGACAGGACGGCCCGATCGCCCGATCGGACAGGAGTCGGCCCGGTGCCCGGTGTCTTCGGCCCAAGGCCGTCATGTGGGGGCGGGCGCCGCGGGGTGCCGAACGCCGCACCTTGGGTACGCCGACCGTTCGAGCAGATTCAGCAGGTAGAACTGCTGGAGATCCTTATTCCGGTGACGCTGTAAGCGTTCGCGAACACGGTTTCGGAATTCGGCCCCAGGCAGATCGAGGTCCCGTCCTGGAGCCGTAGATACGCCACGTCGTCGTTCCGGGTGTTCACGACGTGGTAGTGCGGCCGGGGCCTGACCGGCTGGTAGGAACTGGTGACATCGCGGTACGTCGTGATCGGCGTGCCCGCGTTATAGGCGTGCTCGTCCACGTAGAAGCACACATAGGGGTACGGGCAGCCGTGGGTGGGGGACTCCGCCTGGGCTACCGATGCGCCGGTCACGGACATGGCTGCGACGGCCACGCTCGCTCCCGCGAGGCCTGCCGCCTTTCGCATGACGGACTTCATCAAACCTCCAAGAATTGAGTAGATCGCCTGACACGGCAACCGGCATCGTGGGCGTGTGTGACGACGTATCAAGCGCGGTGGCCATGGAGGCAACCGTCAGTGCATGCGTCTCGGATGTCCCCAACGCCGGTTGGTCCCTATAGCCGTGATAGTCGTGGTCGGTGCGACACCACGAGCATCGGCGGTCACCGGAGTCCGGCGCAACGACTGCCGCCCCTTTGGCGACGGTGGAACCATCCCAGCCCATCTGACGTGCAGGGATATAAGTGCCTGGGATACGGGATCGTGGGCGTACGACGGAGGAACGGTGTCGATGCGGGACGATGTCGAGGAGTTCGCAGCGCTGCTGCGCCGGCTGAAGGACCGTACGGACCGGAGCTACGGCTCCCTGGCCCGCCGCCTCAACATGAACACCTCCACGCTGCACCGGTACTGCGCGGGCGAGGCGGTGCCGCAGGACTTCGCGCCCGTGGAGCGGCTCGCGGCCTTCTGTGAGGCGACACAGAAGGAGCGGCTCGAACTGCACCGGCTGTGGTTGTTGGCGGTGGAGGCTCGGCAGCGGGTGCCTACGGCCGGTTCGGCGGCGATGGCAGTTCCGGCACCGGACACGGACGGGGTACTTGTCGAGGAAGGCAGCTCCGTGGAGCAGCCCGGGGACGATCCCGACCCGGACGAGCCCGCCCCCTCTCCCGCTCCCCGCCCCTGGTACCGCCGCCGACGGGTCCTGACGTCCACCGCCGTCGCCTGCGCGCTGCTCGCCATTTTGAGCAGTACGTCCGCCCTGTCGGACGACCGCTCCTCGCCCAGCCCCCGGCAGCAGACTCCCGCCCCGTCCGCCACCGGGAGCGGTCCCACCTTGGCCGCGAAGCCGACCGCCGGCCTGCCCCTCGCCTGGAGTGTCGACTCCCTGGTCTGGGACAAGGGCTGCGACCACGACTACGTCATCGACAAGCTGCCCGCACAGGTGCCTCCGCCGCCGGTGGAGCAGAACGCCGGGGCGTGGGCGGCGACGCAGGGCGCGGTGCACGGACGGCAGGCAAGGGTGCAGATCTCGGTGCAGGGGCGGTCGTCCACGGCCGTGGTCCTGGAGGCGCTCCACGTCCGCATCGTCAGCCGCGGCAACCCGGCCGCCGGGAGCGCGTATGCCATGGGCCAGGGCTGCGGCGGCGACCTCACGCCCCGCCGCTTCACCGTGAACCTCGATGTCGACCGCCCCATCGCCCGCCCGAAGGACGGCGCCGACAGCGAACACACCATCCCGGCCGTGCACTTTCCGTACCGCGTCTCCGCCGAGGACCCGGAGGTGCTGCTGGTCGACACGACGACACAGACCTACGACGCCCGCTGGTACCTCGAACTCGACTGGTCCTCCCAGGGCCGCACCGGCACGATCCGCATCGACGACCACGGCCGCCCGTTCCACACCACCAGCATCAAGGGAATGCCGCACTACTGGTACGGCACGAACGACACAGGCGAGCGTGCCTGGGTCCCCTACGACAGCTAGGGCGGCTGGGACCGTTCTCGGGTTCTGCCGCGCTCGCTGTGGCGACGCTCCTACGATGCGTCGCCGGGCTGGTACACCGGGAGGTCGCGGGGAGGGTGCCGTGCCCCGGTGATTGGGCTCTTTGGGCCAGAGGGCAAAAGGGAAACCGCAGGTCGGCAGTCCCTGCCCTGGCCCGAACGCTTTAATCACCCGCCCCGCCCCGCCGGCCGTTCGCCGCCAAGCCCGCCCGGCGTGCCGCCACTGGATCCGCCGCGCATCTCCATGAGGTTCCCCCATTGTCCGGTAGGGGCTGGTCAGAAGGGGTTGATGGGTTTCAGGTTCACTAGTTCGGCCGTCGCCTGGTTGGTGTAGTGCTTCTCCTCGAACTCGATGGGGCTGAGGTAGCCGAGCGGCCGGGGCCCCCCCCCGCGCCGCCCCCGCCGCTAAACCCCCCGAATGGCCCCGCAGAAAACCCCCCCCCCGCCCAAAACCTATTGTTGGAGCCGCCGCACAAACACCCCCC
>NZ_JBIAPT010000049.1:14061-15472 GCF_042888425.1 Streptomyces sp. NPDC002889
GGTTCATTGGGGGTGTTTGGTTTTATGTTACACTTGTCGGGCCGGCGGGTGTTGGGTGTGGGGTTCCTCCCCCAAGTCGTGGGGGGTGTGTACCCCGCGGGGCGGGCCCCCACCGGGGCCCGGCCGCTTCACTTCACCCGGACTTAGCCGCCTGCAGAACCCGCACCGCGTCCTCAAGCTGATGGTGCCGCCCGGCGATCAAACCCGCTCGCCACAGCGGCCCGTCACGATCAGGCTCCACGTAGACCATGCCGAGGAACACAACCGCTCCCACAAACAGGTCCGTGCACGCGTCGAGCACGTCTTCGCCCGCATGAAGGCCTGGAAGATCCTCCGGACTGCCGCCTCAAAGGCGAGGGGGTGCACCACGCGATGCATGCTCGCCCACGCCTATCTCGCGGTCATGGCCGCCGACGCAGCGACAAAGGGGGATGCAGAAACGCTTCCGGCTCCCTGGCTCCGCTCACCGTGGCAGAAATCCGCCGACTCCTGGCGCCTTGCCTCAGCCCGAACCGCCGAGCCGGCCGGTCGCTTCGCGCGCACATGCTGAACTGGTCACACTGGCGCCGCAGACGCCAGGCTGTCGCCCGCCACTGCCACTACCGGCTACGACTCCGCTCGTTGGGGGGACGGTCCGGCAAGACCGCCCCTGACACGCCATCAGCCAACTACACTCCGGACGACGCCTCTGACCAGGCCAGATAGCGAAACGCTGCTGGAGTACTAGGACCACGAAAGCCGGTGGGTTCGGCTTGCGCTTGCACGAGCTGGGTGAGCGCAGCGATGAAGGGCGCGGCCGCGGGATGGCCGGCGAACGAGTCTGCGGCAGCCCGCAGACGTTCGTGCGCGGCAGGGAAGTGGACTTTGGCCCAGGCGTCCTGTTCCTTGACGCGCCGGGCACCGTCTTCCGTTTCCACTGGAAACGGCCGCCGACTGCTTTCTCAGCGCGCGTTGCGCAGGTACTCGCGGCGTGCGGTGACCAGCGTCCGCCAGCGGCTGCGGGTGGGCTGCTCGCCGTCCAGCCACCGCGCCCCGGAGGTGCCGCTGAGGGAGAGGCCGGCCATGAAGTGGGCGATGTCGACGTAGTACGCATGGTCGCCGCCTTGGGGGAGGTCGCGCAGGCATGTCGCTGATCGTGAATGCCGCGGCGCAGACGGCCAGCAGGGTACGGCGGCGGGTGAGTGAGGCGATCCTGCCGGCCCCGCCACCTTTCGCTTGTGGCGTCCACCTCATCCGTGGCGCCCCTGCCGGGCCGTCAGCCCATTGGCGTCCTGTGTAACTGCCCTACCAGCCGGCGGACTGCGAGCCCCCGGCCGGCTAGGGTCTGTCGTCAAATGATCTTGCGTGGTGGATCATGGTCGGGTGATACGTCGCCATGAACTGTCGGATGCCGAGTGGGAGTTCGTCCGTC
>NZ_JBIAPT010000050.1:0-14149 GCF_042888425.1 Streptomyces sp. NPDC002889
TCGGATCCTGAGCCTGGAGCATCGTGCCCATCGCACCATCGGCAACGACGACACGCGTGGCCAGCGCTTCACGCAGCGCTTCGATCCGGGTCCGGTTCATGCCGCTGCCGCCACATGCGGGGCCAGTTCGGCCGCTGCCTCGTCGCCGTAGGTCCCACGGACGCGTGCCAGCAGATCGGAGCCGTTCAGCTCCTCCGGCTGGGTGCCCGTGGTCTCCAGCACCGTGGTGGCGAGCGCGCTGCCCAGCTGGGCCGCGCGCTCCAGGCCGAGGCCCCAGGCGGTCGCGGCGAGGAACCCGGCGCGGAACGCGTCCCCGGCACCGGTGGGCTCGACCGTGCCGGTGGGCTCGACCGGCCGTATGTCGACGGGCCGCAGCCCCGCCCGCTCCACGTGGACGCCGTCCGCGCCGCGTGTGGTCACCCAGGTGCCCACCCGGCCCAGGAGCTGCTGCTCGGTCCAGCCGGTGCGCTCCTGGATGAGCACGCTCTCGTACTCGTTGGTGAAGAGATAGGCCGGCCGGTCGAGCAGTCCGCGCACCTCGTCCCTGCCCATGCGGGCGAGCTGTTGCGAGGGGTCGGCGACGATCGGGATGCCGAGGTCCGCGCACTCGCGTGTGTGGCGCATCATCGCCTCCGGATCGTTGGGCGAGACCACCACCAGGTCGAGCCCGCCCGCCCGTTCGTGCACGGGCCGCAGCTCGATATGGCGCGCTTCGCTCATGGCCCCGGTGTAGAAGGAGCCGATCTGGTTGTGGTCCTCGTCGGTGGTGCACATGAAGCGGGCGGTGTGCAGCGACTCGCTGACGCGCACCGACTCGGTGTCGACGCCGTTCTCCTTGAGCCAGACCTGGTAGTCGGCGAAGTCCGTGCCCACCGCGCCCACGAGGTAGGGGGCGAGGCCCAGTCGGCCGAGGCCGAAGGCGATGTTCGCCGCGACGCCGCCGCGTCGGATCTCGAGCTCCTCGACAAGGAAGGAGAGTGACACCTTGTCGAGGCTGCCGGCGATGAGCTGCTCGGTGAACCGGCCGGGGAAGACCATCAGGTGGTCGGTTGCGATCGAACCAGTTACGGCTATGCGCACGGGGTCACTGCTCCTTCGTCGGTCCGGCGGCCGTCAGTCGGCGATGGCTGCCTGGCGCAGCTTCTCGGCGCGGTCGGTGGCCTCCCAGGTGAACTCGGGGAGGTTCCTGCCGAAGTGGCCGTACGCCGCGGTCTGCGCGTAGATCGGCCGCAGCAGGTCGAGGTCGCGGATGATCGCGGCCGGGCGCAGGTCGAAGACCTGGTTGATGGCGGCCTGGATACGGGGCACGGGCGCGGTCTCGGTGCCGAAGGTCTCGACGAACAGACCGACCGGCTCCGCCTTGCCGATCGCGTACGCGACCTGGACCTCGCAGCGTGCCGCGAGGCCGGCGGCCACCACGTTCTTGGCGACCCAGCGCATCGCGTACGCCGCCGAACGGTCCACCTTGGACGGATCCTTGCCGGAGAACGCGCCACCGCCGTGGCGGGCCATGCCACCGTACGTGTCGATGATGATCTTGCGGCCGGTCAGGCCGGCGTCACCCATCGGGCCGCCGACCTCGAAGCGGCCGGTCGGGTTCACGAGCAGGCGGTAGCCCTCGGTGCGCAGGGGCACGCCGTCCTCGGCGAGCTGCCGGAGCACCGGCTGCACCACGCAGTCGCGGATGTCCGGGATCAGCAGCGCGTCCAGGTCGATGCCGGGGGCGTGCTGGGAGGAGACGACGACGGTGTCGAGCCGGACGGCCTTGTCCCCGTCGTAGGCGATGGTGACCTGGGTCTTGCCGTCGGGGCGCAGATACGGGACGGTCCCGTTCTTGCGGACCTCGGACAGCCGCAGGGCGAGACGGTGCGCGAGCGTGATGGGCAGGGGCATGAGCTCGGGCGTGTCGTCGCAGGCGTAGCCGAACATCAGGCCCTGGTCGCCGGCGCCCTGCTGGTCGAGCTCGTCGCCGCGCTCGCCCTCGACACGGTTCTCGTACGCCGTGTCGACGCCCTGCGCGATGTCGGGCGACTGGGCACCGATGGAGACCGAGACGCCGCAGGACGCGCCGTCGAAACCCTTCGCCGACGAGTCGTATCCGATCTTGAGCACGGTCTCCCGGACCAGACTCTGGATCTCGGCGTAACCCTGGGTGGTGACCTCGCCGGCCACATGGACCTGGCCCGTGGTGATGAGCGTCTCGACCGCGACCCGTGACTTCGGGTCCTGCGTGAGCAGCGCGTCGAGGATCGCGTCGCTGATCTGGTCGGCGATCTTGTCGGGATGGCCCTCGGTCACGGACTCCGAGGTGAACAGACGAAGGGACACGGAACCTCCAAGGTGCGGTGCTCAGTTGCCGGACGGTCGTTCCGGGCGTCGTTCCGGGCAGCCTGCGCGCGACGGCTGCAGGAGAGCTCAAAGGCAGCTATACGGCCGGCGGCACCTCTCGGCTGCCGTTCGCGGGTGTGCTGCGGGAGCCGAACCATTCGATCCAGTTCATGGCGAAGAAGACATCGCCGGAGATCTTGAGCCGGCCGTTGACGAAGGCGTCGGTGCCCTTGAGTTCGCCGATGGCGAGGGCGACGAGATCGTTGACGTCGACGCCGATGGTGGCGTCCGCGGGGCGGTCGGCGGCGGTCGCCGTAGCGGTGCAACTGCCCGCTTCGACCACGATGTAGCGATGGCGTACGCCGAGAGGGGTGTTGACCGCGTAGTGGAAGGTACCGGACTGTCCGTGGGCCCGTTCGGGACGGAAGCAGGCACAGAACCATTCGAAGACGAGCTCCAGGACCCGGTCGACGTCGTCGTCGGGTGCCTGGCCTCCGGCGCCGGCGGCGCCGGTCTCGGCGAACTGCCTGAGCCGGGAAAAGCGGGCGTCGGCGGGCGGTGTCATGAGGCGTCACCCGCAGCGCGAGGTGCGGGCACGATCACGGTGTGCTCGATGAGGACGGAGGCGTCCTTCTCCCCGTCGCCCGCGGCGACCACGGCGGCGAACCCGGCACGGACCGTGTCCAGTACAGGGAGTTCCACTCCGGTCGCCGTGGCGTCGTCGAGGGCCAGGCGGAGGTCCTTCTCCATGAGCGCCGAGCGGAAGAACGCCGGCTCGTAGGCTCCCTTGCGCATCAGCTCGGCGCGGAACCGCATGACGAGGGAGCTGAATCCGCTGCCCGCGATGGCGGTGAGCAACCCGTCGCGGTCCAGTCCGGCCCGTACACCGTAGGCGACCGCTTCGGAGAGCGAGGCGACCTGGGCGCCGAGCAGCAGATTGAAGATGAGCTTGAGCGTGGCGGCCGTGCCGGGGGCGCCCAGGTGCAGCACCTCGGAGCCGATGGCGTCGAGGATGTGCGCGACTTCGGCGGCGTCCTGTTCGGCGCCGCTGGTGTAGACGCGCAGCTTGCCCTCGCGGGCCTGGAAGGGGTTGCCGACGACGCACGCCTCGACGCGGCGCAGCCCCGCGTCGCCGAGACGGGCCGCTGCCTTCCTCGCGTACTCCGGCGAGACGGTGGAGGTGTCGATGACGATGCTGCCCGGGGCGAGCACCGGCGCGATACGGCCGAACAGGACGTCGTCCACGGCCGCTTCGTCGCTGAGGCTGAGGACGACGACCGAGTGGCCGCGGGCCGCCTCGGCGGGGCCCGCCGCCGAGACGGCGCCGGCGTCCACGAGCGGGCGTGCCTTGGCCTCGGTGCGGTTGTAGACGGTGAGGCGGTGGCCCGCGTCGATCAGTGCGTGGGCCATGCCGCCACCCATGTTGCCGAGCCCGACGAAGGCCAGGGCCGCGCGTTTGTCGTCGGCCGGCCGGGGGACGGCGTCGGCCGTGGCCCGGGGCTGGGACTCGGGCTGGAACTGGGGTGTCGACGGGATGTCGTACACCGTCTGCGTGGTGATCATGTCGCCCTTGGTGCGGTACTTGCCCAGCCGGCGGCGGTGTTCGACATGGTCCTGGCTGAGCTCGAACGTACGGAACGACGCCTCGTCGAGCCAGTCGGTGACCACGTAGTAGACGCTGCGGTCGCCCTCCGTCGTACGGGACAGGGTCTGACCGCGGTTGGCGGGCTGCCGCGCGATCGCCGACCCCACCTCCCACCAGGTGCTCTCGAACTCGTCCTGGGTCCCGGGCTTGATCTCCATCCGCAGAATCACACGGAAGAGGGGGGTCTCGGCCATCGGTCAGCCTCCTGGGCGTCGACAGGGATGCCGCATCACGTTCTCCGCTGTCGCTCGACGGCGGATCGAGGACCGGTCCGGCCTGGCTTCCGGTCCTGTCCTCGCCGCTCAAGTTCCGCTCGAGTCACGGCTGTCACTGTCGGAGGGTGCCGTCGACCTGGAGGAGTTCCGCATGAGTCAGCCACCAGACGTCCGCCCGGCGGGCACCGTGGGTCCCGCCGGGCGGGATCCGGCGGTGCCGCAGGCGCACTCGCCCCGGGGGCGGACGGCGGACGACCCGGACGCGGTGCGCAGGGGCCGGCGCTGGCCGCTGATCCTGCTGCGCTGCATCATCACCTCCTTTCTGCTGCTCACCCTCGTCCAGCCGGTGCTGGCGGGCATGTTCATCACGGGCGATGTGGATCTGCTGGACCTGCACGAGATCAACGCGCACACGATCAGCTTCCTGAGCTGGCTGCTGGTGATCAACGCCGTCCTGCTGTGGCGGCCGGGCCGTGGACCGCTGTGGCCGCTCGCCGTGGCCGTGCTGGTCTCGTTCCTGGTGCAGTTGCAGAGCGGCTCCGGCTTCTCCCGCAATCTCGGTCTGCACATCCCGCTCGGGGTCGCGCTGGTCGCCGGGGCCACCGCGCTCACGTACTGGTCGTTCGCCCACCGCGGCGGCCGCCGATGAGCGAGCGCAGGGCATCGGTGCCGCTGTCGCGCCGCCGGCTGCTGGCCCTCGCGGGCGGCGCGGGGGCGGCTGCCACGATCGGCGTCGCGGGCTGCGGCAGCCTGGCCAGCGAGGTGTCCGGGGAACTGCTCTCCAGCGGGGCCCGGCTCCCGGAACCGTTCCGGGTGCCGCTTCCGGTACCGGGGACGGCCGTGCCGGTGCGTACGGAACGCGGGGTCGACCACTACGAACTGGTGCAGCGGGTCGCCGACATGGAGATCCTGCCGGGCCTGAAGACCCAGGTGTGGGGGTACGACGGGCGTTTTCCCGGCACCACGCTCGTGGGCCGGTCCGGGCGGCAGCTGGTCGTGAGAGTGCGCAACGAGCTCCCGGTGCCGACCTCGACGCATCTGCACGGAGGCATCCAGGCGCCCGAGTCGGACGGCTATCCGACAGATCTGATCGTGCCCAAGGGGTACCGGCACGATCCGGCGGCCGGAGCCAAGGGCGGCCACGGGGGCCACGGCGGGGCCATGCATGTCGCCCCGGCCGACTGGAAGTTGTCGCAGGGCGCCAAGGACTACACGTATCCGCTCGACCAGCCGGCGGCCACGCTCTGGTACCACGACCACCGGATGGACTTCAGCGCCCCTCAGGTCTGGCGCGGGCTCGCCGGGATGTTCCTGGTGCGGGACGACGAGGAGGAGGCGCTGAACCTCCCTTCGGGCGAGCGGGACATCCCGCTGATGATCTGCGACCGGGCGTTCGAGGAGGACGGCGCGCTGCGCTATCCGTCCGTGGATTCCTCGCTGACCGGGGCGCCGGGCGTCGAGGACGCCTACATGGAGGGCGTGATGGGCGATGTGGTGCTCGTCAACGGCGCACCGTGGCCCGAACTGGAGGTGGACGCGGCCCGCTACCGCTTCCGGATACTGAACGCCTCCAACGCGCGCCGCTACCGGCTCGCCCTCGAGCCGGGCCCCCGCGAAGGTGCCTCCTTCGTACAGGTCGGCAGTGACGCCGGCCTGCTCGGCGCACCACGCGGGCACGAGGCGCTGCCTGTCGCCCCCGCCGAACGCTTCGACGTGGTCGTCGACTTCGCCGCGTTTCCGGTGGGGTCCACGGTCACGCTGCTGAACACCCTCGGTGAGGGCGGGATGCGTCAGGTGATGCGGTTCCGGGTCGCCCGGCCCGCGAAGGACGACAGCAGGGTGCCGTCGAAGCTCGCGGACGTGGAACCGTTGCGGGCGGCTGCGGCGGTGGCCGAGCGGCGGTTCGACTTCCGGCAGACGAATGCCGCCGACGGCACGGCGGTGTGGACGGTGAACGGCAAGCCGTTCCGTTCGGACGCCTTCGCCGCCCGGCCGCGGCTCGGGACGGTGGAGCGCTGGCGGTTCAGCAGCGACTTCCATCACCCAGTGCATCTGCACCTGGCGCACTTCCAGGTGGTGGCCCGCAGCGGCAAGCCGCCGCTGGAGACGGACGCGGGCTGGAAGGACACCGTCGATGTGCGGCCGTACGAGGTGGTCGATGTGCTGGCGCGGTTCTCGGGCCATCGCGGCCGCTACATGTTCCACTGCCACAACCTCGAGCACGAGGACATGGCCATGATGGCCAACTTCCAGGTGGTGTAGGGGTGTCCGAACTTTCGCGCACCGCCCTGTCGCGGTCCGGCTCCCTTCGAGCGGACCGCGACCGCAGCGATAGCCCACTGCGTCACCGTCTGGGCATCGCGGACCTCGCCCGATCGGCCATGACAGGGCGGGACGCAGCCGGCACTGAGAGGGGTTGGGGCGAGCCATGCGCGTACTGTTCACGACCTGGGCCTGGCCATCGCATCTGTATGCGCTGGTGCCGATGGCATGGGCGTTCCGGGCCGCGGGCCATGACGTACTGGTTGCCAGCCAGCCGGCCCTGTACGAGGAGACCGTACGGACCGGTCTGCCGGCCGTGTCCGTCGGCAGGGACGTCGACGCGGTGGGGATGGTGCGCGGGTACGTTCTGCCCACCGCCGACGACCCGGCCGAGGGCGGCGGTCAGGCACCGCGCAGCGGCAAGGGCCCACGCGCGATGCAGATGTTCTTCGCACACGCCGACTCCATGACCGACGACCTGGCACAGCTGGCGCGCGACTGGCGCGCCGACGCCGTGGTGTTCGAGCCGACCGCCCTCGCGGGTCCACTGGCAGCCGCCGCTGCCGGCGTACCCGCCGTACGTCTGCTGTACGGGACCGATCTGATGGCGCGGGCCCGGGGCCTGCTGCCACAGGTGCTCGCGCCTCTGGCCGAGCGGAACGGGGTCGGCGCCTTCGACCCGTTCGGTCTGCTGACCGTCGATCCGTGTCCGGACGACTTCCAGGTGCCGGTCGGCCATCCGCGCCTCGCGATGCGGTACGTCCCCTTCAACGGCCCCGGCGGGCCGCTCCATCCCCCGCTCGGCCCGCCGGGGACCGCCAGGCGGCGGGTGGTGGTGACCTGGGGTCACACGATGGCGCGTCTCGCGCCCGAGCGGTTCCTGGCAGGCCACGTCGCGGCCGCGCTGGCCGGACCCGGCACCGAGGTGGTGCTGGCGGTGACCGCCGCGCAGACGGCGCTGCTGGGTGACCTGCCCGGCGAGGTCCGGATCGTCGAGGACACGCCGCTGCATCAGCTGGTGGACGGCGCCGATCTGGTGGTCGCGCACGGCGGTGCGGGGACGGTGCTGACCTCGCTGCGGGCAGGGGTGCCCCTGCTGCTGGTCCCCCAGCTCCCCGACCACCTCGGCCACTCGGGTCGGGTGCTGGCCACCGGCGCGGGCGAGGTCCTCACACGGGACGAGGCGACGCCGGAACGGCTGCGCGCCGAGGCCGGGAAGGTCATGAACGGCGACGCGTATCGCGCAGCCGCGGACAAGCTGCGCGAGCAGATGCTGAGCCTGCCGTCCCCGGCCGAGCTGGTCGCCGAGATCGAGTCGAGGGTGGTCGCATGTGCGGAATAGCGGGGTGGGTCGACTTCGAGCGGGGCATGGCCGAAGAGGCCTCCACGGTCCGGGCCATGGTGGCCACGCTCGCCAACCGCGGCCCGGACGACGAGGCGGTGTGGACCGACGAGCGTGCGGCGCTGGCTCACCGCAGGCTGGCCGTCATCGACGTGGACGGCAGTCCGCAGCCGATGGTCGCCGAGGAGGGCAGTCGTACGCTCGCGGTGCTGGTGCACAACGGCGAGATCTACAACTACCGTCGGCTGCGGACCCAGTTGGAGTCGCTCGGGCACCGGTTCCGTACGGCCGGGGACACCGAGGTGGTGCTGCGCGCCTATCTGGAGTGGGGCGAGCGGTGCGCCGAGCGGCTGGAGGGAATGTTCGCGTTCGCCGTCTGGGACCCGCGCGCCGGGAAGCTGGTGCTCGTCCGTGACCGGCTGGGCATCAAGCCCCTCTACTACGCCGAGATCGGCAAGGGCCTGGTCTTCGGCTCGGAGCCCAAGGCGCTGCTGGCGCATCCGTCGGTCGAGTGCGTCGTCGACACCGAGGGCATGGCGGAGCTGCTGGCGTACATCGCCACGCCCGGCCATGCCGTCTATCGCGGGATGCGGGAGGTCCCGGCCGGCCATGTGACGGTGGTGCGGGACGGTGCGGTCGTCGAGTCGCGGTACTGGACGCTGCCGAACCATGAGCACCCGGACGATCTCGCCACGACGGTGGACACGGTGCGGGGTCTGCTGCAGGAGTCGGTCGCGAGCCATCTGGTCTCCGACGTGCCGCTGTGCACGCTGCTGTCCGGTGGTGTCGACTCCAGTGCGATCGCCGCCTTCGCCGCACGGTCGGCCTACGACGGCCGCCGTCCGAAGACGTTCGCGGTGGACTTCGAGGGGCACACCGAGCGCTTCCGCAAGGACTTCTGGCACGAGGACCCCGATGCACCGTACGCCGCCGAGGTCGCCCGGCATGTCGGCACCGACCATGAACCGGTGGTGCTGCGCACCTCCGATCTCGCCGACCCGGTGGTCGACGCGGCGGCGCTGCGGGCTCAGGACCTGCCGCGCCCCATCCCGGACATGGACCGCTCGCTGTATCTGCTGCTGCGCTCGGTGCGGCGGCGCTCGACGGTTGCGCTGATGGGCGAGGTGGCCGACGAACTCTTCGGCGGCTACCAGTCGTTCCGCGATCCGACGCTGGTGGACACCGCCAACTTTCCCTGGGTCACCATGGGTCTGCGGGTCGCACCGCACGGCATGAGCACCGGACTGCTGGACCCCGGATTCCTGAAGCAGATCGATGTGCCGGGTTATTCGGCCCAGCGGTACGCGGAGACGGTCGCCGAAGTGCCGCGGGTACCCGGCGAGTCGGACCACGAGCACACCATGCGCGTGGTCGGATACGCGCATCTGTCGCGCTGGCTGCCGCTGCTGCTGTCGCGTGACGACCGCCTGAGCATGGCCGTGGGCCTGGAGCTGCGGGTGCCGTACTGCGACCACCGCCTGGTCGAGTACGTCTACAACATCCCGTGGTCCATGAAGACCGCCGACGGCCGGGAGAAGAGCGTGCTGCGCTCCGCGGTCGCCGATCTGCTGCCGGCGTCGGTGACGCAGCGCCGCAAGAGCCCCTTCCCGATCACCCAGGACCCGCGCTACGGCGAGGTGCTGCGCGCCCGGTTCAACGCCGTCGTCGGCGATCCGTCGAGCCCGGTGCGTCCGCTGCTGGACAGCGCGGCGTGCGCCGGCCTCGCCGGGGAGGACCGGCCGATCGCGGTGGACGGCTGGGGCGAGCGCCGCAACGTGGAGATGGTGCTCCAACTCGACGCCTGGCTACGGCACTACCGCGTACGACTCGACCTCTGAGACCGACGAGAAGGGGCATGGGCCCATGCTGCAAGAAGAGCTCAAGGAGCTCGCCGCACCGATTCTGGACAAGGTCACGGAGCATCCCTTCTGGACTGGCCTGCGGGACGGTTCGCTGCCGGGAGAGTCACTGGCGCACTTCGTCGAGCAGGACACCGGCCATCTGCTGCCCTCCTACACCCGCGGGCTCGCCCGCGCTGCCGCCGCCGCCCGCGGCGAGGAGTACACCGCATTGCTGGGGCGGTCGATCACCGGGACGCTCGAGGCGCGCGGCAAGCTGATCGAGGCGTACGGGAAACTCGCGCCCGAGCTCGGCACCCCGCGGCTCGACCCGGACGCCGGTGCCGGTCCGGCGACCCATGCCCACTGCTCGTTCTTCCAGGCGGCGACGGCGACGTCGTTCGCCGCCGGGTTCGGGGCACTGCTGCCCATGGTCTGGTTCAACCACCACGTCTCCAACGATCTGTTGGAGCATCACACGCCCGGCTCGCGCTATGCGCGCTGGATCGAGATATACCACCCCGGCGAGGGCTACAGCTACGCGGTGAAAGCCTTCATGGCCACCGCCGACCGGCTCGGCGAGGAGCTCTCCTCAGCCGAACGCGCGGAACTGATCGACCACTTCACCCTGAGCACCCGCTACGAATGGGCGTTCGCCGAGGCCGCCTGGTCCAGGCCGTCCTGGCCGTTCTGACGTACCGCATACACACTGATCGGAAGGGACTGCTGTGAGCACCCACACCCCGCCCAGGTACCCGTTCGCGTGGACCCCGCCCATGCAGGTCCCGGGAGCGCTGCGCGATGTGCACGAGAAATCGGCGATGGAGGTGACCCTGCCGAGCGGGGACACCGCCACGCTGGTGACCCGTTACAAGGACGTACGGGCCCTGTTCGCGGACAAGCGGCTCTCGCGCAACATCGCGCGCCCGGACTGCGCGCGGATCTCCAAGGACAACGACCTGTTCATGGACCCGAACATCGACCCGGACCCGCCGGAGCACACGCGGGTACGATCCCTGGTCACCAAGGCGTTCACGGCCCGCCGGATCGAGGCGCTGCGCCCGTACGTGCAGCAGGTCGCGGATGAGCTGCTGGATGCGATGGAGGCCTCCGAGCAGCCCGTCGAGCTGAACGAGGCATTCGCCTTCCCGCTGCCGATCATGGTGATCTGCAAGCTGCTCGGCGTGCCGGCGGAGGACCGCGACCGCTTCCGCGGTTACGTCGACGGTTTCCTGTCTGTGACCAAGCTGCCGCCCGAGGAGGTCGGCGCCTGCCGCCAGAACCTGTGGAAGTACCTGGGCGACCTGATCGGGACCAAGCGCGAGAACCCCGGCGACGACCTGGTCAGCGAGCTGATCCGGGTGCGCGACGACGAGGACGACAGCCGGCTCAACGAGCACGAGCTGCACTTCTGGACCCAGGGGCTGCTGATCGCCGGCTATGTCACGACCGCGAGCCAGATCGGCACGGGCACCGCGGTGCTGCTGCACCACCCGGAGTTCGTACGGGCGATCCAGGCGGACTGGTCACTGGTGCCCTCCACCGTCGAGGAGCTGCTGCGCACGCAGATCATGGGCTCGTCGGTGGGCACCATGCGCTACGCGATCGACGACATCCCGCTCTCCGACGGGTCGGTCATCAAGAAGGGCACCAGCGTTCTGCTCTCCGAGGAGGGCGCGAACATGGATCCGGAGGTCTTCGACTGCCCCTTCGAGCTGGACATCCGCCGCAAGGAGAACCACCACATGACCTTCGGCGCCGGTCTGCACTACTGCGTGGGTGCGGCGCTGGCCCGGATGGAGCTCCAGGTCGCCACCGAGTCGCTGCTGCGCCGCTTCCCCGACATCCGGCTCGCGGTGCCGGCCGAGGAGATGCCGCGGGCGCTCGGCGGGTTCATGGAGGGCTTCACCGAGATCCCGGTCGAGTGGTGAGGAGAGTCCGATGCGTGTGACGGCCAACTCCGAGACGTGCGCGGTGAGCAGTCTGTGCGTGTACCGCGTGCCGGGGGTCTTCGACCAGGACGAGGACGGTCTGGTGCTGGTCCTCGACGAGTCGCCGGCCGAGGCACTGCACGAGGAGATCCGCCGGGCGGCCCGTGGCTGCCCGACGAAGTCCATCCGTGTGATCGAGGAGAAGGCGGCCGGGGAACCGGCCGCCGCGGTGAAAGCCTCCGGTGAGTCGGTGCGGGCCGGGGACAGAGCTGGGGGTGCCGGATGAAGCGGCTGGCGACCTTGCCGGGCGGGCGGCGGGCCAAATGGCTTGTGCTGGCTGCCTGGTTGATTCTCGCGATGGCCCTGGGCCCGCTGGCGGGCAAGGTGGCGGACGTCGAGGACAACGACGCGAACGCCTACCTGCCCGGCAACGCGGAAGCGGCCGTGGTCAACGACCGGCTGGAGGGGTTCCACACCGACGAGGTACTGCCCGCGGTCGTGGTCTATGTACGCGAAGGCGGCATCACGACGGCGGACCGGGACGCGGCGGAGGCGGACCGCAAGGAACTGGCCCCGCTCGTACCGGACGGTGCGATCGAGCCGCCGGTGGCGTCCGAGGACGGCGATGCACTCCTGCTGACCGTTCCGGTGCCCTACAGCGGCGAGTTCTCCGACGTGCTGAACAGGACACGCGAGGTGGCAGGCGCGGGTGCGCCGGCGGACCTGCAGGTCAAGGTCACCGGTCCCGCCGGTGCGCTGCAGGACACCATCGACGTCTTCGACGACCTGGACGGCACCCTGCTGATCGGCAGCGCGATCGTGGTCGCACTGCTCCTGCTGCTCATCTACCGCAGTCCCGTGCTGTGGCTGGTGCCACTGATCTCGGTGGGCTTCGCCTCGGTGCTGTCCCAGGTGATCACCTACGCGGGCGGCAAGTTCGCCGATCTGCCGGTGGACGGCCAGAGCGCGGGTCTGCTGACGGTGCTGGTGTTCGGTGTGGGCACGGACTACGCCCTGCTGCTGATCGCCCGCTACCGCGAGGAGCTGACCCGCCACGAGGACCGGCATGCCGCGATGCAGATCGCGCTGCGCCGCTCCGGACCGGCGATCCTCGCCTCCGCGGGGACCATCGTCATCGGCCTGCTGTGCCTGCTGCTGGCGGATCTGAACTCCTCACAGAGCCTCGGCTGGGTGGGCGCCGCGGGTGTGCTGTGCGGCTTCCTCGCCATGGTCACCGTGCTGCCGGCGCTGCTGGTCATCCTGGGGCGCTGGATCTTCTGGCCGTTCGTGCCGAACTTCGGACAGACACAGCGGGCCGAGCACGGCGGCTGGGCCCGTATCGGCGCGGCCGTGGCGAAGCGTCCGCGGCTGTCGTGGGTGGCGGCGACGCTCGTGATGGGTGCCCTGGCACTGGGTGCGACGGGTCTCAACTTCGGCCTGACGCAGTCGGAGATGTACACCTCGACGCCGGACTCGGTCGCCGGTCAGCGGCTGGTGGCCGCCCATTATCCGGGCGGCTCGTCCGCCCCCGCGGATGTCATCGCCAAGGCCTCGGCCGAGAAGCAGGTGATCGAGACCGTCGAGCAGGTGGACGGTGTGGCCGAGGTGCAGCCGGTGAAGTTCTCGCGCGACCGAGGACTTGTGCAGGTGCCCGTGGTGCTCGAGGACGACCCCGACACCCCCGCCGCCGAGCGGACCGTCGACCGGCTGCGGGACGCGGTGCACGGCATCGAGGGCGCCGACGCCAAGGTCGGCGGGGCCACGGCCAGCGCGCTGGACACCCAGAGAGCTGTGTCCCGGGACAGCAAGCTGGTCATCCCCGTCGTGCTGGCCGTGGTGCTGCTGGTGCTGATCGCCTTGCTGCGGGCGCTGGTTGCGCCGCTGGTGTTGCTGGTGACCGTGGTGCTCTCGTACTTCGGGGCACTCGGCGCGAGCAACCTGCTGTTCGAGCATGCATTCGACTGGGCAGGGGTACATCATTCCCTGCCGCTGCTCGGCTTCGTCTTCCTCGTGGCACTGGGCATCGACTACAACATCTTCCTGATGACCAGGGTCCGCGAGGAGGTCGGTCTGCAGGGCCATGGACGCGGAGTGCAGTCCGGACTGACCAGCACCGGCGGCGTCATCACCAGCGCCGGCCTGGTCCTCGCCGCCACGTTCTCGATCCTGGTCTCGCTCCCCCTGGTGACCATGGCCGAACTGGGCGTACTGGTGGGCCTCGGTGTCCTCCTGGACACTTTCCTGGTGCGCACCGTCCTCGTACCCGCTCTCTCACTGGACATCGGCAAGGGAATGTGGTGGCCGGGCGCTCTCCATCGCCTTCTGCGCGAGGGCGGTCCGGCCGCCGCATCAGGGGAATCTCAGGGTCCCGCCGCCGAGAACTCTCGCCCGCGGGGGGAAAACATTCCTCTCTGAACACGCATCCCACCGGCCGGGGGGGCCCGGGGGGGGGGGGGGGCGGGGCCCCCCCCCCCCCCCCCCCCGGGGCCCGCGGGGCGGGGCCCCCCCCCCCCCCCCCCCGCCCGCCGCCGCGCCCGCGGGCCCCCGCCCCAGTCCACAGCCGCCCAACCCACCACCGCCCGGCGGAC
>NZ_JBIAPT010000051.1:0-12826 GCF_042888425.1 Streptomyces sp. NPDC002889
CGGACACAAGACGCCGCATGCCTCCCTCACCCCGAGCAAAACCATGCCTGACCAGCAGAAATCAAGGCATCACGTTCGGTTGAGATACGGCTTCTCAGCAGCCGGAGGAGTTGAAATCCCAGAACGCAGCCTTGGTCTGCGTTCCGGCGATCCCATCGACGGCAAGGCCGTAGCCGAAGATGTTCAGGTAGCGCTGCAGCGCCTTGATCGTGTTGGGTCCGACGACTCCGTCGACGGTACCGGCGTTGAGGCCCAAGTCGTTGAACTTTCGCTGAGCTGCCTTCCAGCTGTTGGTGCCCAGCTCCCCGTCGATCGTGCCGGGGTTATAACCCGTGTCGCGCAGCCAGCACTGCCAGTTCTTGGCCCGGGTTGTGTTCAGGCCGAGGTTGTTCACTGCGAGAATGGAAACGTCCTGGGTGCTCACCGCAGGTTTGGCGGCCGGCCGGGACGCCGCGAAGCTGGCACTTGCCCCCGCCAGGCTCCCAGCGGCAATCCCGACGATGGCAGTAACGCTAACGAGCGTCCTCGTCAAAGTATTCGGTCGCATTTTACCTCTTTCCAGAGTCGTAGGAAGTGGCACCCGCTGCTGCCGCATGTCCGTGATCAACGGCCCTGTAACCGGCCGCCGGACACGGCACACTCTGCCCGGGAGACCGACGCGGGTGGTATGCATCAGGCGCACAGTTGTTGGCGCACGACGCACTGTTCCCCAAACGCCGCAGCTGGTGAGAATGGCCCGAGCCCGCCGCCTTGACTACCAGTGGGGCCGGGGACTCTGGGGAGAGACCAACGAGGGGAACCATGGGGGACTAGGCCGATGCATCGGTCGAAGACACCTACCAATAGGCGGAGGCCACCGCGGGGGCCCTGGTGCCGACACGTATCAAGGCCCTCCAACCGGAAAGGCCGTTCGCCGCGCGACTGCGGGCCACGCAGCTCGGCACTGCTCAGCTGTCCGAGACGTCCTCCGGAGGACTGCTATCGCAGCGCACACCCCGGCTCATCCGGAAGTCCCACCCGGAGCATTTCCCGGTCGCCCTCATCACCTCTGGACGACAGAAGATTGAGCAGGCACGGAACAACGCTCTGCTCAGGAGCGGGGAGATGGTGCTGTACGACAGCTCCCGGCCCTTCGACGCCTACGCCGAGAACTGCCTGGCCGGGACGAGGTCCGTGTTGCTGCAGTTCCCCAAGACCATGCTGCTGTTCTCCGCACGACGGCTGGATAGTCTCCTCGCCGTCCCGCTGTTCGCACGCCAGGGAACGGGTCGGCTGCTCGCACAGTTCCTCACCGCCGCCGCATCCGAGTACGCGGCCTGTACCCCCCTCGACGCGGCCAGGTTGGGAACCACCGCCGTCGACCTGGTCACCGCCGTGGTGAGCCGCCACCTCGACGCGGAATCCGCGCTTCCGACCACCTCAAGGCACCGGCTGCTCTACACCCGCGCCACGTCCTTCATCGACACACACCTCGGCTCCGCCGACCTCACGCCGTCGGCCGTCGCCGCCGCTCACCACATATCTCTCCGCTACCTCCAGCATGTCTTCCAGCAGCACGGAACCACGGTCAGCGAAGCGATACGGCGGCAGCGGCTGCACCGCTGCCGCAGGGACCTTGCCGACCCGGGTATGCGCCACCACACCATCCGTGTGATCGCCGCCCGCTGGGGCATGCCCCGGCCAGCGGAGTTCAGCCGTGCGTTCCGCGCCGCCACCGGTACCTCGCCTAGCCGCTACCGCGCACAACACCTACCGCCGACAGCAGACGAGCAGGCACCGGCCTCGGAAGGAGCTCAGCGTTAACCTCGCGCTTTCCGGTCTGGCTCACCTCCGCTCGCGCCGGAGAGGACCTCACCCCGTAGGGAAACGGAGGGCTCCAGGGCGGCTCGCCGACGGCGGCGTGAGGAGTCTGCGCGAATCCGCGATCTTCAGTGGCTTCCTTCGACTTCGGCGATTCGTGCCTTGACGGCTGGGTGTCCGGCCAGATCAGAGGGGAGCTCGGTGGTCGAGTCGATCACAGCGTCCACCACTTGTTCCGCTCGCAGGTTCTCCGCGCCGGTCAGTTGCGCGCCGGTCAGTTGCGCGCGGGTCAGGTGTGCGCCGGTCAGGTCCGCGCCGGTCAGGTCCGCGTAGGTCAGGTTCGCGTTGGACAGGCTCATGGTGCGGGGGTGCAGGTACAGGTACACGCGGGTCAGGTGGTGTACGGGTTCGACCTGATCCGGGGGTTTGCTCCGGCGTCGGGATGATGCCCGCATAGATGAACGGCCACCGGCTGATCTTCGAGATGTCGAGTCACGAAGGAGATCAGCACGATGACCGCACCAGACAGTGTGCCCCTGCACGCCCTCGCCGAGGACAACCTCGCTGCGGCGAGTCCCGATCTGCTGCGCGCGATGGTCAAGACGTTCGCCGACGCGCTCATGTTCGCGGAGGCCGACGCCCTCTGCAACAGCGAATACGGGCAGGTCAGCGGCGGGTGTCGGCGTACACGTGAACGTGGCCCTGGCAAGATTCCGTGAAGCTGGGGTGGGCCACCGTGCGCCGGTGACGCTCCGCCACAGGTGGTGGCGTCGGAGCAGGGCCATGAGGATGACGCGGTGGCGGAGCAGCGGGACTCCCGCGCGGCCGGCCATGATTCGTTTCTGGAGTTTCAGGTCGGTGATGCGGCCTTCGTTGACGCCGGAGTTGAACGGGGTGGTGATGCCCTGCACGACTGCGGGCTGGTCCTCGCGGATGGCTTTGGCCAGGCTGGCCAGGGCTGGGAGGCGGGCGGTCGTGAGTTGCTCGAGCCAGTCCGCCAGCGGGTCGGCGTCGCGGGCGTGCACAGGAACCGGCGGCCGCCGCAGTAGTCGACCCACACCGCGCCATAGACGAGGAAGCATCGGGTGCACCGGATGCCGGGGGCGCAGCGGGCGCGGGCAGCTTTACGGTCGGCCACCTCACGGGCGTCGTCGGCGGCGGTGGTCAGGCCCCACTGCGCGGCCCGCTGCTGGACGGCTTCGCCGGCCGCACGGTCGTGACGGCTCCAGCCCCTGCGGCCGAGCATCCGACCGCCTGGGCAACCGCCACACGCTGATCCCACGGAGGCCACTCACGGCGCGGCCCACACCGTCTCCCGCGAACCTGCCGCCGTGCAACCGAAAGGACCACTGCGCCATGCCCACCTCTGCCCAAGAACAACTCACCTTCGACGGCCTGGGATGTCAGCGGTGGCACCACCGCCGTCACTCCTGGCGGTCCACCAGTGAAGGCGGGTTCGACCCCGCCCGCTACCGGTTCCGAGAGTGCCCGCCCGGGCCAGCGAAAGCCTTTGTCATCGCCGGCACCGAGACCGACCCCGAGCCCGAGACCAGCGGAGACGCCGGAGCCGCTGCCTTCCTCCACGGCCCTGCCCGGCTCTTCGCCACCGTCGCGACCCCCGACACGACGGACGACGACCACGACGACCAGGTCCACGACGAAGCAGAGATGGAAGCCAGATGACCGTGATGGACGCCGCCCTGCGAAGTCACTCAAGACCCTGCGACTGTCCGGCATGCTGGAAACGCTCGACGCCGCTTGGCCCAGGCCAACGGCGGCGAACTCGGCCACCTCGACTTCCTCCAGCGTCCTCTGCCAGGACGAGATCACCCGCCGCGAGACCGTCGCCTTCCAACGCCGCCTGCAGCGGGCCAAGTTCGAGCAGCAGGTCACCTTGGAGGAGTTCGACTTCACCGCCTCCTCGAAACTGCCCGCCGCCCAGATCCGCGACCTGGGGGCCTTGCGCTGGCTCCATGCTGGCGGCCTGGTCGGCGCCGGCAAGACCCACATTGCTCAGGAGCCTCGGCCACCTCGCCGTCCGCCAGGGCGCCCACGTCCGCTTCGCCAAGACCAGCCGCGTCCTCGCGGATCTTGCGGGCGGTCATGCCGACCGCACCTGGGAGAAGCGGGTCCGCGAACTCGTCCGCCCCGACGTCCTCATCCTCGACGACTTCGCGATGCGCCAGATGTCCGCGGCCCAGGAGGATGACCTCTACGAACTCGTCTCCGAACGGCAGGGCAGGTCTCTGATCATCACCAGCAACCGGGCGCCCAGCGACCTGTGTCCCCTCTTCCCCAACCCCGTCGTCGCCGAGTCGCTCCTGGACCGGCTTTTCAACACCAGTCACCAGGTCATCATGAACGGCCCCAGCTACCGCCAAACAAGCGGCCCAAGAACCCCACCGACAGGCCCGTCAAGCCACTCACCTGACGACCCGACTGGTCAGAATCCGGCGTCTGCAGGCCGCTGATGCCCGCACGGCGCCGGATTGCCGATCTTGTCGAAGACCTCGGCATCACTTCCCGAATTCACCCACACCGTGATGCCCTGATCATGAACGACGACGTTGAACGGCGATTCCTCGGGCTCCGTCTCGGTCACGACGGTGAACTCCTCACCCGGACGCATCCAGTGATCAGTTCCCCACGGCTCCACCCAGAGGCAGAGCAGGCTGCCTGTCTCGTTGCTCACGCTCGTCTTCGACACGCAGGCACTCTAACCTCGGGCTTTCACGCGGCTCGGTGTCCAGTACGTGATCATGCCAACAGAAGAGCCCCTCTGACCAGCGAAAATGAGGATTGTCGAGGTCCTTGTTCCCGCGCCATCCGGAGGCACTTCCCAGGTGAAGAAGCGCACGGCCTGAGAATGCCGCACGGCCATGCGCGCCATACGCTCGGCATATGTCCGATTTCATCGCCGCCGGCGCCTCAGCCGACGACCTTCCCGCACCGGCCGAGGGTCTGCTGCTCACGCACTTCCTCACGGTTGGCGACGTCCCTCGCTCGCGGGCGTTCTATGCCGATGTGCTGGGCGGGCAGGTGGTGCTGGAGGAGAACCCCTGCATCATCAAGGTCGCCAACAGCTGGATCATCATGAACCCCGGCGGCGGGCCCACCGATGACAAACCCGACGTCGTCCTGCGCCCGCCGGAGGACCGCCACACCGTCTCCAGCTTCCTGAACGTACGGGTGGCGGACATCCACGGCTTCTACGCGGCAGCCCGCGCCAAGGGAGCCGAGTTCCTCACCACGCCCATCGACCGGCGCGCCGAGCTGCGCTGCTACATGCGCGACCCGGATGGCTACCTCATCGAGGTCGGCCAGTCCACGGGCCTGCTCAGGGGCATCCTGGCGCGCACCAATACCGAAGCCTGACCACTGCACTGCGCTGCACTGCTGACTGAATTCGTCAGATGCGACGGACCGGGTCCGTGATTCCGCCGGGGCACGCAAGCGCCGCGATGTCCCATCCGGCGCGTCCGGCCCCGGCCTGGTAGGCGCTTTCGTAGAAGGCGAGCACGGCGGCGCGTGGATCGGCCTCGGCGCGGGCCGCGTCGTAGCGCAGCACGGCCAGGTGGCTGTCGCCGCCCGCGACCCACTGCGCGGATGCCGGGCTGAGGGGCGCTTCGGCCAGGTCGGCGGGCTCGGGGGCGGTGTACGAGTAGAACGCGGGCTCGGCGAAGGTGTCGTCGCCGAACCAGAAGCCGAAGCTGATCACTTCCAAGGAGTACGCCTCCCGGGTGACGGGGTTGACCTGCCCGGGCTGGTCGACCCGGCGCCCGGAGAACCGGCTGTGGGCGATGTCGAAGGTGTGCCAGAAGTGGTGCACCGGGCTGGCCTTTCCCGAGAAGCCCGCCGCGAACTCCTCCAGCACGGACGTCACCTGGCTCAGCACCCGCCAGTAGCGGTTTGCGGCCACCGGGTCGTAGGTCGCGTGCTCGGTGTCCTCGGCGAACGGCCGGTCGGTGTCGGGCAGATCGAAGGGCCTGGGAATAGCGATGTCCACCCGGACGCCCAGCGCGGCCAGAGCGGCCAGGGTCTGGTCGTAGAAGGATGCGACGGACTGGCCCGGAAGCGGAAAGGACCGCTCTTCGCCGTCCAGCGTCATGACGGCGAGCCGGTGGTGGACGAAGTCGAAGTCGATCGTGAAGATCGGATTCCCGTCGACCTGACCCATCGGACGGGTGGTAATGCCGTGCCCAGTGACATGGAAGGGGACGTTCCACCAGTGGTTGCGCCGGGCGCTCGCGGCCAAGCGGATCTTGCCGACGATCTGCGCGAAGCGGTGCAGCGTCTCCTTAGTGTCCTGCCACTCCGCCAGCGGCACCGGCGGGAACAGCTCCATCGCCTGCCCCTTCCCGCCCGGCGCTCCCGCGGCGGCCGGGCAATCTCATCATGACCCCGCAGGGGACGTCCGGCACGCTGCCGAGGGAGCGGTTTATCCCGAGGCCGCCGCACGGGCCGCCCAGGTCACGTCGTCGTCCGGGCCCGCTGGAGAAACCAGCGGACCGTCACGAAGGATCGAAGTTAAGGACAATACCGGTATGAATGTGAAGGACCGAAAGATTCTTTGGGCTATGCAGCACGCCGGCCTGGGTTCGGGGATGAGGAAGCCCCGGTCTGCCAGGGACGGTTGGCAGACCGGGGCGGTTTGTGGTGGTCAGCCGCCACCCCCACCGCCGCTGGTGTTGTCCGGCCCGTAGTCGGTCTGTCGGCCCGGTTCCGAGCCTGGCCCCCATTCGCTGTACCAGACGAGCCATGCCCCCAAGAGCAAGACGATGACAGTAGCGATCAGCGATATCCACGCCCCGACTCCCATGCGTCGGAATGTACCCGCAACTGGTTGCCGCCGGACACGAAAGAGCCCCTGCCTGTCCGCGACGGGGGACGCAGACACCATAAAGAACAAGCTAAGTACGTGTTTCTGAACCCTGAGCGGCCACTGGAACGGTGCTCATCGTTTTCGGCCTGGACCTGGCTCTGTCCGTCCCATGGTGTGGTTATCCCCACCGCCAGGGGGTGGCTTACCGGATGGGCAATGACATCGGTGCGCGGCGATCGTGTGTCCCAAAGACGACTTGATGGCCACGCATGACGAAGGGACATCTCATCGATGCGCATCCTCCTGATCGGGCCGCCCGGAGCCGGCAAGGGCACGCAGGCAGTGCGCCTTGCCGCGCATCTGTCGATCCAGCACATCTCCACCGGTGACCTGTTCCGCGAGCACATCGACCAGGGCACCGAGCTCGGGCAGAACGCCCACACGCACATACGCGCCGGCCTTCTGGTACCGGACGAGGTCACAATCGGGGTGATCAAAGAGCGCCTTGCCCGACCGGACACCGAGCGCGGATTCCTACTGGACGGCTTCCCCCGCAATTGTGCTCAGGCGGAGGCGCTGGACGGCATCCTGGCCGACTCGAAGTCGAGGCTGGATGCCGTGCTCGACCTGGAGATTCCCGAGGCCCAGGTGGTCAGCCGGATCGCTGGACGACGGCTGTGCCGTCAGGACCGCGAACACATCTTCCACGTCGACTACAGCCCGCCTGCAGTGGCAGGAGCCTGCGACGTCTGCGGCGGTGAGCTGTACCAGCGCGATGACGACCGCGAGGCAACCGTTCGTAAGCGACTGAAGGTCTACCGCAGCGAGACGGCGCCGGTCGTCGACCACTATCAGGCCCAGGGTCTGGTGACCACGATCTCAGCCCTCGGCCAGGTCCAGGAGGTCCTGGACCGCGCACTCGTCGCGATCGACCAGGGCCAGGTCGATGCCTCCGGCGCGTCGAGCTGTTGACCACTGGGCGCGGAGGGCTTTGCGGGTGGCCGCCCCCGTTAGGAGCACGGTTCGCGGCAGACGCTGCACACAACGGCTCCACCCGGCGGAGACTGGCCCTACCGGGGTGAGCGGGTTCGCCGCTAGCTTCGGCTCCGGCTGGAAGCCGCCGCCCGGCGCTGGGGGTGCCCGGCGACACCACGATGTTCATCCCCCCGGGCCGCCACACCGCCTCCTTTGGTCGCCCCCCGCACAGTGGCGAGCTGGGTCTGGTCGTAGCATGCAGGCATGACTGACGCCCCGACCGTGACTCCGTCTGACGCCTTCGAGCTGCTGCTGGCCGGCAACGAGCGTTTTGTCGCGGGCGCGCCGCAGCACCCGAACCAGGACGCCGCGCGCCGTGCCGAAACCGCACCCGGCCAGCGCCCGTTCGCCGTGCTCTTCGGCTGTTCCGACTCACGCCTGGCCGCCGAGATCATCTTCGACCGGGGGTTGGGCGACCTGTTCGTGGTCCGCACCGCGGGCCACGTTGCGGGGCCGGAGGTGCTGGGCAGCATCGAGTACGCGGTAAGCGTGCTGGACTGCCCGCTGGTCGTGGTGCTGGGCCACGACTCGTGCGGCGCGGTCGCGGCCACCTGTGCCGCCCTGGCCGACGGCCTCGGCAGCACCACCGGGTACGTGCGGGATGTCATCGAGCGCGTCACACCCAGCGTCCTGGCCGCCCGCGCCGCCGGGCTCACCGGGGACGACGACATCATCGCCGAGCACATCCGGCATACCATCGACCTCCTCCTGGACCGTTCCCGGCTCCTCGCCGACCAGGTCACCTCCGGACAGACGGCCGTGGTGGGCCTGTCCTACCGGCTGAGCGACGGCGGGGCCCGGCTCGTCACGACCCGCGGCCTGCCCGCCGAAGCGGCTGCCCCAGGACCGGGCGCCTGAACAGTTCAGACGCGGACAACGAGGGCCGGGTTGGTGAACGCTCGTGGTTTTGAGGGGGCTTTGAAGGCTCCCGGGTGTCCGCGCGGGCCTGCGATCAGAGGCAGCCTCGTCAGTGATTCCATCGCCGGCCGATCGGCGCCAAGCTGCTGAGCGAGGACCAGCTCGACAAACTCCAGGACAAGATCGCCGACCAGGCGCCGGGCCTTTCCGGCCTGCTGGACCTGGACAGCCTCGTCGCGCACGCCGGAGCCGTCGGGCTCATCGCGGGCGCGCTGCTGCTCGTGATCGGCATCAACTGGGTCGGCGCCCTGCGCGGGTGCCTGCGCGCGGTGCGGGAGAAGAAGCAGGACCGGGAAATCCGATCCTGCTCAGGATCAAGGACCTTGGCGCCGCCGGATTGCTTGTCATCGGTTTCCCGGCCAATATCGCCATCGCGTGGACCATCAGGGTGATCCTGGTCGTCATCGGGACCATTCTGTAAATCTTGGGATCGCTGGAGAGCGCGGTCCGTAACCGTGGCCGATCGGCCGTACGTGGGAACAGACCGCATCTCCAGCCCGGGCGGCAGGAATCCGACCCTGTCCAGGAGTTCGGCGACGAAGTCCGCCGTTTGCTCCTTCACCTTCTCGACATCGTCGCCCGGGCAGTCCCTGGCCCGGTGCCAGGTGGAAGGCGTGCGAGGCGAAGTGGGCCCCGTCGAGTGCGCCGACGAGCATGCCGCCTTGGGGGCGCACGCTCTCCACCGTCGCGCCCGGCCCCGTTCAGCAGGGGGTTCCGTACCCGTGCGGATGAGCAGCATGTGACCTGGGAGCGGCCGTGCGGGTAGCAGAGCCTGCATGAGGCTATTGAGCGAGCGGTCCGGGCCAGACACGAGCGGCTGGAAGACTTACGCCGCCACGACCATCGCCACCGTTGCGACCGCCGCGGCTGGCTCCGCGGCCGTCGACGCGGACAGTGCCTGGTACCGATCCCTGTCCAAGCCGTCCTGGCAGCCGCCCTCGTGGGCGTTCGGAGTGGTGTGGACACCGCTGTACGCCAGCCTGGCCTGGGCCACGGGCCGGGCCCTGAACAACGCGCCGCCGGGGGAGCGGACACCGCTCGCCGCCAGCACGGCGGTGAATCTCATCGTGAACGGGGCGTGGAGCTGGCTGTTCTTCCGCAAGCAGAGCCCGGCCGCCGGCCTGCTGGCCACCCTCGCGCTCGATGTCAGCAACGTCCAGCTCATCGGCCGCGTCGTCCGGACAGACAAGACTGCGGCCGTCGCCCTGCTGCCGTATGCGGCCTGGTGCGTCTTCGCGACCGCCCTCAACGCTGAGCTGGCCGAGCGTAACTGCAGCCGCCGGGGCGGGAGGGAGGAAGGGTAGAGGTACCGCGTGCCACGATGAGTCGACGCGGTGGACCGGCCCGGAAACGTTCAGTCGCTTCCAGCGAATCGGGAGGTCGCACCGGGCGAGCGCATTGGTTAGCCGGTGGTGCACGCGGAGTGAGCATTGAATGTCCCGTCTAAGCGTTGTCCCGCAAATGGCGGTTGGGGCGCGCATCAAGTGCTGAGCGGATACTCGCGTGACTCCGACGTGGCAGCTGTGGCAGCCTGCGGACATGCCAGAGCTGCGCGTGCATGCAGGCCGCCACTACGTCCTCCAGTGCCACTACGCCTTGCCGGACGACGCCTGGGGTGTGGAGCTGAGCGAGGCTGTCCCGGCGCCGGCTGCGTCTTGCCCACCCGAGTGATCGACGTCTGTACCTTCCTCAACCGTCTGCCCCTACTGGCCCAGCACCGTCTCACTGCCCTTGGTGGGTAAGATCCGGGAGTTTCAGCGGCCGCGAGTGCGCGGCGAACGCATTTGCGTGACCGTTCGAGGGGGGACCACATGACGCAGCAAGGGATCATCGAGATAGGGCGCATGGATGGATCGGCCGCAGTGCAGGCCGAGGGCGCGTTCAAGCTGATCTACGCCGAAGCGTTCGCGGAGTATCCGTACAACGAGACCGCGGACGACGTCGCCGCAGCCTTCCGCCGCTTCCCCGTACAGACTCGCAACCGCACCTTTCGCGCTGCCTTGGCCCGTACCTCGGAGGGCGAGCCGATCGGCATGGCATACGGCTACCTGCTCGGGCCCGACACGGTGTGGTGGGACGAACTGACCGAGCCCGTGCCCGACAACATGCGGCGCGAGGACGGGCACCGCACCTTCGGGCTCATGGAACTCGCCGTGCGCGGACCGTGGCGCGGACAGGGTGTTGCGCGGCGTCTGCACAAGACGCTGCTCGACGGCATCGGAGCCGAGCGGGTGCTGTTGAACGTCCACCCGGCGAGCAAGGCCGCGTCGGCTGCTTACCGGGCGTGGGGATATCGCAAGATCGGCGAGGCGCGGCCGTGGGGCGAGGGCGCGGACCTCCATGACGTGATGCTGCTCGATCTGCGCTGAACGCAATCTGTGAACTCGTAGCCTGGAGCCAGCCGTTCACATCCACAGCCAAGACGAGCACGTCATCCCCGACAAGATCATGTGCTGTTTCGTGGAGCAGGTTGAACGCTGCCGCCTCGCATTCGGGCAGGGAGCACCTGAAGCAGTGGATGATCACACAATGACTGGTGTGATCACGGCGTCGAAGCCCTCCTGGATAGCCCCGTTCAGCGGACTGAGCGCGCGGCAGTTCGGCAAGTTGATCACCGCGCTACGACGCGAGGGCGCAGACCCCGTCCGCAAGGGACGGCCATGGAGCCTGCCGCTGGAGGACCGAGTCCTGCTGGTCGCCGCGTACTGGCGGACGAACCTGACACTGCGGCAGCTTGCCCCGCTCTTCGGTATCTCGAAGTCGGCAGCGGATCGCATCATCGACCACGTCGGGCCCTTGCTGGCTCTGCAACACCGCAAGCGGTTTCGCAAGGACGCCGTGCTCATCGTGGACGGCACCCTTGTGCCCACCCGCGATCACACCGTCGCCGAGCAGTCAAAGAACTACCGTTACTCGACCAACCACCAGGTCGTCATCGACGCCGACACCCGCCTGATCGTCGTGGTCGGCCGGCCTCTGCCCGGCAACCGCAACGACTGCAAGGCATGGGAGGAATCCGGCGCCAAAACCGCCGTCGGCAAGACCATGACGATCGCCGACGGCGGCTACCCAGGCACCGGACTCGTCATGCCGCACCGCCGCCGCAAGGGCGAAGACCTGCCCGACTGGAGGAAGCCCACAACAAGTCCCACAAGCAGGTCCGCGCCCGCGTCGAGCACGTCTTCGCCCGCATGAAGACCTGGAAGATCCTCCGCGACTGCCGCCTCAGAGGTGACGGCGTCCACCACGCCATGCTCGGCATCGCGCGCCTGCACAACCTCGCCCTCGCTGGATAGATGGGCGGGCCGCACAGCGAACAGCCACGTCCACACTGACCCAAAGATCATTTACGGGACAGCCCTTAGCGTTCCGCGCCGAACTCGGACCGGCACCGGTTTCGGGTCCGAGGGATTCGCCGCGCCGGAGCTTTCGTCCGGGAATCCCCATAACGTGACGGCTGCTGCCGATATCTACAGCATTGGACGGCTCATCGCGGCCATCCTGACCAGGGAGCGCCCGGAACAGAACCTCCCACTGCTGCCCGCACGCGGACCATGGCGAGCAGTAGTAGCAGAGGCGACTCGCTACAAGCCCACCGACCGACCGCAGGACGTGGACGAGTTCCTTGGCCTGCTCAAGAACATCCCGTGACGTTCCCACGCCGTCCCAGCATTGCCAGGCGCTGAGCCTGGTCCGCCCAGCCAAAAGGATCACGTTTCCGATGACGCGCATCGCGCTAGAGCCGTACTTCCTGCATCAGGATCAGGTTCAGTCTCTCCTTGGCGAGCAGCGGACAGAGTCCGCGCGGGCACGGGCTGCCCGCAGGAGCGAGCCAGAGGCAGCGTTGCCCTACGTGCTTGCCGCAGAACTGGCCGGGGCGCTTTCCTCGCTGGGAGTCAGCGAGTTGGCGAGGTGCGTCCTGGAGCAGGATCTGCGCACGGGGCAGGTCGTCGGAGCTGAGTTGGATTTTGCGTTCCAGCGGGACCGGGAACAGGACATCCCGGGCTTCAAGCCGATCAGCTTTACAGCGATGCTCGACGCGGGTGAGCAGGTGCGCGTCACTGGCACGTTCAACTCGGCAAGAACCGCCAGCTCGTCTGCGGCCGGCAGCCTCGCCGGGACCAGGCGGGCCTACCTGATCGGAACAGTCACCAATATCAGAAGCCGTATCTCAACCGAACGTGATGCCTTGATTTCTGCTGGTCAGGCATGGTTTTGCTCGGGGTGAGGGAGGCATGCGGCGTCTTGTGT
>NZ_JBIAPT010000052.1:0-12536 GCF_042888425.1 Streptomyces sp. NPDC002889
ATCAACACCCGCGACCGGCGGCCGACACGACGGGTCACAGCCAAAGTCATCACGCTGCACCCCGCGATAGTTCAGTAGTCAAGCAACGGCATTGTCCCGGAACGTCGAAGTGGAACCGGATCGAGCACCGGCTCTTCTCCCACATCACCATGAACTGGCGCGGCCGCCCGCTGACCAGCCACGAAGTCATCGTCCAGTCCATCGCCGCGACCACCACGCGCACCGGGCTGCGCGTGAGTGCCGCACTGGACACCAACACCTATCTCACCGGCGTCCGTATCGGTGACGCCGAGATGGCGGCCATGACGCTGACCCGGCACGCATTCCATGGTGAGTGGAACTATGCCCTGCACCCGCAGCCCTGCCCTGCCGTCCCCCCGAGCTCCGCATGCGCCGGCCCCACAGTGGGACCAGGCCCTGTTGTCCGATCCGGCCCTGACCGGGATGTCCCGGCAAAAACTGGACGACCTGACAAGGACTTTGGTCCTCGACGGCGATGCCCGGCGCGGCCGTCCTCCTCGGCTCGCCTTCCCCGAACAGGTCCTGGCCACCGTGCTCCACCTGCGGGTCGCCCTGGCCGCGGAACCCCTCGCCGTACTGTTCGGCAGCAGCCGGACCGCCATGCACCGCACCCTCCTGAAGACCAGGAAACTGCTCAAGACACACGGCATCGTCATCCCACCCGCGACGACGCCACCCGTCGCTTCTTGTGTCCGCTTCATGGTCGAGGGGTGCGCGGTGGCGTCGGTGCTGGGAATGCTGGAGGAGCGAGAGGCGGCTGCCCGCGTGCAGGTGGAGGGCTTGCGGGAGGAAGCCGCGCGGTTGGCTGAGGTGTTGGAGGCCACTGAGATCGAGCTGGACCGGCGGGTGATCGCGCGGGAAGAACTGGTCGAGGCCCCGGCAGTCTCTGCGGCCGAGTCCACTGCCGTGACCGGGACCGAGGCGGAGGAGGAAGCGGCGCCGTCACTCGCGCCGGTGCCGGGCTCGACGGTACCGCCTTGGCGGGAAGGGCTGCCGGTGACGGTTCTGGCGCCGGACTATCAGCGGATTCTGGGCGTGCTGGAACAGCAGCGGTCCACGGGTCACGGGCCGCTTCGGGCCAAGGAGGTCGCGGTGGAGCTGGGCCTTGGGACGACGTCGGCGAAGGTCGAGGGGCTGCGGTCGAAAGCCCGGCGCCTGGCGGAGCGCGGGTGGCTCCTCCTGGAGGCGTCGGGGGCAATTCAGCGCCGGCCGGCGGCCCGTGCCCTTGCCAGACGCCGACTCATCCGCGTGACCATCGACCACCGGATCATCGCCTCGCTGGTGGCGGGCAGGGTCTCGTAGTCCCGGGCCAGACGGCGGGAGTTCATCAGCCACGCGAACGTGCGCTCGGCCACCCACCGCCTCGGCAGCACCACGAACCCTGTCATGTCGTCGATGCGCTTGACGATCTCCAAGGTCAGAGCGAGCTTGTCCCGGCACCAGCCGACGAGGCCGCCGGTGTAGCCGCCGTCGGCCCAGACAAGGGTGATGTCGCGGTGCAGGCGGCGCAGCCTCTCAGCAGGCCCGCCGCGGCGTCCCGGTCACCGATGATCGCGGCGGTGACCGCGATCACCAGGAGCAGACCGAGGGTGTCGGTCACGATGTGCCGTTTGCGGCCCGGCACCTTCTTCCCGCCGTCGTAGCCGCGTGAGGCGGCCGGCACCGTCGCCGCGGCCCGCACCGACTGCGCGTCGATGATCCCCGCCGTGGGCTCGGCCTCGCGGCCCTCGCGCTCACGGACCCTCCCGCGCAGCCGGTCGTGGAACTCGGTGATCAGCCCGTGCTCGCGCCAGCGGCGGAAGAAGGCGTAGACCCGACCCCAGCCGGGGAAGTCCGCGGGCATCGCCCGCCACGAGATCCCGCCCGCGACCAGATAACGGATCGCGTCAAGCAACTGCAGGTGGCAGTAGCCCTCGGGCCGTCCGCCCCTGCCCTGAAGCCAGGCCGGTACCGGCAGCAACGGCCGGACCTCCGCCCACTCCGCGTCCGTCATGTCCGACGGATACCGGCGCACCCGATCGGGATGATCGGCCGCGTTGCCGTACACGTGCGCGAGGCAATCACACGATGGAGCAGCCGAGTTGAAGTCGACGGGCTCGGACGCGTACAACAACGACAACAGGGCCTCCGGGAACCGCTCGGAATGGGGTCGCACCCCCGAGCTACCAGGAGGCCCTGCCTTCATGCGCGTACCGCCGGAAGATCACCCGACCAGGAACCCCGTTCGATCCACACGTTCCAAGATCGGTTGAGATACAGCTTCTGACACCAGCCAAGGGGACACAACGAAACGAGTTCGGAGAAGTGATCTTCATTGGCTGGGATCCTCATAAGGACGTATCCCGGGCGAGATGAGGATCAAGTGCAGCTGTTGATCGGCCTCCTGGGAGGCATCATGGGTTCCGTGACTGGCGGATTTCTCACCTGGCTCACTACTCGATGGACACTTCGGCGAGAACTCGCACATAGCTACGACAAGGAGCTCAGGGCGGAGAGAGTCCCGGCCTACAAGCGGCTCTGGCAGATAACCGGAGCGCTCCCTCGATATCCCTGGCCCGCCAATCCCACCCGATCGGATCTAAGAGCTCTTATTGAGAAGTGCCATTCGTGGTACTTCGAGGTCGGTGGCCTGTTCTTCTCTCAGGAGACCAAAGACGCGTACCTCGAGATGATGAATGCTCTCGACAGCGCGGCTGGCAGACAGGCCGGTGATAGCACCGAGGTCGAGGATGACGTCGTTCAGGGACTTTTCATCGTTGGTGAGCGACTGCGGCTCCACTTGGCGGCAGAAGTCGGGGCAGGCCTACGACCTCAGATCTCCTCGACACAGTTACGCCCAGCCGAAAGTCCGCAGGGGCTCGTCAACTGAGAATGTCCAGACCGCGTTTGAGATCTCGCGCGAGACAATCGACCGGTGACTCGAACCGTAGACCGTGCCCGCTCCCTGGAAGAGCTTGAGCGCGACTGCTGGCCTGCCCCTCCGGCCGACGCGACCCGCCTCGCCGTAACCGCTCATGCTCTTCGGAGTAAGCCAATCGGTGAGCTGACCATCGAGGACATGCGCATGCTGATCAGGCAGGACGTGGGACTGCCATATCTCCTGCCGCTGGCGCTGGATGTCCTGCGGGGCAACCCGCTGGCCGAGGGCGACATGTACGAAGGTGACCTGCTGTCCGCGGTCGTCACCCGGAGCCCGGCGGCTTGGAGCGAGTTGGCCAGGCTCAGGCATGACCTTCGCGTGATCGTTTCGGAGCTGGCGGCCATGCCGCACGTCCTCCGGCTCGACGTTGAGCGGTTTCTGGCCGCAGGACGCTGAGCTGTGTGCTCCACCGACAGCATTGCGCGGCCGCTGTCTACGGGACCTGCCGCAGGAGCGGGCGGGCGCCCGGGCGCGTCGCCGACCGACCTCGGGTGAGTCGGCGGACCATGATGCGATCATTGCCCATCGGATCACGGTCTCCGATCGGGCAGGGGACGCTTTCGGGCGACTGGGGTCAGGCGTCGGGCCGCTTGTTGTACGCGGCAAGCGCCGCCTTGTTCGTCGAGGCGTCCTGGAACACCAGCTCCCACGGCCCGGTGTTCACGTCGAACTCCTTGCCGAAGCCTACCCACTTGCCGGTCATGCGCCGTCCCGTCGGCTCGACGAGCAGCTGGATCGCGCCGTGATATCGGGCGCCCCGGTAGTAGCCATCGGTCGCCGTCTGCTCCGTCCAGGTGCCGGTAGCAACGTGACCGTCTATCTCCAGGTCCATGGTCAGCGGGCTGTCGGACGAGCCGGGCAGGCTGCGCACGGTCAGCCGGTTGCCGTGCTGCAGCACGACGACGTAGTGCAGCCCGGTGTACGCGGCGTCGCGGCCGCTGGAGAAGTACTCGTACCGGCTGAGCCACACGCCGCTGTAGTTGCGGTGCGCGCCCTGCGGTTCGGGCTGTGACGTGGCGGCCGCCGGGGCGATGCCGCTCGCGGACGCCTCGACGTCGTGGCCGCCGTGCCCGTCCTCGGAGACCCGTGCCGTGGGCATGGTGCCGGTGAAGCCGAGGGACTCGATGGGCAGGCCAGTGACAGACTCCAAGGCACGCGCGTACACGGGCCGAGGAGCGGTGGTGACGCCGGACTCCCAGCGCTGTACGAGCCGCTTGTTGGCGTCGTTGGGCTGGCCCGCGCGGGTACCGGCATCTCGCACGGCGCGGGCGAAGTCGTCTTGGGACATTAGCAGGCCGAGGCGGACGGCCCGCAGTGCGCTGTTCGGTGTGGCCATGGCAGCAAGGTAGCCCCAACTGCCGTGGAATGACACCGAAATGACGCCCCGCGTGTCGCCGGTTTGACGCCCGCACTGACGCCGCGCAACTCTCCGTGCCCGCGCCAAGGTAAATCCGTGACGACGACAGGCAGCGGCACACCGAACCCGGGTCTGACCATCAGCATCTACCGCGTCGACCCGCGCACCCTCGAACGCAGCCCGGCCGTGGCCCGCATGCTCCCGGCCTCCGACGAACCAGTGATGACCAGCGCCTACCCGCCATGCGCCTGCCCGCACTGCACCGGAGCAGGCGCGCGGTGAGCCCGATGTGGGACGAGCCCAAGCATGGCGCCGGTGTTTGCTCCGCATGCGGCCATCACATCGACAACGGGCTCATCCACTGGGTGCCGCGCGTGTCCGGGCCGGACATACGAGTCGTGGTGCATGCCGACCCCGCCGACTGTCAGCCAGTCACCCCATGAACCCCCGCCCCGACCGGACGCATCCGGCCAGGAAACCCCGGCCAGGGCGGGCCAATCCCCATCACAGAGTGAGGAGATCAGCCATGACCGTACCTTCCGGACCTCCCGTACCGGACCCGCCCGGCACCCCCATCCCGGTACTGAAGTCAGCCCGCGCGTTACTCAGCGACGCGCAGTTCAACGATGTCCGCGGCACCATCCTGGACAACAACCCCGGCATGGACCCCGAGATCGCCGGGCGGATCCTCGTCGACGCACTCGGCTTCGTCGCCACCGCAGCCGGAAAGCCCGGCCGAGGCCTGGTCCCCAGCCGCGTCGTGGACGAGGGATGGCACGCGCTCATCCTGCACACAGGCCTGTACTACGACCTGTGCAACAGGTTCGGGAACTTCGTGCACCACATTCCCGACCGGCAGGACCTCGGCCGGGACAACCAGGCATCCGTCGACCACACGGTGGATCGCATGCGGGCCGCCGGGCACGAGCCGGACCTCGACCTGTGGCGCGGCCCCGAAGACCGGACGATCCCGGTCGCGGCGAAGTGCCGGCACTCGGACGACACCGGCCCCATCATCACCATCCCCAAGCCCAAGCCCAACGGCTAGCCTGGGCGCCATGGCTCAGGAATGGATTGACCCGCGATACGTCGAGCTCGTGGCTGCGTGGAAGCGCAGCCAGCACCCCGCCTCGCGCGACCCGCAGCCCAGGCCTACGCGTGGCTTCATCGTCCCGCCCAAGGCCTGACGCTCGTCTCCGGCCCCGGTCGGTCTGCATCCCCCGTCGCAGGCCGATCGGGGCCCATCACAAACACACAACCGGTCAAATCCCCGTGACCCCAGGACGTTCCGTATCTCCGCCAGCGATGGAGGAGCTTGGTGGTGAACCCGCCGCGCGAGCGGCCCATTCCCTCACCTCCCACACCACCTCCACCAGCCGGCCGTCAAGGCTCTGCCACGGCATCTCGCCCTGATGTTCTGCCGCTTCGGCCCCCTTTGAAACAGGGGCCGGCGGCGGGCCGAGGCGGGCACCGGCCGCGTGCTGATGCGCGCGCACGATCGTGGAGTCCACCGAGATGTCCAGTCGATCTCACCTGCCGCGTCCACCTCGGCCCGGACCCGCTGCAGCAGTCGTTCCCAGGTGCCGTCGGCGGACCACAGCCGGTGCCGTTCATAGACGGTCTTCCATGGGCCGAACCGTTCGGGCAGGTCACGCCACCGCACCCCGGTCCGCACCCGGTGCAGAATCCCGTCAACCACTTGCCGGTGGTCACGCCACCGGCCACAACGCCCGTTGCTCACCGGCAGGAACAGCCGCAGCCGTTCGTGGCGGACTGCCGTCTGGTGCCGAGGGCGTTACTGATGTGGGTCCAGGTGCCTCCAGCCGTGCGGGCGGCCCCACGGCCGCGGTCAGGATCGGCAGCGCGGTCTGCCTTGCCGTTCAGCGGTTTGTTTCGGAGGCGGTGGCGGGAGGGGATGCCGACGCCCCGACCACAGCGAAATCCCCGGGCGAGCCGGCAACCTGTCACTCGTACGTGGGGCGGGGCCGCTGTTCCCGCAAGCCTCCCGTTCCTGCCGGTGGAAAATCCGGTCATGGGGACTGGCAGGCGGACACGGCGGGTTGGTGTGTTCTATCTCGTGTTGGCAGTTGGCGGCATGGCCGGGGCCGTGTGCATTGCCGTCCGTTTCGACCTGCGGGTGGCAGAGACGGTAGCGGCTCTGCTTCCGTCCGTAGGCGGCCTGTACCTGTCCTGGGCAACCTTCCGGGCCGATCGGCGGGAGGCAGCCGACGGGTACGGCGTGGCCCAGATCGCCGATCGGCTGGCAGTGGCCGTGCGGAGCCAGTGGGAGTCGGAGGCCCAGGTGCGGCGGCTGAACGACCCCTATCCGCTCCCGGTCTCCTGGCAGGCAGCCGATCCGCGATTCGGCGAGTCGTGGTCCCTCCTGCGGGAGACGGCCGGGGACTGGCCGTCCGGCCGGTCGGCTCCTCCCTCCGGCTGGGCCACTGGGTCTGCTGGACTGGCCGGGGCAGGCGGGGAGATCACCGAGGTGTTCCTGGAACGGGTGCCGACACGCCGCCTTGTGGTCCTCGGCGACCCGGGAAGCGGGAAGACGATGCTGCTGATCCGCTTGTTGTTGGCCTTGGCCGCCGAGCGCACAGAGGGAAGCCGGGTTCCGGTGCTGTTCCCGCTGGCCTCGTGGAATCCTGCGGAGCAGACTCTGGAATTCTGGATGGCCGAACGGCTCGCGCGTGACTACAGCGGTCTTGGCGCCTCAGAGGTGGGGCATGCGGAACACCCTGGGCAGGTCAGCCATGCCCGAGCACTACTGGAGCACCAACTGATCCTGCCGATCCTGGACGGCTTCGACGAGATTCCCGAACCGGTCCGCGCCATGGCGTTGGATGCGATCAACGCCGCCCTGCCGCTCGGCCAGCCGCTGGTGCTGTCCAGCCGCGTGACGGAGTACGGTGACACGCAGGCCCCGGCCCGCGGGGTACCGGTCAGGCTTTGCGGTGCCGCCGCCGTGGAGCTGCGCCCCTTGGAGGCGCCGGTCATTGCCGACTATCTGAAACGGGATGCCGGGGGCCAGCACACAGCGGCGGCTGCCCGCTGGGATCCGGTGATTCGCCTGCTCGGCACCGATGCCCCCGTGGCACGTGCACTGACCACACCACTGATGCTCTTTCTGGCCAGGACGGTGTACAACCCCCGGCCGGGGGAACAATCCACTGTCCTCCCCACGCCTGCGGACCTGTGCGATCTGACCCGCTTCCCCGACACCGCAGCTGTCCGGGCCCATCTCTTCGACGCGTACGTGCCCGCCGCCTACCGGCCACATCCGCGGTATCCGTGTCGCTGGTCTCCCCAGCAGGCCGAGCACGCCCTGCAATATCTGGCGCGACACCTGCAACACACCCTGGGCGGTACTACCGACCTTGCCTGGTGGCAGGTGCGCCGTGCGCTGCCGCCCCGTATCGCACAGGTGGTGACAGGAGTTGTCCTCGGTGTCGTGGCCTGGACCGCCGCCAGCTTGGTGGGCAGGTTCACGGCGCTACTCGCCGGCCTCGACTCCGGGTGGCAGACGGGGCCGCCCGCAGCCGTCGTCGCGGGCCTGGCCGGAGGGATCGCAGGAGGCATCGGCTGCGGCCTCGTCGCAGGGGTGACCGGGGGCATCGCCGAGGGCGTGCCCCACGTACTCAGCACTGGGCAGCCAGGATGGCTACCGACCACGTTGGCCTATGGACTCGCCTACGGCTTCGCCGGCGGAATCGTCGGTGCCCTGTCGAGCAGACTCGCGGTTCGGCAGCCCGGGACGCCCTCGGGGCACCCCCACTGCCGGCTCTGGGACTGGCGCATGTGCGCCCTCGGCTTCACCGCCGGGGCCTTCCTCTGGTTCGCGTTCCGCCACAACTACGGCCCGACGGCCGCGGCCGTCGGTGCGCTCGTCAACGGGGCGGTCTACGCACTGGCCGGCGGAGCCATCGGCGCGCGGGCAAGCAGCCTGTCCTCACGCCGCCCGAACGCCATCCCGACCGTGCGCACGCTGTGGGCCTGGAACTGGCGGGGCTTTTCGGTGGGCCTCGCCAGCGGCTCCACCATCGGCGTCACCCACTGGGGGGTGATCGGGATCCAGTCGCTCCTCACCGGCACTCCCTCCTACACCTTCACAACCATGCTCTCTTTCTCATCCGCGTTCGGGCTTGCTGTCGGAATCGCCCACGGCCTCGCCGGCAAACCGGCTGATCTCGCCACCTCGGTCGGACCGGCCGCCCTCCTGAAGCAGGACCGAAGGATCTTCAGCAGGCTGTGGACTGTCGTCGGCCTTGCGGTCGGCGCCGCGTTCCTTCTGTGCTACGGCGTCGAATACGCCGTACAGGGCGGGCTTCCCTACGGCCTGGGCCAGGGGACCGCGGGCGGACGGGCGATGTCGATGAGCCCGCCCCACATCATCGACCGCGGTCTCGCCTACGGACTCACCGTCGGCCTCGCGGCGGCGATCGGCCACAACGCCTGGTGGTACTACACCCTTACTCGCTACTACCTGGCGGCGCGCCGACACCTCCCCCGGGACCTGACCGCCTTCCTCACCGACGCCCATGAACGACGCGGCGTATTGCGCCAGGCAGGAACAGTCCACCAATTCCGTCACATCGACCTGCAGCACCATCTCGCCGCCCCATGGCGGCCTCACGAGCCCGGAGCGTCGCGCCCGCCCCACAGGCTTCGGCCGCACCATGTACAAGCGCCGCAACGAAATCGAGCGAACGATCAATGCCCTCACGGGCTTTCGGGCAGTGGCCACCCGCTTTGACAAGCGAGCGCATGTCTTCCACGGCACTGTTCCACGCTCGGCGCCTGGGTCATCGCCGTGGCGGTCGCCTCCCGGGGCGACCGAGGATCGCAACGACCAGACCATGCGCGAGCAGTAGCCTGGCCGCCATGACGGTTGCCCTCCGGGGCGGGCGCGGGGAGCCGACCTCGACCAGGACGTCGATCCGGTCGGCGGGCCCGTACGCCTGATACCGCTCGGCCGCCGGGTCGTAGGCCCGGACCTCGCTGTGCGGGCCGGAACACACCAGGGCACGGGCGATGTCCGGCAGGCCCAGGCTGAGGGCGTCGCATTCACGGTCCTGGATGAGCTGGAGCAATCTGCGGTGACCGCCTCCCAGTCGCCGACCTCCGGCCGGCGCGCACCGCCGTCCAGTTCGTGGGTGAGCGTGGACAGCGGCACAATCTCGCCTTGTCGGCGGCCGCGGGTGAGGCGGTCGTAGATGCGGGCGCCGTCGGGCTGCCGTACGCGCGGGTGCAGCAGGGAGGCTGCGGCCACGAGTGAGGTGTTGATCTCCTGGGCGGCGGCCGGGTAGTAGGCCTCGTGTGCGAAGAGCAGGTACACCTCGCTGGTGGGCTGCTCGGGACCGTCCTGGGGCATGTGCGTTTCCTCCTTCGTCGACGACATGGGGGCGAATGGTCGGCTGAGGGACGGAGCCCGGGTGGACAGGGCCCAGCGGCTGCTGTACGCCGAGGCGGTCGTGCCGGGCGGTGGGCGCGTCGCCCTCCGTGGGCGTGACGATCTGGTTGGTCTGGACGGCGAGTCGTGGCGACGAACCGGGCCGTCCAGTCGTCGAGCCCCCTGCCCACGGAACACCTGCGGGCCGACCCCCACCTTCCGCCCCCGTTCGGGATGCTGCCGGCGCCACGACACCCGCTCGGCCTCCGGCGAGGCACGTGCGCTACTGCCGGAACTTCGCGGACTACGCGGTCATGGAGTCCCTAGACGGTCGCCTCTGGCGAGGGCGTCGGACAGGCGGCGGCGCAGCTCGACAAGCTCGGTCTTGCGGGTCTGGGTGAGGCGGTGGGTTGCTGGCAGAAGCGGACGAACCCGCCGCGTCCGAAACGCAGCGAGCCGTCACCTGCGACACCGGGACCAGCCCAACTGACTTGATCCACAGGTCTTGACGATGCCTCTCAGACCTCGCGGGCATGACAGCAGAGCTGTCCTGGGCACTGCGTGGCGTCGGCTCACAGCCTCCGCTCGGGTCGGCGTTCGCAGCCGCTCGCGGACGGCGACTGGAAGTGCGACTGCTGGGGTGACAGCGGATGCGCGCAGGATGTGGGGGGCGGCCTTCGCGGTCGCTCCCCACGCCCTGCGTCACGTTCGCGTGCAGATGGCTGCACCCCCAGCCGTCAGTCGCCGGTCACCAGGCCGATGACCAGTAGAGGGCGTGGCTCGTCGCGCGCAGGGGAGCGGCGCCGCGGGTGGTGTGCCGCCAGGCCTGTCCGCCGTCGTTGGAGTAACGCATGGGCTTGGCCCCCCGGCTGATGATGCGCAGTTCACTGTGGCTGATGCCGGCGGACTCGTCGTAACGCACCAGGTGCGGTGCCCCGTGGTCGGTCGGGGTGGCGCTCCTGGGCGATACGGACTCGTCGGCCTGAGAACCGATGAACGTCCAGTCGGTTCCTTGACGGGACTGGGGCACCTTGGCGTCGGTCAGCCAGTTGCTGAAGTACGAGCCGGGTGTGATGTCCTCACACTGCTGGGCCGTGGGGAAGGTGTCGACGCAGACGTCAGCGTTGAACGTGCCGTAGTGCGGGGTGCCGAGCGTCACCGCGTCCTCGACGTAGATGTAGTCCGGCCAGTCCTTCTTGTGCTGCTGGGTGCCCAGGACGGCGGCCCGGATGATAAGCCCGCCCATGGAGTGGCCGACCAGATCGACACTCTCGCCCTTGACGGAGTGGTTCAGGTAGATGTTCCACGCCAGTCGGCGGCCGAGCTCTTCCAGGCCCAGCTCCCACGTGCCGTCGCTCGACGCCAGGTTGATGTCGCAGTTGTAGTCGCCCTTGTAGAAGCCGACCTGGGTGAACTGCTTCTTCTTCCAGCCCCAGCGCTTCGAGGCGTTAATCAGGTACTTCCAGCGGGCGTTGCAGCTGACGCCGTCCGATGTGGGATCCGGGTTGAATCCCTTGACGAGGTAGACCGTCTCGTTGGAACTGTTGTTGCGCGGCGGTGGTGTCTCGCCAGGGTCGGCGGCCGCGCCGGCGGCACCGCCGGCGATCGTGGCCAGGCACAGTGCCACCACGCCCAGGAACTTCCACAGATGTCTCATGTTTCCCCCCTTCGTTTCCCACGCTCTGGCCCCACATGACCAGAGCGTGGGCGGTGTGCCCCGACGGCCTTCGCCGACGGGCTGCGCTCCCGACCATCGGGTAAGCCGCACGGGGATGTCCATCCGATGCGCCTGTCCGGGACAGTCCCGGACAGCTTCGACGGGAGCCGCTCCCTCGCCCCAGGTGTGCTGGATCGGCCGACCATCGATGGCTGGCGATGGCCCGGTCAGTGCTGGAAGGGCACGAGAAGTCCTCGCGTCCGGTGCGGTATCTGGTCCTGACCGAGATCGAGGAGCGTCTGGCCAAGGAGTACGGGCCCGGGACCGGGCCGCTCCCGCGATGTCGGCCGTCGTCTTCCTCGTGAAGGACCGTCCTGCGGCGGCAAGTTCGGGACTCGCCTGTGGGGCCTGGAGGACAGCCTGCCTGGCCTGGTGGCGCTACTGATCGTGTCGTGGCCCGTCGCGCTTTTCCGGCTCCTGCCAGCCGTACTCCGGCCGCCGACCCGCCGAGGCGATCAGGCCGAGCCAGAGGGAGCCGGGCCTGGCGCTCGCGTCGACGGCGGGCGGCGCGCCCTCGAACAGGAATGTCACAGGCCGACCCGCGTGGAGCTGCCAGCCCCGCGAACGCCGTCGGGCGGACACCGTCCGGGCGTCCCCCAGCGTTTCGTGAGCGTCACGCCGAGCGCCATCACACCGGCACCGCCGAGACCCGCCAGAATCCCGACCGCGTCGAATCCCGCGTCAGGGCCGATGACTACCAGCCCGACACCCACGATGCACGCGATCCCCCACGCGAAGCTCCAGGCCGACGTGCTCTGGTGAAGCACCGTCACGGCCATGACCGCCACGACCAGTGGCTGCGCCGCACTCAGCGTGGCGGCCACCCGCCGGGAAGCCGTTCGGCGGCGACGAACAGCAGCGGGAAGAACAGGCCACCACCGCTAGCCGAACCGGCCCTGCTGCCGCAGGAGCCAAGCGGTGCGGCGCTGGCGGCCTGCAGCATGGCGAGCATGCCCGCCGAGATGGCACTGCGGCAGCGGCCAGTGCAGCGATGCGACGTGTGAGGCTGTTTCCCGCTTCGCCCTTCGTGCGGAGGGGGCTAGGGTCTGTCGTCAAATGATCTTGCGTGGTGGATCATGGTCGGGTGATACGTCGCCATGAACTGTCGGATGCCGAGTGGGAGTTCGTCCGT
>NZ_JBIAPT010000053.1:0-11775 GCF_042888425.1 Streptomyces sp. NPDC002889
GAGGCCCTGCCTTCATGCGCGTACGGCCGGAAGATCACCCGACCAGGAACTCCGTTCGACTTGCAGGTTCCAAGATCGGTTGAGATACGGCTTCTTAGTCAAGCTGGTCCTCCGCGTATGAGAAAGTGACGTTCTTACACGGTCGGCAGATTCGAGCTCTAGGGCACCCCATGCCACCCGTACGGGGGATAATGACTTTCTCGGAGCCCTTCGGCCGCCGAAACCGGGCATATCCAGGCTTAACCGGCTGCCAGTTGACGAAATTTAGGAGAGTAATGGGGTTCCATATCGCCAGCCAACCTTCTTCCATCGGCTGGTGACAGTTCGAACACCTAACGTCGTCACTCATGATATTGGGATCCTTTCAAGCTGAGCGGCTTGCTGGCTGACCTTCACGAGAATTGCGCTAACATGACTGGGGCAGGACGCAGTCGCGCAAATTTACGGGCCTTGGGCCAAGCAAGCGCATGCGCGGTAAAGCGCGCCACCAGGGCTGTTCTCGAGGTGTCGGTGGTCCATGCGTTCTGTGTAAATCTACGCCTCAATCATGTCCCATCAATCGAAGCTCGTCATGTTGCGAGATTTCGGGACTTGGCAAATGCTGTCCGTCCTGGTAGAAGATCTTTGCCATCCGTCCGGGAGTCGCCGCATGATCACAGCGACGGAGGAGGTCCTCGACCACCTGGAGGGGTACATGGGCTCGTCGCCGGTACGGGCCGGCAACGCCGCGGCGGACCAGGTCCAGCTCGATATCTACGGGGAAGCTGCCGACGCCCTGGCACAGGGCCACGACATGGGGGCCATCCGCGGCTGGAAGGCGATCAGCGACGTACTGGACTGGCTCGCCGACAACTGGGACCGGCCCGACGAAGGGATCTGGGAAACCCGCGGCGGCCAGAAGAACTTCACGTACAGCCGACTGATGACCTGGGTCGCGTTCGATCGCGGCATTCAGCTGGCCACCACGTACTCGAGCACTGGCGTCCGACGCAGGGGTACGGCCATCCGGTTTCCTATCGGTCGTACTTCCTGCCACAGGACCGCCTCGCCGAACTACTGGGCCGAGCCGGACTCGTCGTCACCGCACGACTGTTGCAGGAGCCCAACGAGCGGGTGAAGAGGCAGCACGGCTGCCTCCTGGCTCGCAAACCCGAACAGCCCTGAGACGGCAACTCCTTGAACGCACATGTCAGGAGCGAACCAGGCGGCCTACGGCCTCGACCACGGCGTCGGCGGCGGCCCGCGCCCGAGCTGAGCGCACGGCCAGGTCCTCGTCGTCAGTGGCGTGGTGCAGTGTGAAGGATGCTTCGGCCAACTCGGTGAGTCGCTCGCGGGTGGGTGCATCATCGGTGAGCAGTTGGACCTCGCTCAGGGCTGCGATCACGTCCGAGCGTGCTTCCAGCGCGGCGGCCGCTGCAGCGTCCTTCTCCGGAGCACCAGCCTCGCGCAGGCCGCACCGGTCGTACTGGTGGCGGCGGAACACGGTCTCGGAGGCGAGGAAGCGAGCGGTGGCCTGGCGGAGTTCGCGTCGGGTCTCGGCGCTCAGCGCGCCGGCGTGAAGTCGGCCGGCCGTGCGGGACTGCAGGACATGCGAGACGACTGCACCCAACAGTGTGCCGGCAACGGCGATGATCCCCATCCACAACTCCATCGAGTTCCCTCCCCAGCGCCTGTATTCGGCTTGGACGGTTGAGCAAGACGTCACCGTCACCAGCCACCCGTCCGGTCCACGCAATCCCTCAATGAGCCTTGCACATCCGTCACTTACCCGGTCTGAATACGCGCGCGGAGTTCTGCTCATCAGCTCAGGGTCGATCCGGTCGACCGGGAAAGGCTGAGCCGACCGGCGAGCCCCGGCGGTCCCGGCCTGTTCGCAGGCCGTTGGGACGGCCCCGCCCGCGTCCGGCGAATTCCAGCGGGCGGGGCCGTCCTGTGGAGCTACCGAGACAGCGTTCCGTCGGACACCGCTGCCGTCACGAGGACGTAGCCGGCGCCCCGGGTGGTGAAGGTTCCCCGTCCCTGGGTTCGGCTGCGCAGCCGGGACGCGTAGCCGAACAGCTCGGCCAGCGGCACGGTCGCGCAGATCACCGCTGTGCCGGCCCGCGCGGCCTGGCTGGAGATCCGGCCGCGTCGTGCGGCCAGGTCTCCGAGCACCCCGCCCACGGCCTCGTCGGGCACGGTGACGGTGACCTCGACCACCGGTTCCAGGAGTGCCATCGCGCTGGCGCGCAGTGCCTCCCGCAGTGCGAGTCGGCCTGCTGTGCGGAACGCCATCTCCGAGGAGTCCTTGGAGTGGGTGGCTCCATCGGTCAGGGTGACCCGCAGTCCCGTCACCGGGTGACCGCCGAGGGGGCCCTCGGCCAGGGCATCACGACAACCGGCCTCCACCGCGCGGACGTACTCCTGCGGGACCCGTCCACCGGTGACGGTCGAGCGGAAGACGAAGTCCCCTCCGTCGGCGTTGTCACCGGTGGCTGCGTCGCCAGCCCTATGGGCGTCCACGTCGAGGACGACGTGGGCGAACTGGCCCGCGCCCCCGTCCTGCTTGACGTGCCGGTACACCAGCCCGGACACCCCGCGGGTGACCGTCTCGCGGTATGCCACCTGCGGTCGGCCGACGCCGACATCCAGCCCCTGGGTGCGGCGGATCTTCTCCACCGCGACCTCCAGGTGAAGCTCGCCCATCCCCGACAGCACCCTCTGCCCGGTCTCGGGGTCGGTCCGGACCACCAGGGACGGATCTTCCTCGACCAGCCGTGCCAAGGCCGACGCCAGCCGGTCGCTGTCGAGACTCCTTCGGGCTTCGACCGCTACGGAGACGACCGGATCGGCCGCGGCGGGCGGTTCGAAGAGCAGCGGCGCCGCCGGTGTGCACAGGGTGGCTCCCGCGCGGGCGGCCTTCGGCCCGATCACGGCGACGATGTCCCCGGCCACGGCCCGGTCCACCTCGGCGTGGCGGTCGGCCTGCACCCGCAGGATCCGGCCGATCCGCTCAGTGCGCTGTGCGCCCACGTCGAGCACGGTGTCTCCCTTCCGGATCGTTCCTGAATACACGCGCAGACAGGTAAGCCGTCCTGTGGCGGTCGAATGCACTTTGAAGACCAGTGCGGCGAACGGCGCCGTCGCATCGGCGGCCCTCTCCTGCACCGTGCCGCCCAGGGTGCCGCGTACCGCAGGCACGTCGGCAGGCGAGGGGAGGTAGGCCACGGCGGCCTCCAGCAGCGGCTCGATCCCGCGGTTGCGGTAGGCCGACCCGCACAGCACCACCACGCCCTCACCGCTGCGGGTCACATCGCGCAGAGCCGCGGCCAGGGTCTGGGCGGTCATCGTGGACCGAGCGCAGAACTCCTCCAACGCCATTGGGTGGAGTTCCGCCACCGCCTCCTCGAGCGCGCGGCGGCGCCGCTGTGCCTCCTCGAGCAGGTCGTCGGGCACCGGGCCCTGTTCGAACGAGTCACCGCCGGCGCCCCAGACCAGCGAGCGCATACGCAGCAGATCCACCACCCCGGTGAACCCGTCCTCCTGCCCGATCGGCAGCTGGACCACCAGCGGGACCGTACGCAACCGCTCCCGTATCGACGCGACTGCTGTGTCGAGGTTGGCACCGGCACGGTCCAGCTTGTTCACGAAGGCGATCCGCGGTACTGCGTGACGGTCGGCCTGGCGCCACACCGCCTCGCTCTGCGGTTCGACTCCCGCGACAGCATCGAACACCGCGATCGCGCCATCCAGCACCCGCAGCGAGCGCTCCACCTCGTCGGAGAAGTCGACATGGCCTGGTGTGTCGATCAGATTGATCCGGTGACCGTCCCAGACGCAGCTCACCGCCGCGGCGAAGATGGTGATCCCACGATCGCGCTCCTGCGAGTCGAAGTCGGTGACGGTCGTGCCGTCGTGAACCTCGCCCCGTTTGTGGGTTGCGCCCGTGAGGTACAGGATCCGTTCGGTGACGGTGGTCTTACCGGCATCGACATGGGCGAGAATGCCCAGATTCCGGATGCCGGTCAGTGGACTGATGGGATGACGGTGCAAGTCGGTACGCACGGCCCAAGGCCTTTCACAGTGATCTGGAGCAGGGCAGCGCAATTCCCGGACGAAGCAGCCTGGGGTCAAGCCGCACAATTCCCTGACCCGGCATCATCCCCTGGTGCGGCGCAACCGCATCGGGACGCAACCGGCCAGGGGGCTCACCAGGCAGAGGGGTTCAGGCGTTCGTCACAGGTGTCCGGTGCCGGCCGCGCAGCGGGCACCGGGCACACATGGACATCAGGATCACGTCGTACCGTGAACGGGGAACGACAACAGCGGTGCGACAACACACGGCCGAGCTCCCCTCACTCGTCGAAAGACGCACTGACATGGCCGGCAGCACGCACAGCGAGCATAGAAGCAGGGGCACACTCAGGCATCCGAATTACCGTCCCCGCGCCCTGTATTGCCCCGTGACAGTGCACGACCGACGCTGATGCCGGAGTTCCCGGCGCAGCTGCTTCGCGTCGGAGGCGACAGCGGGCGCGTCTGTAGCACCGGTAGTTTGGTGCCATGGCACTGGCGCACATAGTCCTTTCTTCCGGCCGCTTGATCAAACTCTCCGAGGTACGGCTGTCTTCCACCTACGGCGGAATGTTGGAGGGGTATCCCTCCCAGCGCTGGAACGACCTCAAGTTGGAGAACCTGCTCAGGAACGCCGAGAAGGCCAGCCCCTCAGCCCCGGTGCACCTGCTCGCGCCGGTGAGGGAATACCCCGACCTTCCCGCCGGAGGATTCGGCCCCGTCGAACTGCTGCCTGCTGTTACGTGCGTGGGGTCGTTCACCTCTCAGCCGATCGATCCGGAACGAGATTCGGGGCTGCACCACTCCGCACTGACCGTCGTGTGGTTCCAGGAGACCCCCGGCATCCCGTCGGGCGAGGACGCCGATCATGCTCTCCGCAGCATCTTCTGGGACAATCTCGCGAGGGACTCCGAGCTGTGAGAACAGTCCGCTGCCCAGGACGTACGAGCGAGTTCACGGGGGCTACTCCGCTGATTCTGTGAACCGGATCGGAGGGCCTGGCGAGGGCGAGGCACCGGTCTCGGTCCCCCGCTAGCGTGCGGGAGCGCGGTCGCGTCGTGAGAGTTGGGATGATCAAGCTTGGTCCGAGACGAGGACAGAGCTGTCAGGCGCACGGCCCCGGGGATGGCGGCGACTGCCCGGGCAGGGGACCGAACCATGTCCGGCAACGGGTTACCGGAGTTCGCGTTGCCGGCAGGAAAAGGCGGAAGCCGGTGGTCTACCAGGACATAGTGGGGAGCATGGCTTCCCTGGTGAGACACATGACCATCGACTGCGCCGACGCCTACGCACTCGGCAGCTTCTGGGCCGGTGCCCTCGATTCTCCGCTGGCCGACGACGACTGCCCGGGCGACCCTGAGGCGCTGATCGAGTCGCCGGGTGCCCGGCTGCTGTTCGTGACGGTCCCCGAGCGCAAGGCCGCCTCTGTCAAGAACCGCTTGCACCTGGATCTGCAGCCGCAGGACCGGACCCGGGACGAGGAAGTCGAGCGGCTGCTGGCCCTGGGCGCCACCCTCGTGGCCGACCACCGCCGCCCCGACGGCACCGGCTGGGCGACGCTGGCCGACCCCGAAGGCAACGAGTTCTGCGTCGAGCGCAGCGCGGCCGAGCGGGAAGCAGCGGCCCGGTCGCGTTGATCCGCAGCGTTGTTGACATGGCTGATGCGTCGCCGGCTCTCATGCAGCCCAGCCGTGGGCAGCCATCCGGACAAGGACGAGACCCAGACCCGCTCAGCAGGTCGGGGTCCCGCAATCAGCCGCCCCCTGGAACGGGTCGAGCATCGCACCGAACCGGACAGAACACCCGCAGGTCTCACAGATGGGGTTGACGGCCCGCGCGTGGGCAGGATCCTTGACGTGCAAGCACACCCGACGGGGAGGGGACACCGGTGAACTGCCCACGGTGCGGAGCCGCCGCCCAGCAGGGCCCAGGCGGATCCTGGAGCTGTGCGAACTGCGGCCCAATCAGCGGGGCTTCGCCCGAGTGGGCAGGCGGCGCACTACCCTCCGACGAATGAGCGCGCCACACGAGACGTCGCAGCCGTCCGGGATCACGCAGGCAGGACCGGATGCGCCCGCACCTGCCGAAGGTCCTCAGATCACCGAGACCGAATGCGAACGCTGCGGCACAAGAATCGCGGGCATGGACGGCCGATACGCGTGCGGAGTGTGCGGCTGGTCCAACTCGTGGACCGAGGGGCACCGGGAGCTGCCGACGGCAGAGGATGACCCCGACTATCCCGGCCGGACCGGCGTCCCGCCTGCGGCCGAGGACGGCCAGTGACGGTGACCCTCCCCCGTGACGACGCCCCCGACCCTGCTGGGCACCGTCCGACGCGATCGTCTTCAGCGCGAAGGTTTTGTCCCGAACTGATGTGTCCACGAGGCAAGCTGAGTCATGGTCAGGCCTGAGCGGCAGCCAAAGGAACAGTGTGCCCTTCGCCCACGAGGCGAGTGCCAGGCGTAAATGTGTCTGTCCGGGCACGGCCGATGCCGTACACTGGCTCTATCGACGCGGGGTGGAGCAGTTCGGTAGCTCGCTGGGCTCATAACCCAGAGGTCGCATGGTTCAAATCCTGCCCCCGCTACCAAGACCGGCCCCTCAACGTTCAGGCGTTGAGGGGCCGGAGGCATTCACGGGCTCGGCACTGCGTCAGCCGCCTCGGGGCCGACGGAAAAGGCCCAGCCCCGCCCCGCAGCTGACCCGGCTCTCGCTGCGCTCACACCCGCTCCTCCTGCGGCACTGCGTAGCCGGCTATGGAGGGCCATCGAACGGTCAGCACCACGGACTCTTCCTCCGCAACCCATGAGTGGTCCACGCCGTGGCCCCACACGACGTAATCACCCTGCTGTGCCAGCAGAACGCTGCGGCCCGGGAGTTCGACACGGAAGCGACCGCTGATGAGCACCAGGACGGCTGTACGTTCTTCACCCCTCACCCACTGCTGTCGTTCGTCGCCACGCGGGTGGATGCCCCATTTGATCTCCACAGCATCGCTGTTGCGGGAATCACCGACACCCTTGAAGTGCCCGAGCAGCCATCCCCGATCCAGTGCCGCGTCCATGCCCGCGTTCCCTACGTACACGTTGTCGTCCATGCGCCCGGACGCTAACACCCGTCCCAGCTGCCTCTGAATCATCGGTGACGCCAGGGTCACGGACCACATGCCTCACTTCTCCGGGGCGCAGTCGTCGCGGCCGGCGGGGAGGTCGTACGAAGCGGGTTACGTACCGGCATTCGTCGCACGACTGACGCTGCATGGCGAACCGTCGGTCGCCGTGGCCTGTGTGCGGCCGCTGTCGTGATCGGCCGAGAACTGGGTGAAGGCGACGTCCAGGCGGGTGAGCCCGCGGAAGTTGAGGCTGCGCTGCCACTTTGGCGGGGGGCCGTCGAGCCGCAGGCCGGGAAGCCGGGTGAGGAGTGCTTCCAGGACGATCGCGCCTTCCAGCCGGGCCAGCGCCGCGCCAAGGCAGAAGTGCGGGCCGTACCCGAAGGCGACGTGCCGCCCGCCGGGCCGCTCGAAGTCCAGCAGGTCCGGCTCGGGGAAAGCTGCGGGGTCCCGGTTGGCGGCACCGCACACGAGGAGCACAACCTGCCCGGCGGGGATGGTGCGGCCCGCCAGGTCCAGGTCGTGCCGCGCCCGGCGGAGCATCAGCTGTACCGGGCTGTCGTAGCGCAGGAGTTCCTCGACCGCGGCGGGCATCAGGTCAGGCCGGCGGCGCAGCCGGTCGGCGGCGTCCGGGTGGCTGAGCAGGGCGAGTGCGGCGTTGCCGATGAAGTGGGTGGTGGTCTCGTGGCCGGCGATCAGGAGCAGGGCGCAGTTGGCGAGGAGTTCGTCGAAGTCCTGGTCGGTGTTCTGGGCCTGTGCGGTCAGGAGTGCGCGCAGGGTGTGGGGGGCGGGCGGGGAGTCGTGGCGGGTGAGGAGTTCGCGGAGGTAGGCGAGCATGCGCGCCATGCTCTGCGAGGCCGCCCGGTTGTGCTCGGCGTCGAGCCGGGAGCTGCCGATGGCCTCGGCGATCGGGTCCGACCACGAGGACAGGGTGGGTCGATCCTGCTCCGGCACGTCGAGGAGGTCGCAGATGATGGTCAGAGGCAGGGGGCGGGCGAGGTCCGCGACGACGTCCATCCGCCCGGTCGGCGCCGCCCGCGTGATGATCTGCTCGACAGCCCCGGAGATCCTGTCGCGGAGCTTGGCTGCTGACCGGGGGGTGAAGGCCCTGCTGAGCAGGGCACGGAGCCGGGAGTGGTCGGGGGCGTCGCTGTAGAGCATCTGCCGGCTCAGGACACGGGCCAGCGGCCGCAGCTCCTCCGAGACGGCCTCGATATCGGGATAGCGCACCGAGGACAGACGCGGGTCGGCCGCGGCCCTGCTGACCACTGCGTGGCCGGTCGCGATCCAGGCATCCAGGCGGCGGTCCCAGAAGAGATCGTCGGCGCTCCGCAGCTCCTCGTAGAAGTCATAGAGGCGTTCTTGAGTGCGGGGCCGGAGGGCCGGCAGCAGAGATGCGGAGGTGTGCATCGCACCACGCTAACGGCGCATGTGAGCGCATCTGTCCGGTTGCAAAATTTCTGTCCGAATCGTGGATCTTCGTATGCGGGTTCGGGCATCACCTGTCGAGGACGGACACAACCCGGCACACCGAGCGCACGGGCCGCCGATGGACGGGCTGAGACCGCCTTGCTCGCCTTCCACTTCAACGGATCGCGTGACGTGCGCAGTTGATCTGCGTGTCGGCAACGGCTGAAGAAGAGAGCCTGCGACCGGTCGGCCGATCCCGAGGACGAGTCAGTGCGGCTGTCAGGAGTAGACGATCGGGCAGCCACGCCGAAGCGAGTGCTGGGCAGCGCGCAAATACAGCGCGACGTAGAAGGCCGTGTCCAGATCGGCGCTCCATGGTCCCGGTCGGACCGCGGCCAGTTCCTTCGCTCCTCCGTCCAGGAACCACATGGTCAGTCCAAGGGTGTCGCACATCGCCGGAACCTCGGTCGGCAGGTCGATGGCCGTTGCGAGCCTTTCCGCGATCGCCAGCACCTGAGGAGCACCGGCCACCACGGTCGAGTCCGTATGACTGCACTCGACGGGCAACCGGATCTCCTCGTCGAGGGACACCGGCACCAGAACCGTCCAGCCGAAGACGGTCTCCCCTTCCTCCGGCGAAAGGTGCGCCTCGCACAGTGCGGCAAACCCGTCCATGGAGGGGACCAGCTTCTCCTCGAAGGCCTGCCCCGAACCACGGACAGAGTCGGCGGCCTCGGGTACGGACTCGTACGGCGGCAGCCCCCGTTGTCCCAGCTCCTCGTTGAGCGCCGCGGCAACCTCTCCCCACCCACCCTCGTCCCCACCGAACCAGTCCCCCGCGCCGACACCGACCAGATATATGCCCATGGCGGCAACGTACAGCGCACGACTGACATGCCGGGATCAGGACTCGCACGCAGCGGCGGTGCTGGGCGACCGTTCGCCGCTTACTCCGAGCCCCGCCTGCGACAGTTGTTCCCGTGAACAGGAACGGGGGAGCTGCACTTCAGCCGCTGCACCGAGCGGCGGTCGACGTGGGGCGTTCCTTGGATCCAGCCCCGCAGCCGAAGGCACCCAGTGGGTGTAGGCCACCTGCGCACCGAGTTCGCAGGCCCGGCGGAAAAGCCGACGCCGGCTGCTCGCGAAGGCCGCCGGCAGGGAACCGAAGTGCAAGGCACCAGCACGTGGCCTCAGGAGTTCGGCGCTACGACCGGCGCGGGCAGGCCCAGGGCGCGGGCGAGACCGGCGTTGAGGTGGGTGGCGTGGTCGGGCAGGTGCCGGGCGGCCCAGGCGGCAGCCAGTTGGAGGAAGTCGATCAGGTCGCGCTCAGCGTCGGCGAGCAGACGGCGCAGCTCTATGACAGGCAGCTCGATCGCCGGGCTGTCGTCCAGCTCGGTGTCGACGGTCAATCGGACGATGTCGCCCAGGCGTTCGGCGAGCGGGGAGGGATCATGACCGAACGTGGCCGAGCCGTCACCGTCGACGGCCTCAAGCCAGTCCCACCGCTCCTCCAGCCCGTTGCAGCAGCCCGGGACCAAGGTGGTGCCGGTTGCGGTGTCGATGACCCGCAGGCCGCCGGGCGCGAGGAGGTCGTCCATGGTGAGCAGTCCGTGCAGGAAGCTCCCGAGCGGGTCGGCGGGGCGCTGCGGGCGGTCGTCGTCCTCCGGGTCGATGTCGTTGTAGTCGGCGATGCGCATCACCGCTGTGCCGACCTCGGCAGGATCGAGCCGGCCGCTGAGCGGCATGAAGCCGTAGGGCTCGAACTCGGCGACGGGCCAGAGGGTAAAGCCCTCGGGGGCGTAGATCTCGAGAACGGGCTGCAGAACGATCACCCGGAAAGTCTGCGGTGGGTCCTGCCCGTGCCGCACTCCGATTACCGCGGCCTCCTCCTGCCCGCCATGGCCGTCACACAGCCACCGCCAGTGGCCGCCACGGCTGAACCCGGGCTGCTCAGGGGGCGGTGTCGGCGATGTGCCGGGTCCCCATCCGCTTACGGAAGACCCAGTACGTCCAGCCCTGGTACAGCACCACGAGAGGTAGGGCGATCCCCACGCACCAGGTCATGATCGTCAGCGTGAGCGCAGTGGACGAGGCGTTGTCGACCGTCAGGCTCCAGTCGGGGTTGAGCGAGGACCGCATGACGTCCAGGAAGAGCGCCAGGAAGAGCATGGCGACGGCGGCGACGATCGTCACTCCGGACAGGGCGAAGGACCAGCCCTCCCGCCCGGTCGCATTGAGCGCGATCGCCCCGACGAGCGCCACAACAGCAATGATCATCGCGACGAGGCTGGTGCCGTCTCCCCCGTCGATCTGCGTCCAGGTCAGAAAACCCAGTGCGAGGACAGCGGTCACGAGCCCCAGCATCGTTGCCAGCCTGCGCGCCCGCAGCCGGATGTCTCCGATCGTCTTGAGGGCGGTGAACACTACCCCGTGGAAGGTGAACAGAGTCAGGGACACCAGCCCGCCGAGGATGGCGTACGGGTTGAGGAGGTCGAGGAAGGTGCCGACATACTCCCTACTCGCGTCGATCTCCACTCCGCGGACGATGTTGCCGAAGGCGACGCCCCAGAGCAGGGCGGGCAGCAGCGAGGTCCAGAAGATGGCGTGCTCCCAGTTGGTCTGCCAGCGTTCCGAACTGCGCTTCGCCCGGTACTCGAAGGACACGCCCCAGACGATGATCCATGAGTTCGCCGCCAGGATGAGTAGGCGGACAGCATGGAGCCGATGGACACCAGCCAGATGCAGGCGAGATGGATCTTCTTCGGCAACCTGTCCAGCCGAAGATCCACAGCCCGATGAATGTGGACTCGAAGAAGAAGGCGATCAGCGACTCGAAGGCCAGCGGGGCGCCGAAGATGTCGCCGACGAAGGCGAGTAGTCCGAACAGTTCATACCGAATTGGAACTCCTGCACGATGCCGGTGACCACTCCCATGGCGATGGTGATCAGAAAGAGCCTGCCCCAGAACTTCGTTGCCTGGAGGTACTTCTCCTTGCCCGTGCGCACCCACGCCGTCTCCAGGCAGGCGACCAGCGCAGCGAGGGAGATCTCAGTGGAACGAACAGGAAGTGCTGAAGCGCTCTCCTCCCTTCGTAAGCTCAGGAAGGGGATTCCGCCCTACCTTGCGGTGGGAGGCTTGACGCGACGAGCGCGCCTGGCGACTGCTCTTCCAGCAGCCGGGATGGCCACGAGGCCGATCCGGT
>NZ_JBIAPT010000054.1:0-11058 GCF_042888425.1 Streptomyces sp. NPDC002889
CGATACCCGGATCGCCCGCCCGCACATTGGAACAGCTACACGCCCGAACAACCCCGGCGGAACCCCGTCGCTACAGTTATTGAAATACGGGCCCCGACTGTGCCGGTGTACTGCCGCCGGACGCCAGCGGACTTGGTGCCCTTCTTCAGGAAGGCGGTGTGGTCGCCGATCAGCACGGCGGGCTTGGCGCCGATGGTCTCCACGACGAAGTCCCGCACGTCATCGCGGACCGCGTTCTCGTCCCAGTCGGAGTGGTTGAGCAGGCGCTGGACGCCGTCGGGACGCAACTGCCCGACCTGCTCCGACAGCGTCCACCAGGTGGTCCACGGGGCTCCGACCTGCCAAGACGGCGGGCGAACCGGGCATAGAACCCGGCTATCCGGCCCACGACTCGACCTGCTCAACGGTCAACGATTCATCACACAGTCACAACAACGAGCGAATCCAGCACCCTTCACGGTAGATGCGGTTGTTGGATTAAGCGGCATGGACCGCCCCTGGCCGCCGTGCCGAGTTCTTGTCATCACCCACGATGGGCCAGGGCTTGGCTCTCTGCGGTCTGCGCGCCTGAGAGGGTTCGAGCGAGTCAGGAGAGCCAGTCGGCGTAGCGGGTGGGGGCGAGGTGAGCGTCCTTGTCGGTGAGGACGTCACCCTTGACGACGGCGAACATGCCGGCGGTGGGGTCGGTAACGACGGTACGGTTGTCGCCCTTTCGGGACAGGGTGATCCGGCCCAGCTCGTCCAGGGAGAAGATCTCGGGGCCGGCGATGTTGCGAATGCCAGCCAGCGGGGCGCCCGCAGCGACCTCCGCCACCACGTCGGCCACGTCTTTGGAGGCGATCGGCTGGATCGGCGTGGCGGGCAACCGGACGGTGTCGCCGTCGGCGGTCCAGGACAGGACGGCCTCCATGAACTCCATGAACTGTGTTGCGCGGACGATCGAGTAGGGGATCGGTCCGGCCGTGAGGATGTCCTCCTGGAGCATCTTGGCCCGGTAGTAGTCCAGCTCCGGCACCTGGTCCACGCCGACGATCGAGAGGATGACGAAGTGACCGACGCCGCCCTTCTGGCCCGCGGCCAGAAGGTTGTCCATTGAGGCCTGGAAGAAGGCCGGGGAGGCTTCGTCGAAGGTCGGGGAGTTCGTCAGGTTGACGATGACGTCGGCCCTCGCCACCGCCTCGTCCAGTCCCTGGCCGCTGATGACGTCGATTCCCGTGGATTGCGCGTGCGGCACCGCCTCGTGGCCGGCGGCGTTCAGATTCTTGACGACCTGCGACCCGATCAGCCCGGTACCGCCGATGACTGCGAACTTCATGACATGCCTTTCGTCGGGAGTATGCCCGCAATATGGCATATGAACCCCCATTGCCCCAGCAACGAGTACCGCCTGCACTGGTCACGCTACCGACGTACCAGCCAGGCCCGAGCCCGCCGCCACTACCAACGCCGAGGCCACACACCCCAGATGTGGTTGCAGTACTAGCCCGGGCGGCGGCGCCGACTTTGAACGGAGAGCGATGAACCCACTCGCCCAGATCCGCCGCACCGTACGCGCCCGAAGCGTCGGGACCTTGCTCATCAAGACCAGCGACGGCCAGCTGCAGCGCCGCACGGAGATCGGCGTCGGCCGTACCGGGACCCGCGGCACGAACAGGATGCCCTGGAACACCAATCGGTCCGGGTGCCACTTGCGCCCGGGATAGCGAGTGCGGCGCTCCACTTGCGGCAGAAGCGGTTCGATCACCGTCCACAACTCGTCCTCGACATGCCACGGCTTCGGCCGAGCCACCCCACACCCCCGGATCAACAGTTCCCGGAATGATCCAGCCACCTCGAAGATCATTTCGTGAGGAGTTCTTACACGGCTTCTGTAGGGTCAGTTGGTTGCAGGTTGCCCGGGTCGACTCTCACCTGGTGGCCGAACAGCCCACGTCCGGTGATGTCGGCCTGGCGACGCGAGGGCGAACTCCGGGAAGCTGTACGCGCAGGCCCCTAGCATGACCACATGGTTGCCAGTGATGCCCAGACAGGACGGTAACTGTGTCCCGCGACGACACCGGCCAAGAAAGCGTTTCACCTGCCCCGGTGAAGGGAGGACGCGCTGCAAACGCCCTCCCCCGCGGACCGCACCCCGACCATGCAGGGGAGGATACTCACCCGGTTGACGCCCTGGTCGAGCGGGCGGCCAGCCTGGTCGAGCCGATCAAACCGAAGCTGCGTGGCTGGCTCCACGCGGGCATGCTCCCTGCCTCGTTGATCGCAGGTGTCGTCCTCATCTGCCTGGCCCGAACTCCGCAGGCGACCCTGGCCTGCACCGTGTACGCCATGACCGCCTGGCTGCTGTTCGGGACGAGCGCCGTCTATCACCGCGGCACCTGGGGGCCGGTCGGCGAGGCCGTTCTGCGGCGCCTCGACCACGCCAACATCTTCCTGATAATCGCCGGCACCTGCACTCCCCTGGCCGTGCTCCTCCTCCCCCCTGACCAGCGATCTGTCCTGCTGTGGATCGTATGGGCGGGCGCGCTGGCCGGCATCGCCTTCCGCGTCCTGTGGGTCGGAGCTCCCCGCTGGCTCTACACCCCGTGCTACCTCGCTCTGGGCTGGGCGCCAGTGCGCTACCTGCCCGACTTCCTGCACGCCGGCGGAGCAGCCGTACTCACACTGATCGTGACCGGCGGTCTCCTCTACAGCACAGGCGCCGTGGTCTACGCCCTCCAGCGCCCCGACCCCGCACCCCGCTGGTTCGGCTTCCACGAGATCTTCCACGCCCTGACCGTGGCAGCCTTCACCGCGCACTACATCGCCGTCTCCCTCGCCGCCCACTGAGCACGAGGACCCTCTGGAGCGCGCCGCACCGGCCCTCCCATTCCGCGACGGCCTGCCGACGCGCCCGTCGGGGCCGGGGTCTGCCCGGCGATGCGCAGCAGCGCGGTCACCAAAGCAAGCATTGTCCCGGCTCGGGGGTCGCGCTCCTTCGTACCCCGGGTGGTGTGCTGCGGGCTCTGCTGACCGCCGGCACAGCCCTCTTCGCCCTGTGGCCGCCCATCACCGTCGGTGACGGCAAGGCACCTCCGTTCCAGCCGACGATCTACACCCTGATCTGCCCCTGCCCCTCGTCGAAATGGCCAGGAGCGCTTCTACGCCCCGCCCGGTGCCCCAATGGACCGTTGTCGCTCTGACCGGCCCGGGCTGGCTGCTGGTCACGACGGTCGTGGCGTGGCGGGCCGAGTTCTGCGGCAGACGTAGACACCCGAGCGGATTGGATCGGATCCGCATAGGGTCGCCTAGGGGCAACAGCAGAGCGCAACACGTGTGGTGCTATCGCTGGTTCAGGTGGATCACCCGCTTCCGCCATTACGCCGCAGCCCTGGATCTGTCCGTAAGCGAGCTGAGCCACCTGGACCACGACCCATCAGTCCGACCTTGACCGACGGTTCTTCCGTGCGCTGAGCAAGTCCACCGGGGTCGCGCTGACCGGCTGGCCCAGGCTCTGCACGCACATGGACGCCGCAACCGTCCTTCCCTGCCCGGAACTCCAGGAGATCCCACCGCCACACCGGTAGTCCCCCTGGTGTCGTTGGACCTGCTGGCCCTAGCAGGTCCGACAGCGCTGCTGGACGGGTGGGGGCAGCAGTGGCGTGTCGTCCCAGTCGTCCTCGCACTGCAGGTGGTGACCGCGAGGTTCCTCAAGCACGAACCCCCGAACGGGGGAAGCGCTTCAGGTGGCGTCCGGCATGTCGTCACGGCCGGTGTAGAGACTCAGGACCTGATCGGCTCCTGTGATCGCGAACATCCGCTGCAGCAGGGGCGGGGCGGACACGATCCGCAGTTCGGTCAGCCGGTGGATTCGCAGAAGGACGTCGAGGAATCTGGAGTCGCCGAAAGTAACGTGGGCAAGGTCCAGGACCACGACGCCGTGAGTCCGGGCCGCGTCCTGCAGCGCCTGTTCCAGAGGCGGCAAGGAATCGAGATCGAGTTCCCCTTCGGCCTCGACCACCCGGTCAGAAGTATGTCAAAGGAGCAGGCCGCGGGGCGGCAACCTAGCCCTCACCACTGACAATAGCCGCAAGCACAGGTCGCGACAGACATAGAGGAAACTCCGCCGCAAAGACCCATTCCTCGCGCCCCAAATGACGGGGCACCTGGGATGAAAACAGGTGAAGCACGCCGCGCCTGGCGCCTACTCGCTCGTCGAAGGCAGGGCATCGGCGCGGACGTGGGGCATGGCGCGGCTGGCGACGCGGCAGGGCTCCCACACTCACGGAGCGGCGTCTGGGGGCGGCCGCCACACAGCCCGAACCCGAATCAGCACCGCCGGGCGCGGTCGTTCCCCGAAGCCCCGAGTGTGGGGTCGCCTCCGTGACTTCTTCGGGGTAGACGGACTCGTTCGACCGGTACGGTCCCGGTCCGAACGCGGGCTTTCCTTCGGGCGGGGTGACCTCGGGCTAGGCCTCCGGGTTGTCCGGTCCGGACTTGGCTTGGTCCACGTTGGCGTCGGTGGTCGGCTCGCGTTCCATCCGGACTTCTTCACGCCGCACGGGGACGGTCTGCTGTTCGGTGACCACGTACTTGCGCAGCCGTGGCCGCCCTGTTTCGCGGCGTTCGGTGCCAGCGCGCATCTGCTCCTCCGGGCGTGTTGTTGCCTCATCGTCGCCGGAGCTGTCGGAATCGGCAGAGACGGTGTCGGGGCGCTCTTTGCCGCTGCGGGCGATGCCCGACGCGGTGGAGTCGTCGTAGTCGCTCTGCGCGGCGGTGGTCTCGGCGTGCTCTTTGCCGCTGCGGGCGATGCCCGACGCGGTGGTGTCGTCGTAGTCGAGCGCCGTGCCGGCCGCTTCGGTGTCGGCGAAGGCGGCGGTGTCGGGGGGTTGGCCGCCCATGCCGGTGTCGGGGTGGGCCCATCCGCCCTGGCCGGGCTGGGCCCATGCGCCCTGGCCGGCTTGGTTGGCCTGCTGCCAGGCTTCGTCCCAGTCAATGCCGTAGTGCTCGTACAGGCGGTGCTCTTCTTCCTCGGAGAGGTGTCCGCCGGCGTCGACATCGACGTTGGGGGCGTCCTTGACCGTGTCCTTGGCGTAGGGGACCTCGAGGTGGTCCTCGACCAGGGTGGCCTCGTGGGTAGGGACGAAGGACTCACTGGTGCCGAACAGGCCGGTCTTGACGCTGACCCATTCCGGCTGGCCGGTGACATCGTCGAGGAAGACATGCTTGGCGTCGCCGATCTTGTTCCCGTCGATGTCCTGGACCGGATGGTCCAGTACCGTGGGGATCTGCTCCTGGGTGATCATGTTGGCCCTCCTGCTTCCCTTCAGCGGTCACCGGTGCGCGTAACCCACAGGCGGGGAAGAAAACATCCCAAATGGCACATAATCCGCTACAGCAGTCGCGAAGCCCAGGGCGGCCGGAAGTTCACGGCGCAGGGTTTGCGGTTACCCGTACGGCATGGCACCGATCTGGCAGCGTAAGCGGGATGAGCAGCACCAGCAGGATGACCGGCGCCGAGGTGCCGGTCATGGGGTGGATCGGGAGCCGGAGGGTGGCCGGCCAGGGCCGGATCCGCAGGTGGAGCGCGATGCCCCGGACGAGCCCACCGACATGCCCAAGAAGGCGTGGGGCTCGGTACTCAAGCGGACGTCGGCGGAGTTCAAGGAGGATGAGCTGGCCGACCGGGCGGCTGCGCTGACCTACTACGGGATCCTGGCACTGTTCCCAGCCCTGCTGGTGCTGGTCTCCCTGCTGGGCATCGCGGGCCAGTCCGCCACGAAGAGCGTCCTGGACAACCTCACGAAGCTCACCCCCGGCGCGGCCCGCGACATCATCACCAATGCAGTGACACAGCTGCAGTCATCCGGCGGCACGGGCTCCCTTCTGGCGATCGTCGGTCTGCTGATGGCTCTGTGGTCGGCGTCCGGCTATGTGGCCGCGTTCATCCGCACCTCCAATGCCGTCTACGACATCCCCGAGGGACGCCCGGTCTGGAAGATCACCCCGCTACGGCTGGTCCTGACACTGGTGCTGATGATCCTGGCGTGCGTCAGCGCGCTGATCGTTGTGCTCACCGGCCCTCTCGCCCAGCGGCTCGGCACCGCCCTGGGAATCGGGGAGACGGCGTTGACGGTGTGGTCGATCGCCAAGTGGCCGGTCCTGGTCGTGCTGGTCACCATCATGATCGCGATCCTGTACTGGGCCTCACCCAATGCGCGGGGCCGCGGCTTCAAGTGGGTCACACCGGGCAGCTTCCTGGCCCTGATGATCTGGATGATCGCCTCCGCGGGCTTCGCGTTCTACGTGGCAAACTTCGCCTCCTACAACAAGACCTACGGCACCCTTGCCGGAGTGATCATCTTCCTGGTCTGGCTGTGGATCACGAACCTGGCGATCCTGCTCGGCCTGGAGTTCGACGCCGAGATGGCCCGCGAACGTGCGATCATCGGCGGCCTACCCAAGGACGAAGAGCCCTACGTCGAGCCCCGCGACACCCGCAAATGGAGTGATGCGGAGCGCAAGGAGATGGGCAGGGGCTGACGGGGGCAGCTCCGGAACCGCACGGCGGCCGCGCTGCGGTGTCGCACAGATGAGGGGGAAACAGGTGATCATGCGCCTCCTCGGTGACGTCCGGGCCTGCAGATGAGGTCCACGAAACTGGCCGCTGGTGTGCCTGCGGCACGAGCGGGCCTTGCCCGCTACGGCCGGCAGCCCGACCTCCGGCTGATCTGTGCGGACGCCGTCAACTACCTCCGGCTGGCCGATCCGTATGACGTCATCTACGCCACTTCCTTGATAATTGGGCGTGTTCAAGCGTCAGGGGAGACGCAGGTTGAGCGAGTGGCGTGTGATCTGGGTGCCGGATCCAGGACGGTGGGCACAGAGCCCATGCCTTCTTCACTAGCCACGGCATCACCGTCGAACGCGTGCTGACCGACAACGGTGCCTGCTACAAAGTCTCTCCTCTGGCGGGACACCCTCACGGCAGCAGGAATCGCGCACAAACGCATCCGGCCCTACCAGCCGCAGGCGAACGGCAAAGTCGAACGCTTCAACCGCATGCTGCTCGACGAATGGCCTACCTGCGGCCTTGTACCAGCAACACCGAGCGCACCCAAGCCCTACAGACTTCCTGCACACCTACAACCACCATCGCTGCCACACCGCACTCGAAGGGCAGCCACCGATCAGCCGCGTGAACAACGCTCCAGGTCAATACAGCTAGGGTGATCCAAACGACACCCCCCAGGCGGCTACCGAGCCCCGTCGATCACTCCATGCGCGGTCGGTACAGCCGCTTCGGGCTCGTCCGGCACGGGCCTCGCCTCCGCCACAGTCCGAGCGGTCGCAGTCCCGGAAGGCTCGCTTCCCCCCGCGTCAGGCTTCGCCGTGGCTCCCTGTCCCCGCTCGATCATGCCCAGCGCCACCCCGACGATGATGATCACGCCGCCCGTCACCTGGGCGAGCCGGATCGACTCCCCGTTGATCACGACGGCGCCGATGACGCCGAAGACCGGGACCAGGTTGAGGATGTTGACCGCGACGCTTGACGCCATCCTGCGCAGGCCGTAGTTGTAGAGCATGAAGCCGCCGACCGAGCATGCCACGGCCAGGTAGACCAGCAGCGATGAGGCGGTCGCGCCCGGCATCCGCCAGTCGTCGGCCTCCAGCAGGGACGCGAGCAGGAAGCCGGCCGCGCCCGCCAGGGTCTGGTAGTAGGTGACGCTCGCGGCGTCCTGGTCGGCGCTCGCGCGCTTGCCGAGCACGTTGTAGCCGGCCCAGGCCAGCCCGCCGAGCAGCAGCAGGATGTCCCCCAGCCAGCGCGAACTGCCGCCGACCTCGGCCCCGTTGCGTACGACGAGGAAGGCGCCGACGGTGGCCAGCAGCACGCCAGTCACCCTCAGCAGCGGCATCCGGGTATGGAAGACAACCAGTTCCACCAGCATCGTCATCAGCGGGTACGTGGCCACGATCAGCGACGCGTCGGATGCCGTGGACAGGTCGACGCCGACGTTCTCCAGCATGAAGTACACGGTGATGCCTAGGAACCCGCTCAGGTAGAGCTGCCGCCGCTGCCGCGGGTCCAGCCGGGCCGGGCGGTGCCTGCTCAGCCGGACCATCCCGCCCAGGAGTAACGCCGCGAGGGTGAACCTGATGGCGCCGATACTGAGCGGACCGACATCCTCCAGCACCTGCTTGGTTACCGCGTACGAACTGCTCCAGAACAGCGCGGCCGCCATGACCGCACACACCGCCCACACCGTGGGTCCTCGCTCACGCATATCAAGTCGCCCCTCTCCCCTACCCGCTACCGCCGACCACACCGTGACCGAACGAATGTCAGTCAACTAGGCTGGAGGCTAACAAGATCATCGAAGGTGATGCGAAGAGTCCGAATTACCTTCGGAATCCGGCGGAGTGAGGCAAGCATGGACGAACTAGATTCGGCGTTGGTGCGGATGCTGCAGGAGGACGGTCGGCGTACCAACCGGGACATGGCCCAGGAACTCTGTATAGCCCCGTCCACGTGTCTGGAGCGAATCCGGTCGCTGCGCAGGAGCGGCATCCTGACGGGATTTCACGCGGAGGCAGACCTCGCGGCGATCGGCCGCGGGCTGCAGGCGGTGATCGCCGTACGGGTCCGCCCGCCGACACGTGCGGTGATCGAGGCCTTCCAGACCTTCCTGGAGAGTATGCCCGAGGTCATCTCGATCTTCGTCCTCACCGGGAACGACGACTTCCTCGTGCACGTCGCCGTCCGGGACACCGACCATCTGCACGCAGTGGTCCTGGACAAACTGACGAAGCGCCCGGAACTCGCCGACGTACGGACGTCGGTGGTCTACGGGCACATGCGCAAGAAGGTCATCGGTCCGGCGTGACACCGGCGGCGGACCCCGCCGCTTCCACCCACAAGACTCCCGCTATCCAGCGGTGGCTGGCCGCCACGCTTCCACGTGCACTTCACCCCCACCAGCAGCTCCTGGCTCAACCAGGTCGAGCGGTGGTTCGCCCTGCTGACCGACAAGCAGATACGGCGAGGCGTCCACAAGAACATCCAGACGCCGGAGAAGGACATCCGTACCTGGAACGAGGACCCGAAGCCCTTCGTCTGGACGAAGACCGTGGACGAGATCCTCGAACCTCGCCCCATATTTGAATCGAACCTCCGACTCAGGGCACGAACTCGTCGATGCAGAAGAAGACTTCGGGCTCACCGCACTCAGGTATGACCTCGCCGTCGGCGATCGCGTAGAGGTGCTCTTCTTGCCCTCGTAGTCCGGATCGCCGGAGGTCTTCCAGGCCTTTCTGCGTTGAAACGACACGCTCTCCTCACGGAGCAGGACCGAAGGCCCTCGTGGCTGATGTCGTCGACCACCCCCTCTGAGGTTCCCCCGAGATGCGGAGGAAGATGACAGCAAGTCAGATGGGGCTCATGAGAGGACCGATGACCATGGTTCCCCAGGAAATACCCGCTGGAGTTGCGCGAGCGTGCGGTGCGGATGTACCACACTACTGAGCCGAGGCCGCAGATCAAGCGGTTGGCCGCCGATCTCGGGTCCGCCATTCGGCCGTCGGAGATTCACCCTCGCCTTCGAAGGCCTGGAGATGGCCGCCGCACCGGGCCTCACCCTCACCATCTACTCCGCCGAACCCGGATCGCCCTCCGAAGAGGGCCAAACGCCTCGCCGCCGGGCGGTCACCGAGGTACGCGAGGCCACGTTCGACGTCCGCGAGGTCCAGGTCCTCAACTGACGTCGGCCCGGAAGTTCAGGTCCCGCGGCCACGGCTGGCTACGGCTTGCGCTCATCAAAGGTCGTCGCAGATGCTGCGGGCCTTGGCGAGGTCCTTCTTGACGTCGGCGTTGAACTCGAAGAGCGCAGACTGACGGATCCGCGCCCGGTTGACGGCGTCCGCGAGCGGCTTGTACGCCGAGTCCCCCGCGGCCGCAGCCGTGGCGAGATCGTTCACCGCTGCCCAGCGGTAGAGCGCCGTCTCGCCCTCCTTGCCTTTGCTCGTGAACTTCGACTCGTCAAAGCCGGCGAGGGCATTGCACGCTCCCTGCGCGTCGGACGCTGATCCTGACCCGGAGCCGCCGAAGAGTGCCCAGGCAGCACCCATCACCCCGCCGCCCATCAGCAGCCCGATCCCCAGCGCCACGACCAGTGGGCCGGTGCGCCCACGAAGCGATGCGGCGGGCGCTCCGGGCGGGGGCGGGGGAAAGGGGCCGGGGTCAGGCTGCTGTGACTGCATTCCCCGAAGGTAGCGGCACCGGGGCCCCGTTGGTGTCAGGAACAAGTCATCCGGGGCCAGGCCGGGGCCACGCTTGGCAGGGGGCGGTCATGTTCCGGGTCAGGGGCAGCCACGGTCAAGAGCAGGCGACAAGTTAGGCGGCATGAGCGCATCAGGGAAACCACGTCTACCTCTGGTCTTGCGCAGTGCGCCGCCCTTCAGGACTCTGCTGCGGAATTGGCGATTCGGGCTGTCAGACACCCCATGTCGTTTATGGTCAAGTGGTAGGGATGCAGGCGTGGTGTGACCAGGCAGTCGCTTCGTCGTAGCGGGTGCGGGTCTTGAGGCACCCGTGGAGGATGCCGACGAGGCGGTTGCCGACCTGACGGAGGGCGGGGTTGTAGCCGATCTCGCGGGCGCGTTGCCCGTCGCAGTAGCGGCGAGCGCCCGGAGAGGCGTTGAGAGCGCAGAACGCCTGGCGTTGGAGGGCGTCGGCGAAACGGTTGTTGCGGACGTAGCGGGCCTGGACGGTGTAGCTCTTACCCGAGGCCCGGGTAACGGGACTGGTGCCGGCGTAGTTCTTGCGGGCCTTCGCGGAGGCGTAGTGGGTGGGATCGTCCTCGAGCTCGGCGAGCACCCGGGCTCCAGTGATCTCTGCGATGCCGGGCACCGAGAGGTCGCGCGGCGCGGCTGCGGCCGGAGCTCGAGGTGGAACCGACCCGGCCTCCACAGCGGCTCGCCTCGCATGCGTGCATGATCTCCTCGCAGCGCGTGAGCATGGCGTCGGTCATGGCCTCACGTCGGTACTTCGTGACAAAAACCAAGTGCACGTGCAGGTTGTAGACG
>NZ_JBIAPT010000055.1:0-9737 GCF_042888425.1 Streptomyces sp. NPDC002889
GTCACGTTCCGACAAAACGTGACTTGACACACCCCAAAAACATCAAGTAAAAGCCCACACACCACCCCGGACACACACAGCAGGCCCACCACGCAGGCACAGGCACCGTGCCCCGTCGTATGTCTCGCTGGGGAACGACACCGAATCGGCTTCGGAGTCGTACTCGCGGACGGCGATTCACGTCTGCCATCGGAGTCGGCGATGGACTGGGTGACCTACTCCGATCATGTGGCCGTGGTGAAAGTCTCTTCGGAGAAGGAACTCCCGGCCGAGGAGGAGGACGCCAGGAACGGGGAGGCTACATCGGCCGCTCCGTGACCCTCCAGGTCCAGAAGTCGTTGTAGACCCGCGAGGCCGCACCGCAGCTTCCCGATAGGGCGACAACCGCTCACGCGTCGCGCTTCCCGACACCCCCGTCTCGAGGTCGGCCACACATACATCGTGGCCCTCACCTGCTGCAGCGACGGCTGGGCTCTGGGCTCCGCCGCTCGTTGTCCTTGCCGAAGGTGTCCAGGTCGGCGGCACGTGCTCCCCCGGGGGCCATGATCTGGCCTTCTGGGAGCCGCACGTGCTGTGTGAGGCGCTTGGTCGCCTGTTCCGTGTCGCCGATCCGGTCGCTTAGCCCTCCCTCGAGATTATCGATCTTGCTCTCGCACTCGGAGACGTCGTTGCGGATGCGGCGCAGCTCGTGGTCCAAGTCCTCGGTGTAGCCGAACTTGCCCTTCAGGCTCTGGTGTTCGGTGTCGAGGTCATCGAGACGGCTGTCCAGGTCCCGGATGCGTCGGTCGGTGTCCCGGAGCCGACGCTCTGCTCTGTCCCCGCGTGTTCGTGTCCCGGCCGGGGCGTCGGCGGTGGTCTCGCAGGCCGGAGGGTTACTGCTGGTCGAGACGGTCCGCAAGGTGGGGCACCCCGGCTACTCAGGCGGGGACGGGCTCCGGGTCAGCTTCGTCATGGGGTGGATAGCTCTCGTTGCCCATTCGCTCGGCCGCATCGATGTAGTCGGCGAGAGCGTCGCGGGATTGGGCGAGCCTGTTCATCTGATCGTCCAGTCGCTGCAGCCGTGACCGCATCGCGGCCAGCAACTCGGGACATCCGGGCAGCTCCGGGGCCTCTCCGGCCGCACAGGGCAGCAGGTACGCGATGTCCTCGGAGGATAAACCGGCGCCAAGCAGGTGCCGGATCTGTTTCACCCGCAGCACGGCGTTCTCGTCGTACTCGCGGTAACCGTTCGCGCCGCGGTCTGCCTCCAGCAGTCCCTGGGCCTCGTAGTAGCGCAACTGATGGGCGTTGACGCCCGTCCGACGACTCAGTTCCCCGATCCGCATCGAAACCTCGCTTGACCTTCACACCGGTATCAACGTTGATGATGCTGCCATGAACAACAAACCCGGTACACCCGTGACTGTCATCGGACTCGGACGGATGGGCCAGGCACTCGCCGGCGCGTTCCTGAAGGCCGGGCATCCCACAACCGTGTGGAACCGTACGGCCTCCAAGGCCGACCAGTTGGTGGCCGAGGGTGCACGGCTGGCGCCAACTGTTGGCGACGCGCTCAAGGCAGATTCCCTGACGATCATCTGCGTCACCGACTACCAGGCCATGCACGAGCTGCTCGGCGCGAGCGATATCGAGCTGGACGGCACGATGTTGATCAACCTGACCTCGGGCGACTCGACCCAGGCCCGGGAAGCCGCCCAATGGGCCGAGCAGCGAGGCGCCCATTACCTGGACGGCGCCATCATGGCCATCCCGTCGGCGATCGGGACCGCCGAGGCGGTGATTCTGCACAGCGGGCCGCAGTCGGACTTCGAGGCACACAAGTCAACACTCGACGCGCTCGGCACCGTCACCTTCCTTGGTACGGACCATGGGCTGGCGTCCCTGTACGACGTGGCAGGCCTGGCCATGATGTGGAGCGTCCTGAACGCCTGGCTCCAGGGCACTGCCCTGCTCAGGACGGCCGGCATTGACGCCGCAACGTATGCGCCGTTTGCGCAGCAGATCGCTGCCGGTGTGGCCGAATGGCTGCCTGGGTACGCCAAGCAGATCGACAGCGGCTCCTTCCCTGCCGAGGTGTCGGCCCTGGAGACCGAGGTACGGTCGATGGCGCACTTGATCGAGGAGAGCGAGGCGGTGGGTGTCAACGCCGAGCTGCCGAAGTTGATCAAGGCGATGGCCGACCGCTCGATCGCCGCTGGACACGGTGGGGAGCAGTATCCCGTGCTGATCGAAGAGTTCGGCAAGCCCCGCGACGACTGACCGATCCCGACACCGGGCTCTGGTCTCGGGCTTTCGCGTGGCGGGCTGTCGAAATCATGATCACGAACGTGGAAAGCACCTCTGCCCAGCAAGAATGAGGATTGTTGAGGTCCTTATTCCTGCCACCGTCGGAGGAACTTCCCAGGCGATGAAGCGTATCGGTTCTTTACCCGCGTGTCCCCGTCGAGGGCAGTGGGGGGCGGTTCGCCCTCTGCCGAACTACGTCGTCCAGTGCCCGGGCTGGACGCCGCAAGGCTGGCCCCGTGGTCGGCTCACGGTTGGGGTCGTGGATGTACCTCGACTACGAACGTGAGCACCGGACAGGCTGGGCCACTACGACTCGGCTCTCAGGGCTCCACGCCCCAGCGTCGCGCGATCGCCTTCAGGCGATCGAGTTCGCGTCGCGCCGCGGTTAGGTGGGCGAGGTCGAGGGCCATCCCGGCGCGGGCGGTGATGTAGAGGACATCCTGGCGGGTGGCCGCGTCGAGGCCGGGCGCGGCTTGGAGGCGGCGGCCAGTGACGCTCAGGGAGACCACTATGTGGTCGAGACGGTCCCGCAAGCCCAGAGGAAGCACCTGCGGCAGTGCGTCCTTGGCGTAGTCGCGCACCTGCCGGTCCGCCTCGCAGGGGCGGGGCGGCGAGGGAGCCCAGAGAAGGGCGGCTTCCCGGGCGTCGTCATACATGTCCGCCACCAAGGCGCGCGCGGTTACGAAATCGTCCTTGGCGGCGGCTGCGCGGGCCGACTCCAACATGGAGCGCAGTCGGGCACGGACCTGGGGGGCCTCATCCGTCCGGGCGTCCAGATAACCCGACCACACGTCGAACGCCTTGCTCAACTCGGCGTCCAGCATGACCTTGTATGCGTCCGGCACTCCGCCGCCTCTCCCATGGGGCCGTTCCGGCGTGGACGGCAGCGGTACACGATAGGACGGGCGCTGGGCGCACTGCCCGCGGATTACCTGGGGTCGGCTCAGCAGGAGGAGAAGCCGACGGCGCCGACAGCTCACCCGGCTGAAGGACGCGCTCACGACTACTCGGGGTTGATGGCGAAGGGCACCTGGAGCATGACAGCGGGCGGCGCTCGCCCGGCAGAGTTCGGTGGTGAAGCAGGCAGACGCGGCGTTCCGGGCGGGCGTGTGACGTACCGGAATTGGGGGCCTCGGGGCCGCCGGTGACGCGGTCGTACGCGGCCCTCGGCGGGCCCCGGCCGCACTGTGACCACGGGCGCGACCCCTGGGCCGATTGCCCTCCGGGCAGGCGCTCACCTACCCGTCCACGCCCTCGCTGAACCGGCTCTGACCTGGTGTTTTCCGGGTATCCGCCTAGGGTGGGGAGGTCTGCTGGACACCATCGGAGGGGACTTCGTGAGTCAGGAAGCCATCAGTACGACGCCAGCCACATTGAGGTGCTGGAGGGCTGGGAAGCCATTCGGAAGCGGCCCGGGATGTACGTCGGCTCGACCGGCGAACGCGGCCTGCACCAGCTGGTGTTCGAGGTCGCCGGCCAGGCCGTCAACGAGGTCCTGGTCGGCCGCGCCGGCTCCGTCGACGTCGCCCTCACGCCCGACGGCGGCGTGCGTGTCGCCGACGACGGGCCGGGCGTCCCCGCCGAGGCCTCCGGGGACACCGGCGGTCCCGGCCTCGAAGCCCTGCTGACCCTCACGCACGCCGGGGCCGTGCCTGGCGGCCGCAACGCCGCTGCCTTGGGCCTCTTCGGCATGGGACCCTGCGTCACCAACGCTCTCGAACCGTCTGACGGCCGAGGTGCGGCGCGAGGGGGTGTGCTGGGTCCAGGAGAGTACACGCGCGGCGTCGCGGTCACCCCGCCCACCGCCGTAGGGCCGGCGACCGGAAGCGGGACCACCATCGGCTTCTGGCCCGACACCGACATCTTCGGGACGGCGGAGTGCTCGTTCGCCGTGCTGGCGGAGCGCTTCAGGGAACTGGCCTTCCTGAACCAGGGCCTGAGCATCTCTCTGACCGACCAACACCGCCCGGGCGGATCCCGGCCGGTGCGGGTCCAGTTCCCGGACGGGGCAACGGGACTTCGTCGCCTTCCTCGACGCACGAGCCGGGGCCCCCGTCCACCCGGACGTCATCGGCTTCGAGCGGGAGGACCCGCGGATGGCGGGGGCGGTGGAGGTGGCCCTGCGGTGGAGCGGCTCCCGCGAGGAGCAGGTCCGGAGCTTCGCCAACAGCGTTCCCACCCCCGACGGCGGCACGCATGCGATGGGCTTCCGCGACGGGGTAGCGGCCGCGGTCACCTCGTACGCACGGCAGCGGCGGCTGCTGATGGCCGCCGACCCCGAGCTCGGCACCGACCAGATCGGCGAGGGCCTGACGGCGATCGTGTCGGTGAAGCTGGACGGTCCGGAGTTCCTCGGCGCCACGCACGGCGTGCTGGGCGGCGCCGCAGTGCGCGCCTGCGTCGCGGAGGCCGTCCGGGAACACCGTCAGGACCGTCCCCCTTCGCGACGCGGAACGCGTCGCGCACCTCACCCCGGGCCCCTTAGGGTTCGCAGAACCTTCCCTGGACTCAGACCGCAGCAACCACGGTGACGCCCATGAGCGCTGACGCGATCCGGCCCGAGGACGAATGGGCTTTGCCCCCGGCCCGGATGTGGTCCTGCCAGGACTGCGCCGACGTGTACCGCTCCATGAAGCACATCCAGGAGCAGACGGAGAAACTCCGCCTCACCGGCGAACGCGACATCGACTACGACCCCATGGACAGCGCCGTCACCACCCAGATCGTCCTGGCCCAGCACATGGCCGTCAGCCACCGGGAGCAGCTCCCCGACTGGACGCAACCTGCATGAGTCATCAGAGTGCGCTCGCCGCGGAAGGCGGGGGAGGCTCCCGGGCGGCGCCATCGGCCGCTTGGGAGACGAGCATCGAGCCCGCCACGTGTTCGTACGGCCCAGCGCCGTGGGCCTCAGGTGGGCCCCGGGAGACGAAAGAGCGGTCGAGATGATCCTGGCCGACCCGGACGAGACATTCGAGGCCTGCCCTGCCGGGTTGACCTTCAAGAAGCTGGTGACGGCTACGAGGCGCGTGAAGTGGGCTTCTCGTCTGCGGCTCGCCTCACGAGGCGGATGAGCTGGGCGATCGTGTCGGGCTCTCGGACGGACGGGTATGGCCGCATGCGCCGGACGGGGCGTGGGTTTTGGAGGCAGTGGGCGTCGGGGAGGCGCTGGGGGGTGGGGAACTGGCAGTGGTGGAGGGGTCCTCGGAGGGTGTGGCCGAGGTCGACGTGGACCAGTCGGGAGAGGGCCAGCCCGACCAAGGCGTGCTGCTGGGGAAGACAATCTGCGGTTCGTGGGCGAGTGCCACCTGTTCCATGGCCCCTGGTTGGAGACCGGCTCGAGGGATGACCGGCGCGGCAGTGTGGGCGCGGGTGGACCGGCAGGAGCGCGAAGCCTGCCCGGTGAGGGAATCCGCGGCCAGAGTGACGGCCAGCCCCACCCCGGCCACCGCGACGAGAGGGCGCCATGCTCGGCGCGGCGACAAGGAACCGGCGCTCCACCGCGACGACGCCTTGTCGGTGTCAGCGCGCGCGGGGGCGCACAACTCCTGGGCGTCCCGCGGTGCCTGTGAGTGCAGTCGCTCGGCCTTCGCCTGCGCACGCTGCAGCAACTCGTCGGCATCGTGCTGGGCCTGCGAGCGCAAGCGCTCGGCCTCCGCTTCCGCGCCGGCGCGTAAACAGGCGGCTTCCTCGTGGGCAGTCGCGCGGACGGCCTCGGCTTCCCGCAGAGCCTGGTCGAGCGTGTCCTGGACGGTGGCGCGCAGGCGCTTCCACGGTGCGTGGGCCTGCCGCTGCAAGAACTTCACATGCTGCCACCTGCTGCGCCATTGGTCCACGAGCTCCGGGCGAACCCGGGAGGCGGCCGGGGTGCCCGGTGAGGGAGGCTGCGGGTTGCTGACCACGCGGACGAATTCCAGCAGCGCCTCCAGGGAGGAAAATCGCTTGCCGGACAGTACTTCGTTGAGGCCGGCTTTGGTCAGCTTCGGCCGGACGGATGCCCTGGCGATGGTGGCGTAGGACGGTGCGCCGTACTCGATATGGAGTCGGTTCAGCTCGATGGTGAACTCGCGCAGCGCTTCGTCGTACGCCGTTATGGCGGCAGCGTCCTCCGGCTCGACCTCGGGGTTGCTGTATGTCACCGGATCACCCTCCCTGTTGCGAAATGCCACGCTAGAGGAGAGAGTGTCCGAACGTCCGCAGATTCCGTCGAACGATTCTGAACGCGCTGGGCCGTTCAGCGTTGCGCCGGTTCGTATCGGCCGGTGACCTGCACTGTCCGGGTCTTTGCGGGGCCGTACGGATCACTAGGTACCGGGCGGGGTGCGGCGCTCTGCTGGAGACATGACTGACATCGACACAACCTCCCAGATGCCCGATCCTGAACTGCCCCCCGCCACCCGGGGGCCGGCGCTGCCGCCTGAGCCGACGCGGCATCAGGTACTCGACGTGGTGGTCCTGGTTGCCCTGCTGGGCGTCTGCGCGGGGGTGTACCGCGCGGTCGGGGACGCCGGCTTCTCCGTGATCATCGGGGCAGTCGCCGGGCTGTACGGCACCTGGCGCATGCGGCGCTGATTGGACCCATGGTTGGGCCCGTAGGCCCTAACGGGCCCAACAGCAGGAAGAGCCCGCTCAGCCGGGGCGGACCACAACGGCACGGAAGTCACCGCCGGTGATGGCACCGGCTGGTGCCTCACCCCTTCCGGTGGGCGCACCGCGTTCGGGACAGCAAGGTGCGGCAAAGAGGCGCTCGGCGCGAACCGGCGACGCACCAGGCGGGTGCACCACGTCGTGCCCCCGACGACGACGGTCGCACCCAGAGCGCCGAGGAACTTTGGAAGCACATCCAGAAAGAGGCTCATGCCCGGCCTCCCCCGCGTGCGGGCAGCCACAGTCCGTCACGCGCGCGGCGCCGTTGCTGCTCAGCGGCATGGCACTTGACCTTGCGCCGCACCCGCTCGCCCCAGGCGACCGGGTCTCTCGCCGAAGAACCATCGCAGCCCGCTGGAGCGCGTAGCTCAGGAAACCTCTTCCCAAACTGCCAAGAGCAATGAGCGCGCGGGAAACGGCTTCGGGGAGGAGCCGGTCCCATGAGTCACAGGGAAGTGCCTCACGGGGATGGTAGGGGCACGGCAGTGTCCGGGGGTGGAAGTGGGCAGGCCCGGTCAAAGCTCCTGTTTCGCACCGCCTCGTGGACCCCGAACCAGTCCGACGGGCATGTCCCCGACGGCGTCAACGCAGGCGCGGGAACCGTGGTGGCGGAGGTGCTGCCGGCCGGTGGGGCGACCGGGTGGCACTCGACCGTGTACGCTCCGCCCCTGCAGTCGACGGTCGATTCGCCACCGCATGCTGATACACCGACCAGCAGCAACGCCGTCACCACGATCGTCGCGGCGCACCCGCGTCCCGTGGATGAGATAGACCGACTCCTCATGACCTTCCGTCCCCCCTCTTCTCCTGCCCCTGGCGCCGGCCCTTCCCGAGCGGGCCACCGCATGCCTGAAATCAGTACGGGAATCGCGAGCAGGAGGGGCTGCTCCAACCTCCTCGGGTGAGCGGATACATCCTGCAGAAAGGAGCTCGGTTCGCCTTCGGCAGCACAGGTTCCCTCACTCGGTGGTGACGCATCATGAGCGGTGCACATCTCTGCACCGCAGGCCCCAAACGTGCTGGATACGCGGGTGGCTCCCGACGTCATGCCGCCTTCCTGGGCCAGAGTGTCCCGGCCTGCTTGACGATACGGTCGCCGACAGCGAACAGGGCGTACACGTCGTCTTTCACCTGCAAGGTGAACTGCCGGCCTTCGTCAGCACGGATCGTCAGCAGGTAGTCGGTGCGCATGCCGGTGGTCAGCGTGACGCGCTGGACCGAGAGGGCGATCACCTCACCGGCGAACTGGCTTTCCACCTGCTGGTTCACTTGTCCCGCGAAGGTCCACAGGAGCAGAGCGATGGGCAGCAAACCCAGTACCAAGAAGATCCACATAACTCCCCCCGCCTGCCACCCGCGGCGAGGACGACCGCCGCGTTTGTTGAGCGTAACGCCGATCTGCAGCGCCGCCCAGGGTAGGAGTGGCTTTCAACCGCGTCCCCACTACGAAGTATCCGTGCTTATCTCGCACGAAGCTGAAGCGATGTCAGCCCACGGGCCCCGGCGCGAACGGTACGTCTCCCACAACGGCGTGAGCCAACGTCATCGCGTGCCAAACCCACTGTGCCCCATCCATTCGAACGCGCTGGGCCACCGTAGTGGCTGTCTGCGTCCGACGTGCGCATGCTGCGCCAGGGTCCGACCTCCAGCCCCAGCTGCATCAGCCGGGCTGCTGGATCTGGAGCGCGGGTGAGGCGAGCGAGACAGGGAAAACGCCCTCCCGCCGCCACGGCTCCCGCACCTCAGATCTCGCCCGGCGTTACTCAACCGTCCGCGTCTCATCGCCCCGCAGATGCGTCATCCGCCCTCTCTGGCCCGGGCTCGCCGACGCCAGCGCCTCCGTCAGTGACGTGATGGTCGTGATCTCCGCCGAACCCAGCTTCGTGATGATGTCTCCCGGCTGGATCCCTGCCATCGCCGCCGTCCGCGATGATCTTCATCGTCGAGACGGGGCGTACGCCCTCTCGGCGCCCGGGCCGCCGGGGCCGACGTGGTACGGCTTGCTGTAGCTGATCGGGTCAATGTCCGCTCCGGGACAAAGCCGAGTACCTCGCAGCGGCAAGCGGGCCAGGTCCTCCTCGGTGAGCGCACCAGGCTCCCGTCGGGCAGCGCGAAGCCGCGCCCCACTTCCTCGTACGGGATCTCCCGGCCCTCGGCACGGCAAAAGCTCCGGTGTTCGACCCGGCTGCCGTCGGAGGTACGGATCTCGTGGAGGCGCACGGCGTGCTGTTCGGTGACCTGTACAGCCGGACGGGCAGCGCGACCATCCCGAACTGGATGATGCCGGACCAGGTGGCCCTCATGACTCCAGCGTCGGCCGCTGCCAGTTGGGGCGCATCCCGCGTGTGACTTTGACTCGTATATGGCCAGCCAGGTGTGGTGTGGCACTCGGCTCTGAGGGCGTCGAACCAGTCCCACCAGGGGCGTGTGCCCACGATCAGCCGGCACACAGGGATCCTCTGCTGTTTCCCGTCGAGGATCCTTCCCGTCCACGTCTCGGCGCGGGCCAGTGGCAGCAGGACGGTGTTGACGGGTTCCTGCGGACGTACCGCCTCGTCGAGGGCGTCGATGACTATCGTGGTCTCCCCAGGATTGGCCTCCAGGCGGCCGATGAGGGTAGTTGCGTCCCAGGTGAAGTGGGGGTGCAGTTAGGTTCAGATGCGCCGCGATGGAGTTCAGCACCTCCTGCGGGGCGTCGGCGTACGTGCACGGCGACTAGGGCCTGTGTGAGGTTGTGATCAGTTGTTGGGTTCTGCCTCCTTCATGGGTGGAACCCGGTAGGAATTTGCCGTGACGCGCAAGCAACT
>NZ_JBIAPT010000056.1:0-8119 GCF_042888425.1 Streptomyces sp. NPDC002889
GGCCCTGCCTTCATGCGCGTACGGCCGGAAGATCACCCGACCAGGAACTCCGTTCGACTTGCAGGTTCCAAGATCGGTTGAGATACGGCTTCTCAGTCCTGCCGGCGACCTTAGACAAGCGGTCTGACGCAAGTTCGAACCGGGGTATCGGGCGTGCTCTTGGCACTCGGAGCATGCGGTGCCGTCCGGTGGCCGGAACCTGGTGCTGTGATGCGGGCAGGGCACAGGCCGAACCACGGCTGCGGACGCTCGGATCGCCCACCTCCGCCCAGACGGGGCAGACGCTGCTTCTGAAGGTGAACCGATGCTTCCCGATCGGCGCTGCCGCTGTAGCGGTCCACGTGATCCACTCACGCAGACCGGGCTGTCAGGTCCTGGTTACCCTCGAACCATTGTCAATCCCGATGGCCTGCGTGGTGGGGCGGCCAGGTCGGCGTCTGGTTGTCATGGAGCCCGACTTCCCTGCGGTCCAGGGAGGATGGCGTGCATCGCTGCGGGGGATGCGTATCGCCGTCGGCTGCTGCGGGATGCCGCCGCGAAGTACCGGGCCGCGCTCGTCTGCGATCACCCACCCGCTTTTTGGCTCCTGCGCGCGCCCACCACGCCAAGCGGCTCCCCCGCCTCCTGCCATCCCAGGTGTGGGAACGGGCAGAGGAGGCCGGGGGAGCCGCTCAGCTCAGAAGGCGCCGACGGATCGCCCTCAGGCGACTAGGGCCGGGTATAAGGCCGGGTCATGATTTCCATGTTGTGGCCATCCGGGTCGTCGAAGTACGCGCCTCGGCCGCCGAAGAGGCGGTTGATCCGGCCGGGTTCGGTGTGGCTGGGGTCGGCATAGTAGGTGACCCCGACCGCCTCCAGACGGGCGATCATCGCGTCGAACTGTTCGTCGGGCACCAAGAACGCATAGTGCTGCGACTGGATCGGCTCGTCGCTCTTCTCGTAGTAGTCGAGCGTCACGCCGTTGCCAAGATCGACGGGCAGAAACGGCCCGAGCGGGGCGCCGACCTCCAGGCCCAGGATGGCCGCGATGAACTCGGCCGACAGCTGCCTGTCCTTGGCGTAGACGGCGGTGTGGTTCAGCTGGACGGCGGTGACGGGTGGCTCGTGCTTGTGCTGCTGGTCAAGCGGCATCTGGGGTATCTCTCCGGGTCTTGGTTTCCACTGGAAGGGGGCGCCGCGCGCGGGCGCCGGAAGGGAAGACGCAGAGAAGAGAGGGCGGGGCTCGTGCCCGCCTCGCGTTCACGCCGAGGCCGGGCGCCTCACTCGTGCGTGGCCCATGGCCGACCCGGCAGTCACCCGGTGGACTTTAGTGGCCGCCGCGGACCGGGGCAAACGCCGAGCCTCGGCTCGGGTCGCCTCAACGACGAGGTATCGAGGCGCTGACGGTCGCCGCCGTCTCCGGGGGAGTGACTTCGCCGCCGCCGCACCTGCGAGGGCGAGGCCCTCCCCCCGTCTCCAAGGACAAGTCCCGTGGAATCTTCCTCGGTTACCCGGCTCGGCCGCCGCCTACCTCGGTCGCCCGCCCGAAGGAGCCCTGCGGAGCGCCGACTTCGGGGCCTATCGGTAGTACTCAGGCGTCAGGCGTCAGGCGTCGGGCGGTGAGACGGCGGGACCGGTCTCCGGAGCCACCCAGGGGCTCGTGCCTCGCGCTCTCTGCCTGGTAGGCGGACGCCAGCTGGTCCAGGAGCCAGGAGCCAGGAGCCAGGAGCCAGGAGCGCGGGCGGCTCCGCTGACGGCGCGGGCCGTATCGCCGATTGCGGCACACCTGACAGCCCAGGAAGGACGGTTATCCGGAGTGGGAGTGCGTAGTCCCGGGGTCGGACCGTACCCGGTGATCGCGCGCCCACGGCGGGCTGTGGCTCCGGTGCTTCGGGCTCAGCCGGAGAGGGTGCGCAGGAGGGGGCGTAGGGTCTCGGTCAGCGCGGTTGTGTGGGTGAGGTAGGGCACGTGCCGGCCTGGGAGTTCGAAGAGTTCGGTGTGCATCTGGTTCGCGAGCCACTGCGATTCTTCGTACCCGTGGTGGTATTCCGCCGCAGGGTCGCGGTTCTCGGCGCCCGCCGTGACGATGCGCGGGACCTTCACATCCGCGAGTTCCTCGGATGTGGGCATGTACTCGATGAAGGCCTCGAGTTCCATGCCGAGGAACACCTCCGCGTTGGACAGCAGCCGCTCGCGGGTCTGCGGCTCTACGGCCTCCAGGCCATCCCGTCCCCAGGCCCAGTGCAGGAGGGCCTCCATCGCACCGGGGAGCGCGGCCTTCGCCATACCCTCCTCGAACACGGCCCCCAGCTGCCTGCCCACCGCATCGGCGTCGGGGCTGACCGAGACGAACGGGGGCTCGTGGATGATTGCTGCACGCACCACCTCGGGGTGGCGCAGCAGGAGGTTGGTGAGGATGATCCCCCCGCCGCTGGCACCGAACACCACGGCCGGGGCCAGATCGAGCCCGCGCAGCAAATTGGCGGCGTCATCGGCCTGCTCATCGACGGACGTTGAGATCCAGTTCTCCGGGCGCGGGCTGCGCGAGTTGCCCCGACGGTCATAGGACACCATCGTGAACTCGTCCGCGAGCGCATCGGCCATGCCGGTCCACAGCCCGGCGTCGCCCGTGACTCCGGAAATGCACAGCACTGCAGGGCCCTGCCCATGCCGCTCGTAGTAGAGCGTGGCGTCGCCGACCTCGATGGTGCTCACAACGGCCGCCCTTCCCGATTCGGCTCCCTCCTGCACAGGGCATTCTGCCTTGCACGCGGCCCCATCCCACGAACACGGGACCGGCGAGCCTCGCCACGTGGCAGGTCGGCGAATCCTGCGCACGGGCTTCGCGGCCCCATGGACTTCGCCTGGGCGGAGAGACGGTACGGGGTCGGCCGGGGACCATCGGCGGCCAGGGCCGAACCGCCAATGTGCTTGTAACCAGTCGTCAACAGCATTCCGCCGAAAAGGACTCACCTGTCGGCGGACGGTCCCGGTGGAGAAAAGCCAGACGTGTGCCGCGTACCGGGCGGCAGACCGGGGACCAGCCGCATCCCGTCACGGCACCCGACACCGCCTCGTGCCGACACCGTCGATCACCACCTGCGCCCAGACCAGCCCCACGCCCTCATCACCCGGGCCAACCTCGCCCGGAGGCAGTGCAGGAGCGGAGCGGACATAGGCAGCTTCGTCGAGCAGGGTGCGGTCCTAGCGTTCGGCCTTGCCATTGGTCTGCGGACCGTAGGGGGTGATCCCCCGTTGCGCTCCGGTGGTGGTCGCGATGTTCGAGACCGGGCACGTCGCTTCACGCTCGGACGAAACGGGCCGAGCCATGAAGTGATGCCGGTCGCCCTGATCCTCACCTCACCGGTCGCGTGGAGGGCCACTCCTTTGCCGCAGAGCTCTGATCGGCGCCGTCCACGGCATCACCGTGGCGCTCGGCCTCCGCTGCTTCGACGGCTCGGCTGATCGGGCGGTATGGCGGCAGAGCTGCTGCGCCCGCTCAACGGCCTCCGGACCGGCGGGGCAGGAAGGTCAGCGGATGATCGGGGAGACAGGAGGGGGAGTGCTGCGAAGGACATGCACGGCCGACTGCGCCGCCTGCTCCACGGCCCAGATCCCGTGGGACATGCTCCGGCTGCCGTGAGAGAGGATCACGAGGTAGAAGGTGCTCCCGTGCGCTTTGACCCGCCCCATGCTGTTGATTGCCCAGAGTTGGGAGTGGGGCCGTAGCAGCCAGCCGTTCTTGAGTTGCCAACGACTGCCTGCCGCGGACACTCCCCAGTCCTGGTCGGCGTCGATCCGGCCCATGAAGGTCTGGATCAGATCGCGTGAGGCCGGATTCAGCGGTGAATGGTCGTCGAACACGGCGGACAGCAGGGCCAGCTGATCTGCCGCGGTCGTCCGGGTGAGGCCCCATTGCGGGTCTGGCCCCGCTTGGGTGGCGGTCAGTCCCAGGGTCCTGTTGGCGTCAGCGAGTCCTTGGCCGCCGCCGATACGCCGCCACAGGGCATTGGCGGAGTCGTTGTCGCTGCTCTGGATCATCGATGCGGCGGTCGATGCCTCCCACTGGGTGAGGGTCCGTCTCTCGTGCTGGGCACGCAGCAGCAGGGCCGCCAGAATATCCACCTTCACCAGGCTCGCGGTGATGTGCACCTGCGAGCCGTACAACGCCCGCCGGCCGTCCCTGGGCTCCAGAACAGCGACCGACACCCGAGTGCCGTCCCGCTGGCGGATCGTTTCGAGGGAACGAGCGAGCACACTGTTCGCATCTGTCGGGGCCGGCGCCCGCATGCCGGGGCTGCCTGGCGGCGCTTCGACCGGCTGCCTGTTCCCCGACGTCACCGGCGCCTGGTTCTGCGACGGGGGGTGTCCACTCCGGTCACTGTCTGCGTTGTGACCGGCAGCGAAGCAGCCCGTGAGCAGCATGCCCACAGCTGAGCATGCCAGCGCCCGCTGTATCCGCCCCCGGCCCGCGCAGGCTTCGCCGTGGCTGCCAGCGTCGGGCGGGACAGGCTCCTGCCCCATCGCCGGGGGCGGGGGCGAACAGGCAGCACCCATCGGATTCACCGGAAACCTCCATCGGACAAGCGAGCGGCATCCAAAACGGACAATGTGCCCATAGTCTTTTCCGGGGTGAGGCGCGCCGCATCCTGGCGCGGTTTCGCCCCAAAGGCGCAACGCGCTGACCACAGACAGCCACCTCCGACCCTCGGGACGAAGCAAAGGCCTGTCTCCCCGCCGTGTGCACCTGCCCCCGCGCTGCCATGTCGTGCAACGCCGTCCCTGGTCCCGGTGCCGTGGCCTTGCCAGGCCTCGCGTGGAGGTGAGCGCGCCGCGACGCTCGGGGGTGAGTGGAGCGGCGCGGCTGCGGGTCTCGTCGGGGAACAAGCCGCGCGTGGATGCTCCGGGGCGTTGGTGCACGTGGGCGATTTGTCGTGGAGTACGTCGGCGCTCCCAAGTGAGGGCACGGGCCGGTCTGCAGGTGAAGGCAGGTGATGGCGCAGTTCGCGGCAGGTGTGGGGCTCCGGAGTGCGGGTTTTGCACCGGAGAGATTCCGTGATCCAGATGGCGGGACCTGCGCGCACAGCAGGTTGACCGCCCGCCTCCCCCTGGCGCAGGCGGTCGCCGTCCGCTCCGTTCCTCTGCCTGGTCGTCGCGTTCGGCGGGGGAGAGCCACTTTTCCTTCCGGCGCCGCCCATCAGCCGGAACGGGGCATGGTGGTGCCGAGCTGGGCGCCGAGCAGCTGCTCAGGCGACTGACCGGATCAGCGACTACCGTCGAAAGGGGGCTTGAAACCTCAATCCATCTGACTGTTCAGGGATTGCGCTCATGACTTCCACCTCCAGGACGCTCACTCCTCCGGCCACCGCCCGCAACGCCCCCTCACCACACGCCTATGACGTCGGGCTCTTGCTGCTGCGCCTCGCGGTCGGCCTGACGATGGCCGCACACGGCACACAGAAGCTGTTCGGCTGGTTCGGCGGTCCAGGCATCAACGGCACTGGACGGTTCTTCGAACTGAGCGGCTATCCGCACGGCGACGCCATGGCCCTCTTGGCCGGTCTCAGTGAGACCCTTGGCGGCCTCGGTCTGGTCCTCGGCCTGCTCACACCACTGGCCGGCGCCGCGATCGTGGGAACCATGATCAACGTCATCGCCGTGAGGTGGGGCAGCGGCTTCTTCGCCCCCCGGGGTATCGAGTACGAAATCCTGCTCCTGGCCGCCGCCGCGACCCTCACCCTCACCGGCCCCGGCCGCTACGCCCTCGACCACTTCATCCCGGGGCTGCGCGCGCACCGGCTGGCCTACGGTGCCGTCGCGATTGTGCTGGCAGCGGTGGCGGCCGCCGTCATCCTCCTGATCCGCGGCTGATCCGGGCCGATACCTCCGCGTATATCGCGACCAGCTGCGCCCAAGCCGCCGCTTCCAGGTGTGCCGGCGGCTTGGTGACGGCGGTGACGGGCCTGCCGACCCTTGTCGGGGCGTACGGCATCCCCCCTGGCCAGTAAAGGGACGGCGGCCTTGGTGGGCGGCGTGCGGTGGCCGGTGCGGAATTCCGCCAGGCGCTGCGCCGGGGCGAAGCCACCGAGAAGGTCTCACCTCGCATCTGCGGGAGTTGGATGCCGATGGCATCGTCGTGCCTCAGCGGTACGCCGCGTCACATACACCCTCACCCCGCTGGGGTGTCTTCCTCAACGAGGCGCTGCGCCCTTCGGAGCCTGGGGCAGGGAGCACCTCCTGAGGAAGACATCACCCACGGCCGCTCATGATCGCGGTTTTGGTGACTCTCCGTGGCTCTGGCACGGAAAGTGATCCGGAACCACTTTCCAGCCGGCGCCGACAGCCCTTCCCGTGGCCGCGCCGGCCACTCCGATTCCTCGCCGACGGCGAGCCCTCCTGCCAGTCCACCAGTCGTGTCAGCGCCTCGCCTCCGAGCCCTACCGCGCCGAGCACCACGGGTGTGCCAGTGACTGATGGGCAGCCGAGAGCGTGACACCGCGATTGCCTCTGGCCGGCACTGCAACACGCCTGGGACCCATCCGCTGACTGGCAACGAGGTCGAAAGCCGAGGAATGGGACGGCCGGGTCGTCGGTTCGGCGTGAGTCGCCCTGGACCGAAGCCCCGGCCGTTGTCGGCAACTGATGCCCAGAGGGCCGTACTTGAGGACACGGTGCGGACGGCATGTGCGACGAGCGCGATGCGGACGGAGCTGCGGACAGCTGGGTGGACGTGGTCGCCTGCATGATGCGGGTCATGGAGAAGGGCTTCGCGGGTACACGACCGATATGGCATCCAAGACGCACAATCCGTTCATCTCAAGCAGTTCGGCTGCCTGGGTTGGCTCAGTTCCCCCACGCGCACTCCAAGCGGCCACTGGAAGTCCGTCCCGTCCTCAGGCTTCTGGACGCTGCACGGCTGTGGGGGAGTCCTCATGATCGGGGCACTGGCAACGGCTCCGGATGCCTCGGCGGAGCCGGTGTGGATCCATCTGATGGTCATGACCTTGGCTGTTGTCGTCCTGGTCTACAACCTGGCCAAGAGCAAACGCTAGGGCTGCCCCCGCACTTCGCGTCCGGCCCCAGGAAATCGGCTGTGCCTGTTCGCCGCTGCCCTGCGCTGGGCGAGCGCGATCCGGGTGGGGACGACGCTGTCCCTGGGGCGGCAGTCGACGCCGAGTTCACTGCGGTCTTGAGACCAGGGACGGTTCGGTGAACGCTCCGGGGTGCGGTCGGCATGGGGCAACGCGACGGACCCGGCTGAGCTTGACGTTCAACCACTCTCCGGCGGTCGAGGCGTCGTGCCAAGGTGATGGCCATGGCGACGTTTGATCGTCATGACGGGTCCTTCGGTCATGTCCCCTGGTGTGGTGTAGCGGCGGGCAGCTGTTCTCTGCCCTGGGTGGTCAGCAACCTGTTGCGGTGCCCGTCGCGTCAAGTGGTCATGGCATGGACCGTCGCGTGCGCCGGGCCAGGAAGCGGTTCGCGAAGAAGGTGATCCATGGGCTATTTGCGGACCGAACGCGATCGGCCGCTGTGGTTGCGGTACTTCGCTGCCGTACCGCCTCGCGCCTCGTGAAGAGTGGCCGCCGACAATTACGACTTGAACGCGTTCAAACTCTGTGCCAGGGTACGGCGTGCGTTCTTGAGCCCATCGGTCGCGCACGCGTCCTGCGGAACCCGCTAGGGGTGGAGTGTGTTGCGTTCCTGTCGTACTGCGCTGATCTTGCTCGCCATGGCCCTCGCCCTGACGGCCTGCGGCAGGTTCACCGTCATGCCGCCGCCCGACGGCGAACCGGTCGTTCTGAAGCCGGCCGAACTTGCGACCACGTGGACCGATGCCGATGGCGGCACCCTCACGCTGAAGCAGGACGGGACGTTCATCGCCGATAAAGTCTGCGTCTCCGTCAGCTGGGAGGAAGGTTTGACCTGGTCCGGAACAGGCACCTGGGAGCAAGGCTCCAGAAAGAAGCAAAGCTTCGTCGGTGTGACCTTCGACGCCGATGACCCCGAAACGGGTGAGCGGGAGCCCGGCGCCTACGCCGCCTTGAGAAGCCGTATCTCAACCGATCTTGGAACCTGCAAGTCGAACGGAGTTCCTGGTCGGGTGATCTTCCGGCCGTACGCGCATGAAGGCAGGGCC
>NZ_JBIAPT010000057.1:0-8074 GCF_042888425.1 Streptomyces sp. NPDC002889
GCTACGTCATCGAGGCGGTCGAGCTCCTGGCCGCTCTCGCCCCCAGCCTGGCCGACGCGGTGCGGACCGCGTCGGCGAAGGCGTACCTGATCCTGGACGGCACGCTCCTGCCGATCGACCGCATCGCCGCGGACCGGCCGTTCTACTCCGGCAAACACAAGAAGCACGGGATGAACGTGCAGGTCATCTCCGACCCCTTCGGCCGACTGCTATGGGCCTCACCAGCCCTGCCCGGCGCCGTCCACGACATCCGCGCGGCCCGCGAACACGGAATCGTCGATACCCTCGCCGAGGCCGGCATCCAGTGCTGGGCCGACAAGGGATACCGAGGCGCTGGCGGCGCAGTCCGCATTCCGTGCTGGGGACGGTGGGAGACCCTCTCCGCAGGCCAGAAGGCAGTGAACCGGTCCCACTCAAAGATCCGGGCCCTCGTCGAGCAGGCCGTCGCCACCCTCAAGTCCTGGCGGGTCCTCCGCAAACTGCGGTGCTCGACCACCCGGATCACCAGCCTCGTCCAGGCCGTCCTCACCCTTCATCTGACCAGCTCAGAGTGAGGTTGGAAAAGGCTCAGTGTGCGCGGTCTGGGCCACGCTGGCCGGGGCGGCGTTCGTGGACCGCGAGCTGTACGTTCCGCGGTCCTGGGCGGACGACCCGGCCCGCCGCGGCCGGCCTGCCGGGCGACCTGGAGTTCGCGACCAAGCCCGCGCTGGCGCTGCGCCTGGTCGAGCGGGCCCTGGCCGCAGGCCACCGACCGGGCTGGGTGACGGCCGACGAGGTCTATGGCAGCGACCCGATGCTGCGAGCCGGTCTGGAGCAGCACCGGATCGGCTACGTCCTGGCCACTGCGCGCTCGATGCGGATCAGCATCGGCCCGGCCCGGATCCACGTCGACGACCTGGCAGCCGGCCTGCCCGAGTACTGCTGGCATACCCGCAGCGCCGGGGCCGGTGCCAAGGGACCGCGCTGGTATCAGTGGGCGTACCCACACCTGGACGAGCCCGAACCGCCGGAGCGCGGGGGGCGCTATCTGCTCATCCGGCGCAGCCCGACCACCGGCGAGACCGCGTTCTACCGCTGCTGGGCCCCAGCTCCGGTGTCGTTGAACACGCTGATCGGCATCGCCGGGATCCGGTGGAAGGTCGAGGAGGCGTTCCAGACGGGCAAGGGCCTTGCCGGTCTAGATGAACACCAGGTCCGCCGCTACGTCTCCTGGGCTCGGTGGACCGTGCTGGTCATGCTCGCCCACGCCTTCCTCACCATCGCCGCCGCCGAGCAGCCCGAACCACCCGACAACGCGCAGATGATCCGGCTGACCCGCAACGAGATCGCGCACCTGCTCGCCGTCGCCGACCACAACCGGCCCCACCCGCCCGGACACCGACAGCACTGGTCGCAGTGGCGACGACACCACCAGCACACCGCCCAACGACGCCACTACCAGCGACGACAAGCAGCGCCGCTATGACAAATCTCGAACGTCAGCTGGAGTACTAGGGCGGCGACGGTCGGTTCATCGGGTTCACTCTGTAACGCTTTTCGCACCTCGAACCAAGAACAAGTGAAGTGCCTTTGAAGAACTCCGGTACACCTCCGACGATGAGGACCGGGATGCCTCCGAAGAGAAGGAGTCGCCTGTGGATGGCGCGGAACGTTTACGGGGTAGGCCCGCAGCGGCGGTACGTGACCCGCAGCTCTTCGAAGAGTTCTATCGGCGGCACGTGGACGCGGTGATGCGTTTCGTGGCCCGGCGTGTCGACGACCCGAACACAGCGGCTGACCTGACGGCCGAGACCTTCCTCGCCGTCCTCGACTCGGCCGACTCCTACCGGCCGCGCCTCGGCAGCGAGACGGCCTGGCTGTACGGCATTGCGCGTAACGTCGTGTCGTCGGAGCGCCGCCGGGTCGCCCGGGAGGCGGAACGCGATCTGCGCTTCTCCGGACGGCGGTTGCTGGAGGCCGACGACGTCGTCCGCATCGAGGACAAACTCGACGCTGAGAGCCCCGGCCGGCGTGCCCTGGCGGCGCTGGCGAGGCTTCCCGAGGGCGAGCGGGCAGTCATGGAGCTGATCGCGGTGGACCAGCTCACGGTTACCGAGGCGGCGGCCGCGCTGGGCATCCGCCAGGTCACGGCCCGGGTCCGACTGCACCGGGCGCGCAAGGCCCTGCGGGAGGAGGCGGACGTCAAGGCCGCGGAGACGAATCCCGTGGCCGCACAGACAAGCTCCACGGGAGCGGAGACGCCGGACGCATCGCTGTTGTACGTCGCAAGGGGAGAGGCATGAGTACGAGGACGACGTTCGAGGACCGGCTGCTGGGTGAGCTGAAGAGGGAGATCGAGCGGCGCGAGGCCGGGGTAGGCGGCACCGGATCGGCTGAGGTCAAGACGGGCGTCGGCAGGGCGAAGGCTTCAGTGGGCCGTCTGTTCGCTCCGCGCCGGATGGCCGTCGTTGCGGCGGCGTGTGCGGCGGCCTGGCTGGCCGCAGTGGTGATGCCCGGTTCGCCGACCGGCTCGAACGCATACGCGGTGGAACCGGTCGGCGACGGCAGTGTCAAGCTCACGGTCAAGGACCAGAGCATCAGTGTCGCGGCCCAGCGTGAACTCGCGAGGAAGGTGCGCCCATGGGGCATTCACGTGACCGTTGACGTGCTCGCTGCCGGCTACGTCTGTGAGCGCAGCAAAGTCGCCTCTCCGCTCGTGGCGATTGATGAACAGGGCAACCGTGTACCCGTCATCCCCTTTGAGGCCGGCTGGGACGTCACGCTGCGCCGGGGCAACGTGCTGACCTTCGAGAACACCAAAGGCAGCTCCCAGCCGCGCGCGGTCGAGTTCTACGAGACCAAGAGCGAGGCCGAGCCCTGCGTTCCGATGAAGGTCGCCCTGCCGGACTAGCCGACGGATCCACCGAAGCACGTTGACGCCCGCGGAGCCGAGGTTCCGCGGGCCGCAAGGCAACCGGGGGAACCGCATATGGCGCACGGTCAGCCCGCAGCGCGGGCGATGGGCATGGTGAGTTCGCCCCCACCTTTCGCCCCTACTTGGACCTGGCGCAGCCACTGAAGATCACACGGGTGCTCGCGGCGTAAAGCGCCTCATCAGGCGTGTCCTGTCTCCCGCCACTTGCGGCCGCATCTTCGACGGCCGCATCAGAGGCTTGGCGATCTCCCCCCGCCCCATGACCAGCCCAACGAATGCCCCACCAAAGAGGACTCGGTCTACGAATGGAACCCTCACCCCTCGTCCCTGCTTCGCCGGGTCAGTCACCTTCCGTGATGTTGCGGTCACCCACATCCACCGTGTCGGCCGGTCTGTCGCGGTTGGGCTGGCTGGACGCGTTGCGCGGCATCGCGGCACTCGTCGTTGTGTTCGACCACTCGTCGTACGCCTTCATGGCGGAGTTCCGGTGGGAGTTCATGCCGGAGTTCAACACCAGCCGGTACGGCATCATGGTGTTCTTCCTGGTGAGCGGCTACATCATCCCCGCGTCGCTGGAGCGCCGAGGCTGCGTCCGGACGTTCTGGATCGGACGAATATTCCGCATGTACCCACTGTGGGCGGCTGCCGTAACCGCGGTCCTCGCCCTCCACCTGATGGGAATCGCCGAGATTCGCGCCAACTTGGGCCGGCAGAGCCTTGCCGCCGTAGCCGTCGCCCATGTCACCTTGCTCCAAGAGCTGCTGGGGACGCCCAACCTCCTTCTTCCCCTGTGGACACTCTCGTATGAGATGGCCTTCTACCTGCTGGTGGTTGCTCTCTTCACGGTCCGCCTACACCAGCAGTCGGCAGCGGTCGCCGTCACCCTGGCCGTGCTCGCCGCCGTAAGCGGGACGGCAGGGGTCGTGCTGCCGGTCTCCGCCCTCTCTGGCGCGGTGGGCACCGGCCCGCTGGTCGCGGTTGCCTCGATCGCCATGGTGGTCGCCATCTGCTGTGCGAGTGCTGTGTCACCCGTGCTTCGCGTGTCAGGGGGCGTGTTGGGCGGGGTGCTGGCGCTTGTCCTGGCATCTTCCAACGGCACGGTCCCTATGTGGGAGGGCCTGGTGATCCTTGCTGTGATGTTCCTCGGCACCGCCGCCTACCGGGGCGAGCACGGTCAGAGCACCTGGCGGTACGCTGCGTGCACAGCCGTCGTGGTGGTGGCCTGCGCGGTAGGGAGTGCGTACGGATACGGCGGCGGGTCCCGTTTCACACGGCGCGGCTGGATCGTGGCATTCCTGCTGGCCGTGCTCACCTTCGGTGTCGGACTGGCGTTGCGCCGCCGGCGGATCCCGCGCTGGCTGACCGGGCTGGGAACGATCAGTTACTCGGTCTACCTGGTGCATCCGGTGCTGCTGGCGGTGACCGACGGCACGATAGGCCGGTGGCGGCGGGACAATCTCGTGCTCGAAGTGGCGTTCTTCGCCATGCTGCTGCCCCTGTGCGTGCTGACCTACCGTTACATCGAAGCACCAAGCCAGATATGGGGCCGGAAGCTGGAACGCCGCGCTTGGCCGCCGCGACGAAAGCCCGTACCGCATGTATCTCGCCATCCTGCCTGGAGCACCGAAACACCCCGGGCCGATCTGGTCCGGGGCATTTTGACGGCAGATACGGGCCAGTGCGTCGCCCCAAGCTCACACCGGTCAAGGCCGCCTTCCCCAGAGGCTCTACGACGGCTGGGAGACGTCCAGCAGATCGCCGACATGTTCAACGTGCCGCGCTCCATTACGCACGGACGACTCGACAACACCAGGACCGCGCCTTGGCAGGTGAAGAAGACGTGGCCAGGAAGCTCCGAAAACTACTGACGGGTTGCTTCCCCGCCGGTGTCCGGTTGCGTCCATGGAGGTGGTGTACGGGTTCGACCTGATCCGGGGGTTTGCTCCGGCGTCGGGATGATGCCAGCATAGATGAACGGCCACTGGCTGATCTTCGAGATGTCGAGTCACGAAGGAGATCAGCACGATGACCGCACCAGACAGTGTGCCCCTGGGCGGCAAGGTGACGGCGAACGGACTCGCCCGGTGGCTCGGCTAGTCGTCGCACCAGCGGACAAGGTCAGCACGTCGACTGGTGACCCCAGCCCTCAAATGGGCACAGGGCACGGCCCGGCGGTGGTGGACGGTGCCCCGTGGGCGCAGCGCCGAGGGCAAGGAGGCAGGCAGCGCAGAGCAAGAGAGCGGCCCGGGTCTACTCCAAGATGTGCTGAGCGCCTGAACCGGCGGCGCCCCGCTCTGGATCGGCGGATCCAGAGCGGGGCGCTGTGCATGGCCGGGGGCGGCCTACTTGAGCGCGACGGCGTCGCCGGCGGAGATGACCCGCATCGTCGTCGCCGTGCCGGGGAAGTACCAGCGCCAGCTGCCGGCCGAGGTCGCGGTCACAGTGGTGCGGAGGTTGCCGGTGCTGTTCGTGGTCGCCGACTTCACGGTCCGGTAGGAGGTGGCACCTGCCTGCTTGAACTGCAGCTGGACCTCCCGGTTGATGTAGCCGTGGTACTTGAGGTCGGTCCAGTTCGCGCGGGTCAGCCGACCGGTGACGGTGAGCTTGCTGCTTTTGGCGACGGGCTCCGGCGAGGCATTCGTCGTCAGCACGGCAGCGCGCTTGACGCGGAACGCTGCGATGGAGTCGGAGATCCAGTAGTCACCGTCGTTCGCCTGGACGGTCGCGTTCACCGTCCAGTCACCGGCGACCGAATTGGCGTCCCAGCCGTCGTTGCCGCTGCCGTAGTCGTCGATCCACGCGGGGTTGATCTCCATGGTCGCGGTGCACACGGACGTGGTCGCGCTGATCTTCTTGCACGAGGTCCCGATGTGATCCACCGGGCCGTGGCCGTTGTTGCGGTTGAACGCCGAAACACAGCTGACGCCCTTGACCCCGGAGTTGTCCTTGATCGTAATGGCGATCGGGAAGGTCTTGACGTCCTTAACCCCGACGATCACGTTGCCGCCGTTGTTCACCACCGCCTTGGTGACCCGGATGTCACCCCGGCCCTCGGCCTGCGCGCTCGGCGCAGTCACCAGCATGGCGGACACAGCCCCCACTGCCGCCCCCACAGCAATCTTCTTGCGCATGTCCCACCCCTGTTCCTCCCGCCGTGCTGACGGGAGGAACAGACTAGCGACGCATCGGACCCGAGATCATCGGACTGGCTGCAGAAACAGCAGGTCAATCCCCCGATACTCCGCCGGACGGGTCGTCGGCGCACCGCACGGCAAGTGTGCCGGGCCCGGCGCGGAGGGCTCCATGGTGGCGGTCGTTCGCGGTTCGGCCGCCGTCGAGGGAGATACCGACCTGGACACCGAATCGGGGCTGCGCCCGACCCGCAGAGGACCGGGCACAGGGCCGCTCACCGCTTGGCCGTCAGACCGACTTGCTGGGGTCGCCGAAACCGGGCTGCGCAGGCTCGCCCTTCCCGCCCGTGGTGATGCTGATCGTCACGTCGCCGCCCGCCACGGCTGGAGCGGCGATGCCGGCGACGGCCAAGGCCACCGCGGCACCCGGCCAGGGTCAGGATGATGACAGCGATGCTGGACAGAAAAGCCATGGCTTCCGGTCTCCTTGAGTCGGACGCGCGCCCGTCGACTGGCGAGAGGAGAATCTCCGCGAGGCCAGGCCGTAGGAAGCAAGGGTCCCGCGGAGGTCTCCCTTCGCTTTACCGAAGGGGCGTCGAGGCTCCCCTGTTCACCAGGCAGCGGGCAAGAGATGTCGGGATTGCGCGCTCGAGTTCCTGCTCGAGCTGCACGAACAGCGCACTCGCACCCTGACGCCGATCGACAACGCCAAGAGCTGCAGGCGCACCCGCGTCGCCGAGATGAACGAGCAGGTCGCCGCCAACCTCGATCGCAGGCGAGCTGGAGGGCAGCCAGGACGAGCGCGAGGAGGCTACGGATTCCGGCTCGGTCGGTTCCCGACCGGGCAACGGGCCTCCGATCCCTACTTCGACGCCTGGAGGCTGCCACCGAACGCAACCTGCAGCTGGAAGCGGAGAACCGCGAACTGCGACAGGCACTCGCCCTCGCACTCGGCGAGCGGCGCATCGCCGACCTGTCAGGCCAACCCTCGCGACACGAGGACCCGTCCATCGCACATCCCAGGTCAGGGACCAGTGGACCTTGGCGACGATAAGCGGTCGACGAAGGGGAAACCCGTGGGGCACCATCCAGGGCGAGGTCCGATGATGAGGAGGGCTGTGATCAGCCAGGGCGTGAAAATCACAACGCGGTGCGAAGCCTGCGGAGGTGTGCTGATACGCGACACCGGTCAGTTCATCGACCGCGATCGGCTGTGGTGGGGAACTGTGGGATCCTGCCAGGCCTGCCCCATTGCCTGGTGCGAGCAGGACAGCGGCCACGACACTCCGGAGGAGATCCGCCAGGCGCTCTTGGCAGAACATGGACCTGCCCGGCTCCGGCTGATGGAGCCCGAGGCCAAGTCGGTGCCCGTCCTACGCGCTCTTCGAGAGATTCACGGACTGTCACTGGCACAAGCGCGAACCGTGGCAGACGAGTTGAAGACGACTGGTCTGGTGGGCACGCTAGTTGAGATGGAACTCACGGCCGCCCGGCTCCGACACCGCTCAGTCAGAGCTACTGTCGAAACATCGCCCAACTGACCGTCATTGGTGGCGACAGGCTGAGAGGCACAATTTCCGCAGCCGGAACAGTCCCCCATCCTCCACCTCGAGCAAGCGCCACACCGGCGTCGACACCCTCGGCCTGCTGTTGGCCGTCTCGGCCACCGTTGCGAGCGTTTCCGACAACGCCGGCATTCACCTGCTGTAGAACATCGCGCAGGCACATCCTCGCGTCACCAAGGCATGGGCCGACACCGTCCACCGCACCGTTCTTGGTCGCGAAGGGGACCTCGTCGTCGATCCCGGCCGCGCGGCAGCGGTCACGGTCATCCGTCCAGAAGACGGGGACGTAGAGCTCGCGGTCGATCAACGCCCCCGTGGCGGAGGCATAGGCCAGGAACGTTCCGATCTGGCTGTTGTCCGTGCGGCCGAGGGCCCGTATTTCAATAAGTGCTCGGCAGAAGGGTGTTGGTGGGAGTCTGAGATATGACCCCGTGTCTGTCAGGCCGCGTTGCCGCTCGTGCTAT
>NZ_JBIAPT010000058.1:0-7829 GCF_042888425.1 Streptomyces sp. NPDC002889
CGGCCGGCCCGGCTTCTTGCCCACCGGCAACAGCGGTTCCAGCCGGCCCCACTGCGCATCCGTCAGATCTCCACGTGCCACAAAGCAAGATCATCTCACCTCAAGATCCACTTTCGCCACACGCCCTAGTAATGGGCCGGGTCGGCGACCTGCGGGGTTGTTCCCTGCGGGCCGCTGACCTGGCCTTTTCTTGATGGCTGGCGATGGGACACGACGGTCCTGATCGGGTGTCCTGCGGACTGTGTGCGGACTGTCGTGGACTGGCCGAGTGATTGCGTAGGCAGTCGACGGGGCGCGCAGGGTGATGAAGCGCTGCGGGGCCCCCTCGTGCCTGGTGAACTGCTGAGCGACTGTTTCTTTCTGTCATCGACTCAGCAGCTGATCCTTCTTACTTCCCCCGCCGCAATTCCGATATGGAATTTCAGCCTTAAGAGATGCGGGCGCCCTGTCATGTCATTAACTTCCCTGGTGTCAAGGATTCTGGTGCTTGACAGGATGCGGCGAGCTGCTTCCTCGATCTTGGGTCCCAGCGGGAAGTCGGCATTTGGTACGTGAAGCCATGATGTCAAGGGGTGGCGCGCGGCAACTTTTGGGTCCTTCAGGCGTTCGTCGATCGCTAGATGACCTACTCCCATTAGGTCGGTTACGACCTTCGAATCCACCTCGATGCTGCGGTGGATTATGTCGTTCCTGGTTCTCCAGATTTTCGCGAAAGCGTCCTTGGCGGGTTCCCACACCCTTGAAGAGCCGCCGAGATGGGCTTGGATGGCAGAGAGTACGCTGCTGCTGTTGCCGGGGAGATCCTGTACTTCGAAATCTGACCGACGCCAATTATGGTCGATCAGGATAGCTTCGAAAACATGCCAGAGGAGCTGTTCCTGGGAAGCTTCGTATGCGACGACAGCTTCGGCCCACTCGCCCCGGGAAAGTCGATGAGAGAAGCGCGCGTCCCAGGGATCTGAGACGCCGAATATTTGAGAGCGAATTGCTGAAATCCTCAGCGGCAATGAAGAGTCCACCGCCCTCTTCGGTGAGTTCGCGACCGGGACTGCTAGTGCCCCAGCTTCCAATCGGTGTATGGGGCAGGAGCGGTACCACATATTCCTGATCGTGGTCCACGCCGAACCTGAATGCGCCTGCACCCACGAGGTCGGCTCGGCAAAGAGGGCCTACCGAGCCCGGGGAATCTGTGGCGTCCAGCGTGACTCTCATGGCTTCGGAGGTGAGGTCCAAAGCGAGATCCCCCATCCGGCTGAGCCCAGAGTAGCTGACGGTGAAGGGCTCGTCATCGGCAGAATCCCAAATTACGTCTGCGACCCTTGGGAGCTCGCACATGACTGTGGCGAGGCAAAGTGGCTCGTCCCAACTGCCAGTCGCCAGATCGGCAATCAATGGGTGCATTGGTCCGCTGCCGGTGACCATCTCCGCCACATGGGAAAGCATCATGGTTTCATGGTTCCCATTTGCGGGCCTGATGACTTGCAGGACTACACGAGCGGCGACTGGTTCCCCGCCCAGAGCGCTTCCTACTGATACGGAAATATGCTCTCCGGCTGACATGCCAGGGGACCAGCGCACGGCAAAAGTTGTCCGCATGGTGTTAATCGAGATAGGGGAGCGTTCGCTATTTGGCAATGTCACCCGCAAAGCATACGACGGAAGTCTCGGCTGTGGCAGTACTGCCGGAGCCCCGAAAAATGGCTAGAGCGGCCGCGGCCACATAGAAGGGAAAGGGTCCAGATCTGGCCACTTCAGCCCTCACTGGGCGCTGCACCTTTCTATCGCCAGCCATCCACGGAGACGTCTGGGCCTCCCGCGAGGTAGCGGTGGAGGGCGCTTGAGGTGGTTTCCACGAAGTTCTCGGGGATGGCGTTGACATCGACCCAGCGGACCTGGGAGTGCTTGCGGGGTTCGCGGTTCTCGGGTTCGCCGGTCCATTCCTCAGCGGCGAAGACGACCGTGAGGAAGCCGTTGGGGGCCTCGACGCCCCAGGCGCCGTGGATGATGTGGGCGACCTTGAGGGACTCGGGCTTCACGGTGAGGCCCGTCTCCTCGTAGAGCTCGCGGACTGCGGTTTCCGTGATGGGTTCGTCCGGTTCGCTCTTGCCGACGGGGAGATCCCACATGCCCTGGGCGAACTTGGCGTTCTCGCTGCGCTGGAGGAGGACGACGCGGTTGGTGGCCTTGTCGTGGACGATGACTGCGGCGACCAGCAGGGTCATGGATTCCAGGGCCGGTTTGAGGGTCTTCGGCTGCTCGTCGGTCTGCTGGGCCACGGTGTTCCCTTCGTCGGGCGGGTTGTTGGGCATGTTAGGCGAGGGCTTCGCGGGCGCGGCGGGCGAGATCAGCGGCGCCGGGTACCTTGCGCCGCTGATAGACGGTGAGGGTGGAGCGGATCGAGGTGATCGCCTTGCGGGTGCGGTCGGAGGTCATGCCTTCCATGAGGGCCAGGGCCTGGGTCCAGGCGGCGACGGCTTCGTCGGCGCGGGCCTGGGCGGCGAGGCTGTCGCCGAGGTCGGCGTGGGTGAGGGCGTGGACGCGCTTGTACTTCTCGGGGTCCCAGCGGGTGAGGGCGTCTCGGTGCTGCTGTTCGGTGCCGATGTGGTCGGCGAGGTCGGTGAGGGTGCGGGCGGTGTGGCTGGCCACGGTGCCGGCGGCGGGGCCGCTCACACGGGAGTAGCTGGGCTGGGGGCCGTCGTCCCGTAGGAGGGCGTCCTCGGCGGCGAGCAGGGCGCGTGCGGCCGACGGGTTCTCGTCGGTGGCGGCGTAGGCCCGGGCATGGGTGATGTGGAGGAGGGCTTCGGTCTGGCTGTCGATGTGGCCGAGGCCGCGTCGCAGGGCGCCTTCGACGAGGTCGACGCAGTGGTGGGGCTGCTTGAGGCTCAGGGCCTGGTGGGCGAGGGCGCGCATCATCCAGGCGGCGTGGCCGTGGGGGTCGGCTTCGCAGGCGAGCTTGTAGCCGACCTGGTAGTAGCGCTGGGCGGCGCCTTCCTGGCCGAGGTCGTGGTGCTTCCACCCTGCGAGGTAGGCGAGTTCTGCGACGGCGCCGAAGGCGGCCCGGCGTAAGGCTTCGTTGGGGAAGCGTCCGCGCAGCATGGGGGCGGCTGTGTCTGCGAGGTACGCGGTGACGGTGGTCAGGCCGTGCCCGCCGCCGAGGCGCTCGTCGGCGGCGCTGAAGGCTGCGGTGATCTGGCGTACGACGTCCACGTCCTCCGTGCCGACCAGGGACGTGCCGGTGCGGGCGCGGAGCATGCGGGCGGTGGCTTCGTGGTCGTATCCGAGCGGCATGGCGACGCCGGCGGTGGTGAAGGCCGCGATGGCGAGGAAGCGGCGGCGCTCGACGTCGGCACGGCCCAGGTCGGTGGCGGCGAGGACGGGGTCGGATTCCGCCGGCGCATCGTCACCACCGGCCTGAAGGCCGATCTCGGTCTGGGTGATCGTGCGCCCCGCTCGGCGGGACAGCGCCTCGGCTAGGTACTGGCCTACCCGGCCGGAAGGGGCACGAGTGCCGTTCGCCCAGTGCGAGATGGCCGACTTGTTGGTCTGAAGGATCTCGCCGTTCTCGGCGGCGATGCGCCGCACGTCTCTGGAGAGGGCCTCGTAGGTGCAGCCGGCCGCGTCGATGGCATCGCGCAGACGGGAGTTGGGTTCTCGCTGCGCCCCCACGATCGCCTCCGCCCTGGAGCTGTAAACCGCGTATACCTCTTCAACTGCCTTCCACCGTACCCACTGAGCGTGACCACCGGTTCACTTATCAGCAGCCGCCCGGAACGGCGCAACCGTGATCCAGGCTCCCCCTTGGTCCGGGCGGCACCCCGAAGTTCCGTACACCCACACCAGGCTCGGGCATTCCTGTGCCCGGACCCGGCCGATCAGAGACGGAGACACGGTGACCACCATCGACACCGCGACCATCATGGTTGAGCTGCCCGAGGCGTTCGACCCGCGCTGGAGCCGCCTGCCCGGCATCCAGGTCGACGGCCGGCGCATCACGATCGACCCGGCCGAGTACTTCTTCCGCTTCGAGTCCAACACCTGGCTCGTCGCCGACTGGGAGCTGGTCAAGGCCCAGCTCCTGGACGTCGACGAGACGACCGAGAGCGCGGTCGAGCAGCTCGCGCTCGACTTCATCAAGCACAACGGTGAGTCCACCTCCGACGCGGCCTGCGTCCTGGCCACCGCGTACGAGGTGTACGCGTATCTCTTCCGCGACGAGCACCTGACCGGCCTCGGCCTGCCGCAGATCACCGCCGAGCACCTGCGGATGCTGCGCGAGGCGGCCACGCTCATGGCGCTCAACAAGGTGGAGCTGGACGGGCACATCTCCAACGTCGGCCCGTGCTGGTTCTTCCCCGCCGCCACATCCGTCGTCTTCGACCTGGACGACGAGATGGGCGGGATGCTCGACGAGGTCTACCACGGCGGCTGGTTCAACGAGCACCGACGGATCGAGTCCATCAAGGCCCACACGGCGCTCGGCGGCCGGCTCGTGCACGGCTGCCAGTCCGTGCCGGACCAGACCGGCGGCGTCGTCGCGCCCTACGGTGCCTCGATGGCCAACTTCCGCGACGACCTCGCCGCGTTCAAGGCGGGCTGGATCGAGCAGGTCTACGCCCACCGCGTGAACCCCGCCGCGTAACCACCACCCGATCAGGCTTCGGGGCGGGCCGGCACTTCTCGCTCGCCCCGGACGCCACCACCCCTCCCCGGAGCCCTCACGTGACCGCGAACCCCAGCGCCGAACTCCTCGACAACCTGCTCACCGTGGCCGGCCAGGCCACCGGCACGCGTGAGGAGGTGCGCGTGTGGTCCATGTCCGGCGTCGAGCGCGTGACCTTCCCCGACGGTGCCACGGCCATCTTCAAGTACGCCAAGAGGCCCTTCGACAGCGAGGACCAGGCCCTCCGCCTGGCCCACACCCTCGGCGTACCCGCCCCCCAGGTCCACGCCTCCGCCGTCCTGGACGGCTGGCTCGGCATGCTCATGGAGGATCTCGGACCGTCCGTCCGCGAGGCCGACGACCTCGACGGTGTCGCTGCGGCCGTGGTCCTGCACGGCACCCGTACGGCTCCGCCCTTGCCCGTCCTCGACCAGGAGCGGCTGCGCACGCTGCCGGCCCGGGCGCTGGAGCATCTCGAACGGCTGCGCAAGGTCGACCGGTGGCAGGACACTGACGATGTCGAGGACGCGCTCGATCGGATCGTCCAGGCCGCCGAGGCCCGCTCGGCCGGAGCGACGCTGGAGCCGTTCGGCTGGGTGCATTCCGAGTTCCACCCCACCAGCCTCCACATCGGCGAGCGCGGCTGGCGGCTGCTCGACTTCGCCCGCGCCTTCACCGGTCCCGGCCTGCTCGACCTCGCCAGCTGGCACGGCACCATCGAGCCCCCGCACCCCGTACGCCTGCGCGTCTTCCTGGAGCAGTACGTCACCGCCGGCGGCACCCCCGACGCCCTCACCCCGCGCGGCGGGCTCACCGCCGAGAACTGGGCCCTGGGCTGGCACCGCATGTGGGCCGTCGAGTGGTTCATGGAGCAGTCCATCCGCTGGATCAACGACCCGGCCACCGACCCCGCCTACACCAAGGCCGTCCGCCGCCACCTCACCGACGTCCTCCACCTCCTGAAGATCTGACGTGCTCGCCCAGGCATCCGCGTGGCACGCACACGCCCTGCAGCGCACCGCGGCCGGACTCGCCGAACCGCTTGCCGTACCTGCCCGGATGGAGTGGACCACGAGACCCGGCCAAGGGCCCGGCGTCGAGATCCTCGGCCCCGACCTGCGTGGCAAGCGACTCCTGGAACTCGGCTGCGGCCCCGGCCACAACGCCGCCCACCTCGCCACCCGCCATGGCGCCCGCGTCACTGGTGTCGACCTGGTCGGCCTGCAGGTCCGCCGTGCCCGCTCCCACTACGGACGGCTGAACTACCTCACCTTCGCCGCCGGCCACGCCCTGCACTACCTGCACGCCTCCGACGAGCAGTTCGACGCGATCTACTCCGTCTTCGGCGCCATCGGTCTCGTCGCCCCCGAGCTCCTGCTCCCGGCCATTGCCCAGCGCCTCACGCCCGGCCGGGTGCTCGCCTTCTCCGTCCCTCACCCGCAGCGTGGCGGCCGAAGCCCCTCGGGCGACGACCGTCCCCGCCGCGACTACGTAACTCTTCCCGACCGCACCCGGCTCCCCATCGCCCGCTGGGAGTTCTCCACGGACCGGTGGGAGAAGCATCTCAGCCAGGCGGGTTTCTGGCTCACCTCGGCCCAGGAGTTCCACGACCCCCGCATGGGCCACTGGCCCACCACCCTGCTGATCCGCGCTCGCGTGCTCTGACCAGCCATTCGCCCCGGCTTCCCTTGGAGGAACCGATGCGCCCGCCCTACTTGCTCCTCGACATAGACGGCGTCCTCATACCCTTCCCCGACGTAGAGGGCTCGACCCCGGCCGCCCACGCCCGCCACGACGTTGTCCTCGCCGGCCGCAGCGCCGACAACCCGGTCACCGTCTGGCTCCACCCCGACCACGGCCGCCTGCTCATGGACGTGATCCGCACCGGCCTGGTTACCCCCGTCTGGTGCACCAGCTGGCGGCAGGACGCCGCCACCCTCATCGGGCCGCTTCTCGACCTCCCGGCCCTGCCGTACATCGACCTGCCGCGTCCCCAGATCACCACCAGCCACCCCAACGGCTACCTGTGGAAGCGTGACCACGTCGACGCTTGGCTCGGCGATGCCCCCGCCGTCTGGATCGACGACGACTTCACCGGCCTCGACCATGAATGGGCGGTGGAGCGCACTGCGAAGGGAACGGCGACCATCCTCATTCAGCCCGAGCCGCACCTCGGGCTGCAGCCCGAGCACCTGACCGAGGTCACGACGTGGGCCTCGCAGTTGCCCGCAGCCCACGCCGCCTGATGACTGATGCCTTCGCTGCCACGAGCAGCGAGGGCATCAGTCTGATGAGCATGGTGCCTCACTCGACCAAGACGTGCGGAAGGTCGGCTGAGTACGGACCGACATGACGCCTGAGCTTGTTGGTTGAGACTTCGAGATCTCCGCCAACGGCACGGGAGCCTTGTGCGTTGCGGGTATCGAGCTCGTCACTCAATCAGTGGTCGCGGTGAAAGATCTCACCTTGCCTTGGGACTCCCGCTCGCTGGTGCTGCTGAGGCAGACTTGCTGGGATTGCTGGGAGCATGCCCAGCGACCTCAGGATGCGTCCGGTGTCAGCCCCGTCGATGATCATGTAGGAGCGCGGGCGTCGTGAGCGTAGGCGTCCATCATGCCAACCACGCTCGGCTTGATTTGATGACAGTGCTGCAGAACGAGTAGCTCCGCGGGCTCGGTGAACAGTCGATCGATTTGGTCGCCGTTCTTGCCCAGAGCCTTGACATCCATGGCGCGCGGGTAGCCGGGTCCCTTGAACAGCCAGGCGGCCGAAACCTGGCGTCCACGGGCAAACACTCGTGATGTGTAGAGATCCGAGCGTTCTCCACCCCAGTCTTTTGGAACATACGACTCGCCGATCAGTTCGGCGAAGGCGTGTTTCACCACATCCTCTGGTACGTGCAGGACCGCTTCACTCTCAGCCTCAGTGAAGGGAGACGTGAAGTCGATCCCGTTGAATTGGATGATATCGCTGGGGTACACCCGCGCTCCCGGCGTCAGTACTTCGGCGGCGAGATCATCATCGATGAACGACCTGATTCCGATGAAGACCGGCCTGAGCTCAATTTGCGCTGCACTGAGAAGCCGTATCTCAACCGATCTTGGAACCTGCAAGTCGAACGGAGTTCCTGGTCGGGTGATCTTCCGGCCGTACGCGCATGAAGGCAGGG
>NZ_JBIAPT010000059.1:0-6402 GCF_042888425.1 Streptomyces sp. NPDC002889
ACGGACGAACTCCCACTCGGCATCCGACAGTTCATGGCGACGTATCACCCGACCATGATCCACCACGCAAGATCATTTGACGACAGACCCTAGCGCCGAAAAGCAGAGCCCAGACGAGGTAGCCGATCACCGGATGCTCTGCCACCGCGTCTTCCACGGTCCTCGGCCGCGAGCGGCATCCGTCAGCCTGGTGTCCTCTCGTGAAGTCAGTGGTCCTGGGGGCTGTTGCGCACCGGCTCCTCCAGGCGTTCGGGGCAGTCGGGGTTGCGGCAGGGGCCCGGGCCCCACACCGGCACACAGACCCCGAGAGTCTTGTGCCGTCTCTTGATGGTCGTCTCCAGAGGGTGCTTGCAGACCGGGCAGACAAGCATCCTTTGGGGGCTGGTCTCATGCTCGTCTTTGCTCATTCTTTAACAATAGGACGTGTGCTCGGAGAAAGAGACGGTCGGCGTACCACTCGTCGTGCGGTGTTGATCAAGGCGCCGGTCGGGGCGGATCATCCGGCTGCTGGTCCTGCTCAGCATGCGCGCCGTCGAGTCCGGGATTCTCGGTTGCGGCGTCTGACAGGGAGGGTCCCTTCTCCTCTTGAGCGGCGGGGGCGGGGTGGGGTGGGGCGGGTCGGCGCAGGCTGAGGGCTACGGAACCAGCCAGAACAACGACGATGACCGCCAAGCTGATCGGCGAGGGGATTTCCGGGATGCTGGTGCTGATCGTCTTGTGGGATGCCTGGAGGATGAGCTTGACGCCGATGAAGGCGAGGATGATCGCGAGGCCCTTATTCAGGTAGTGGAAGCGGTCCAGCAGGCCCGCGAGCATGAAGTAGAGGGCACGCAGGCCCAGGATGGCGAACGCGTTGCTGGTGTAGACGATGAAGGCGTCGTCGCTGACGGCGAGGACTGCGGGGACGCTGTCGACGGCGAAGATCAAGTCAGCTGCCTCGATCGCGGCGACCACCGCGAGGAGCGGGGTGGCCACGCGTTTGCCGGCCTCCTTGACGAAGAACTTCATGCCGACGTACTCGTCCCGGACCGGGATGAATTTACGGAGAAGCCGTACAGCGAAGCTCTTGCCCGGGTCGAAGCTCTCCTCCTCGTCCTTGAGGAGTTTGTAGGTGCTGTAGAAGAGGATGGCGGCGAAGGCGAAGAGCACTGCGGTGAAGCGGCTGACGACGGCGACGCCGAGGGAGAGGAAGATCCCGCGGAAGACGAGGGCGCCGATCACGCCGAAGAACAGGACCCGGTGCTGGTAGGCGCGGGGCACCTTGAAGTAGGCGAAGATCACGGCGAAGACGAACAGGTTGTCCACCGACAGGCTCTTCTCCAGCAGCCATGCGGTGGTGTACTCGGTGCCGGCCGTCGCGCCGAGGGCGAGGAAGACGACGGCGGCAAAGATCAGAGCGAGGCTCACCCACAGGGCGCTCCAGGCGGCGGCCTCCTTGAAGCCGATGACATGCGCGGTGCGGTGGGCCAGCAGGTCTACCGTCAGTGACACCACGACCGTCGCGGCGAACGCCCCCCACAGCCAGAGCGGGACCTCAAGCACAACCCGTCACCTTCTTAGGGCCCTACACCGATATGGGCCCTTTATACGGGAGTCTGCGACATTTCACTGCACTGGGCGACACCAGGGTCAGAAGGACGCAGGCGGAGCATGCCGGGCTCGACCGGCCTCGCCCCTCTGCAGGGGAGGGGACGAGCGAGCGGGGGCATGCTTGGGGTAGAGGCTGCGGATCCCCCAGGGAGACATGTGATGGTGCAGACTCACCATTTTCACCTTGACGCCAAGGGGCACTCGGTGACCGTGAACATCGATGGCGGCCACCGTGGGGCGGTCGAGCTGCTGGTCGACGGTAAGGAAACCGGCCGCGCCGAGATCCAAGGGGGGCGGCCCCTGATCCTCAGCGGCGAACTTCCCACCGATCCTCCACTGCCCGTGAGCGTACGCATCACCCCCGGGCCCGGCACGCCCCGCTGTATCGCCGTGATCGACGGGGCGGAGACGGTGATGTCCCCACGGGCGTTCTGAGCCTCGGTGTACCCCGGCGCCGGGGTCTCGGAGGTCGTGCCACTGACCGGCGTAGCGACGGCACGGCAGTTTTCTGCCCCCTTACGGGGGCGTACCGCGGGCCATCGGGCGCCCTGTACGGCACTGGGCTCCTGCGACGGGTGCCCCGGGGCGGCTACGGGCGCCCTGGAGGGGAGGAGCAGGTCATTGAACGGGCCGGTGGTAGTGGGAGTGGACGGTTTGCCCTCAGCCCTGGCAGCGGTAGACGCGGCAGCCCAAGAGGCGTCGCTGCGAGGCGTGGAACTGCGCGTGGTGCATGCCTTTGTGTGGCCTGCCATGCACGCACCGCCCGGTTCGTCGCCGCTGGGACCTCCCACCGGCGCCCTGCACGAAACGGTCGAACAGATCGTGGCCGACGCCGTCGAACGCGCGCGGAGCCAGGCCGCGGGCCTGCACATCAGCCACGCCGTGATCGCCGGTGAGGCATCGACGGTCCTGCAAGCACAGTCGCACTCAGCGCAGCTCATCGTGATCGGCCACCGAGGCTCCCAGGGCTTCGCTGAGCGGCTCCTGGGTTCCACGGCCGAATATCTGAGCGCGCACGGCCGCTGCCCGGTGATGGTCGTTCGAGGACGCCCGGACCCGGCCGGTCCGGTGCTGGTGGCTGTCGACGGCTCCCCACAAGGCCAGGCCGCCATCGCCTTCGCCTTCTTTGAGGCCACCCTGCGGAGCACAGACCTGATCGCACTCCACGCCTGGAGCACCTGGACCGACCACGGCGAGCACGCCCTGGGCCACCCGGTGGAGCTGGTGGGCGACGTGGACCGGCTCCGGCAGGAGGAAGAGCGAAGACTGGCCGAGGCCCTCTCCGGACACCGTGACCAGTACCCGGGCGTAACCGTACGGCCCCGTCTTGTCCGCGGACGCACCCGCCCGGCACTGGTCGAAGCGAGCGCGGACGCCCAACTGCTGGTGGTCGGCGCACGCGGGCACAGCGGATTTACCGGCCTGCTCCTGGGATCGGTCAGCCAGGCCGTCCTCCATCACGCCCGCTGCCCGGTCACGGTGGTGCGCTCCGACCTCTGACCGCCTCACCGGCGGCTGTGGCGACACACCTCGACCAGCGAGGTCGTTGAGGTGGCCGGGGTGGGTCGTCTCGCGGCAGGGCGGGCGGCGGTCGCTCACCCCTTTGTCGGCGGCGTCGGGCGACAAGAGCAACCGCTTGGTGGCCGCGTGCCGACGGACAGGGCTAGAGGTGCGAGGCGATGGCGGGCATCAGGTCTTGGAAGGTGCGGCCGTGGGCCGGTTCCCCGATGGCGGACATGTTCCAGGTGCCGCCGGAGCGGTGGACCTTGGCCATGATCTGGGCAGTGTAGGCACCGCCGCCGGAGAGGGTGAAACGGGCCAGCTCCTGGCCGGTGCTCTCATCGATGAGGCGGCAGAACGCGTTCTGCACGTCGGCGAAAGTCTGCCCGGTGAAGGAGTTGACGGTGAAGACGATCTGGTCGACATGCGCGGGCAGGCGCTGCAGGTCCACGAGGATCGACTCGTCGTCCCCGCCCTGGCCGGCGCCGCCGACGAGGTTGTCTCCGGTGTGGCGGACCGAGCCGTCGTCGCTGATCAGGTGCTGGAAGAAGACCACGTCCACGGGCTCGTTGCCGGCGAACAGCACGGCGGAGGCGTCGAGGTCGATCTCGCGGGCGGTCAGCCTGGCGAGGAAGCCCTTGCGCGGTGCGGCCTGCCAGCCCAGTCCCATGCGTACGACGCTGAGCGCGCCCCCGCCGCTCTTCGCGAGACTGATCTGCTGGCCCTTAGTCAGCGTGACTCCCACCGGTTTCCTCCTGGTGATCGAGGGCCGAGGTGTGGCGGCCCAGCGACGCATTGGACTGACACGATCGAATCTACAGCACTGTAGAAGCATGCAGAGCTGTGTACTCGCCCCCGGCCCGTCGGCGCACTGTCGGGCAGACCGGTGAGCACGGTGGCGGTGGCCGATAGCCCGGCTGCGGGCGGGCGGACCCGAGGGCCTGCCCGCCAGCAGGCATCTGCCGTGTCAGACGCTCAGGCCAAAGTCGCCGGCAATGCCGGCCAGGCCGGAGGCGTAACCCTGGCCGACGGCGCGGAACTTCCACTCCGCGCCATGCCGGTAGAGCTCCCCGAAGATCATCGCCGTCTCAGTGGCGGCATCCTCGGACAGGTCGTAGCGGGCGAGTTCGGCGCCGCTCGCCTGGTTGACGACGCGAATGAAGGCGTTGCGGACCTGCCCGAAGTTGTGGCCGCGGTTCTCGGCGTCGTGGATGGACACAGGGAAGACGATCTTCGTAATGTCGGCGGGCACAGCGGCGAGGTTGACCTTGATGGCCTCGTCGTCGCCTTCACCCTCGCCCGTGAGGTTGTCCCCGGCGTGCGCGACAGACCCGTCCGGGCTGATGAGGTTGTTGTAGAAGATGAAGTGCTTCTCGGAGGTGACCTTGCCGGATTCGTTGACCAGCAGGGCGCTGGCGTCGAGGTCGTAGTCGCTGCCGGTGGTCGTGCGGACGTCCCAGCCCAGGCCGACCAGTACTGCGGTCAGACCAGGGGCTTCCTTGCTGAGCGAGACGGTGCCGCCCTTGGTGAGGCTTACGCCCATGTCACATCCCTTTCCGTGTCCGGGAGTCGAGCGCGCGTGCCCGGCTCGCCGAGTGGCAGGACATGAAAACTACAGCACTGTAGAAGTTTCCAAGCGCATCTCCAAACCGACGGGCGTGCCGTGCCGTGTCACAGGCTGCCCGAGCGGGCGGCGTTCCTTCTCACCGCAGGGGCGCACCCAGACGCTGATGCGCACGCACCCCGCCGTGATGGCGATCGGCCCTCGCCCACCCAGGGACGCCAACAGCATCAGAACGGCAGCGGACGCCCAGACCACGACTCAGTACGATGAACCGCTCCGCAGCGACAGCCGGGCAGGACAGGTGGGAGGGAGACGGCATGACAGACCGGAACAAGGGCCTCGCCGGCCGGCATCCCCGACGGCGCGGCCAGGGCGAGCTGGAGGCGCAGGTGCTTGCCGCGCTGCGTCAGGCCCCAGGGCCGGTGAACGCGGCCTGGGTGCAGGAGCGGCTCGGCGGCGATCTCGCCTACACCACTGTGATGACGATCCTGACCCGCCTGCACATCAAGGGTGCGGTTGCCCGGGAGCGGGCCGGGCGGTCCTTCGAGTGGACCCCGGTCGCCGACGAGGCGGGGCTCGCTGCCCTGCGCATGCGGAAGGTGCTGGACGCCGAGGCGGACCGGGAGGCCGTCCTGACGAGCTTCGTCACCGCCCTGTCGCCGGGCGATGAGAGGCTGTTGCGGGATCTCCTGGCCCAGCTGCCGGGCGAAGAGGAAGACTGAGGGCATGGGGGTATTCGTCTTCCTGCCGCTGGTTCTGCCGTTAACGGCATGGCCGATCGCGCGCCTGGCCGAGCACCTGCATCCGCGCGCCGCCACCTGGCTGCTGTCGGCGGTCGGCGGTCGCCGAAGTGCTCGCGGTGTGCAGCACGCTGTGCCTGGCGCTGCTGATGGTGGTCGGCACCGCGCTGCCGGGCAATCCGCTGCCGGACGGCTGGTCGGACCCCGAGGTGCGCGAGGCGGTGCCGTACGACGAGGTGGCGGGCAAAGTGGCCATCCCCGCCCTGATGGCCGTGATCACCGCGTGCACGCGGGCGGCCTGGCGGCACCACCGGGTACGCCGCCGCGCCCGGCGGGCGCTGGCGGGGTTGCCCGCAACCCCGGTGGCGGTGCTGCCCGACCAGACGCCGTACGCCTATGCGCTACCGGGCAGGCGGGACCGGATCGTGGTCACGACCGGGATGCTCGCCGGACTCGCATCCTCCGAGCGCAGGGCCCTGTTCGCTCATGAGCGCGTCCATCTGACTGCCCGTCATCACTGCTTCCTGCTGGCGGTGCAACTCGCAGCGCGGGCCAACCCGTTCCTGCGGCCGCTGCGTACGGCCGTGATGTACAACGCCGAGCGGTGGGCCGACGAGGACGCGGCCACCCACGTGGGCAACCGCCGCACCGTGGCGCGGGCGATCGGCAAGGCGGCTCTGGTCTCGCGTGGCGCGCCCATGGCGACGCTCGCGGGCTTCACGGCCGCCGGGCCCGTGCCGCGCCGGGTGGCCGCCCTGCTCGGACCGGCGCCCGCCGCACGCACCTGGCCGCCGGTCTTCACCATGGTGGGCCTGGCCGCCTGGGGTGCGGCGGCAGGTGCCACCGTCTCAGCGCTGTCCTCGGCGAACTCGGCCGTCACACTGTTCTTCATCCTCAAAGCCGCGACCCCGCTCTAGGGCCTGTGTGGGGTTGTGATCAGTCGGCGGCCTTCAGGAGGTCGTCGATCCAGATCATTGAGGCGCGGAGGTGGAGGCCGGCGAGGTAGCT
>NZ_JBIAPT010000060.1:0-5381 GCF_042888425.1 Streptomyces sp. NPDC002889
CGGTTCCAGCCGGCCCCACTGCGCATCCGTCAGATCTCCACGTGCCACAAAGCAAGATCATCCCACCTCAAGATCCACTTTCGACACACGCCCTAGGTGCAGCCGGGCTGTCGACAGCCGGGCAAGTACGTCTTTCTGGAGCCGGAATCGGTCTGCGTCACCCCTGACAATCTTGACCGCGTCAGCGAAGCCCACCTGCGGTTCGTCACCGCCAACGGCACCGGTGGGAGTACAGCCTTCGCATGGCGGACTGCTCGCCGATGACTGGTACGACATCGACACGGATAAGCGGCGAGCACGCGCATGGGCTGCCCCGCGCCGAGTGCCGCCTTCCACGTCCTCTGCCAGGGGCCTTACGTGAAAGAGTCGGGGCGCGTCTTGGCTTCAGGGCAGGCCCAGCACCCGGTTGGTCGATCAGCGGGGGGCGTCAGCCGGTTGCGCTGGGGGCTGCTCCGTCCCTGAGCTCCGGCTCCCTGTCCGCCACATTTCCAAGTGGGTTGCGTGTTCCAACTCACGTCGGTTAGCCTCCAGCAAGTTGGAATAGACAACCCACTGGAGGATGCCATGCACGAGACAGCCATCGCAGACCGCCCGCGACGCGGTCACGGCCAGGGATACCAGACGATGACCGGCGCCGTACCGCAGCCGTCGACCGTCAGGGAGTACCTACTCGCGATCCAGGCGGGAGCGGCCGAGCCGCCTACCGCCGCGCGGTTGCTCGGCATCTCCATCGTCGAGGTCGGTGACCGGCACGCCGTGTTCGCGCTGGTGCCTCGCCTCGAACACCTGAACGGCAACAGCGCCGTGCACGGCGGGTTCCTCGCGACCCTCGCCGACTTCGTCCTCGTCGGTGCGATCAACCACATTGCGGTCACGAGTACAGTCGCGACCGTCGCGCTGAACGTCACCTACCAGCGAGCCGTCACGCTGGCCACTGGCGAGATCCGCGCCGCCGGCACAGTGCTGCACGCGACGGAGCGCACCGCCACCGTCGAAGCGAAGATCACCGATCTGGCCGGCCAGCTGCACGCGCATGCCACGGCCACCTGCGTAATCTCCCACCCACCGGTCCCGGAGCCCAGCCGGTAGCCTGCACGTCGCGGCAGCGCCTGCCAGTGCGCCGGGGGTCGTATCCGGTCGCACCGCGTGCGGTGCTTGCGCAGAGCGCAGGTGTCGGGGGCGGGGTCGGGGTCGCGGCGACGGTCACGAGCCGCGGCGCGTACAGGAACACGGAACAGCGCCGACATCTGACGCCCACCCTTCATGCGACGCCGTTTACGGCGCCGCCGAAGCCCACTATGACCCGAGCGTCAGCCCGGACCTTCGCGATCTTCTCGCACCCGCGCTCGCCGAGCCGTGATGCCGAGCTGCGCCACCCCCGATGGGACGGTGGTTCCGTCTGGGCCGGGTCAGCGTTCGGCTGGGGGTTGACTTGCGGTCGAGGACCGGCGAAGACCGTCACGCGGCCCGTCGGTGTCGTGCGCGAGGTGGATGGAGTCGCGCTCGACCGGGTCCCCGCAAGCCTCGCAGCGCAGGACGGGCAGAAGTTCGTGTCCGCAGTCGTGCTCGAACACCACCGGCAGCGGTCCCTCGATGACATGTTCATCACCCCAACGCTTGAGCACCTGCAGGACCGGCGACAACTCGCGTCCCGCCGCGGTGAGGAAGTACTCATACCGCGGTGGGCGAGACGAGTAGGGCCGCCTTTCGACGATGCCGTGCTCTTGCAGTTTGCGTAGCCGTGCCGTGAGGATGTCGCGCGGGGCGCCGGTGTTGCCGACCAGCTCGTTGAAGCGGTGGACGCCGTACAGCAGTTCGCGGACGACCAGCAGCGACCAGCGGTCGCCCACGACATCGAGGGCGCCGGCGATGCTGCAACGCCGGGGGCCCAGGGCTGTGTCTCGGCTCATCCATTCAGTGTGCCTGACATGGGTTGTACTTTCCAACTCGCCGGCTTAGCGTTCGGCGAGTTCGGATTGCCAACCTTGGGAGTGCGTCGTGCACGAAGACCTCGAAGCCCCTGCGCGCATTGTGCGCACGCCGGAACCGCCATACACCGCCGTGATCCTCACGTCCGTGCGTACGGACGGGGACCAGGGATACCTCGCCATGGCGGTCGAGATGGACCTGCTGGCGCGAGAGCAGCCAGGCTATCTGGGCATCGAATGGGCCGGGGAAGGCGTGCAGATCACGGTGTCGTACTGGCAGGACGAGGTGAGCGCGCGCAGTTGGAAGCAGGTGGCACGGCACCTGGTGGCGCAACGCCTCGGGCGTGAGGTCTGGTTTCGTGACTATCGCGTGCGCGTCGCGACCGTGGTCCGCGACTACGGCCCCCAGGAGTCATCACTCTCATAGCGGCCGATCGCGCCGAGCGCCCGGCGATCAGAGCCGCTCCGTCCCTGAGCTCCCGGCTCCCTGTCCGCCACATTTCCTAGTGGGTTGTGTTTTCCAACCCACGCGGTTAGCCTCCAGAAAGTTGGAATAGCCAACCCACTGAAGGATGCCATGCACGACACAGTCATCGCCGACGCGGTGCGCCCCCCAACCGGCCAGCGAAGGCCCGGCGGTGCGCTGTCCGAGCTGCGTCCCATATGCCGTCAAGCACAGGTCATCCGCGAGCTAGGTAGCCGCTTCGACCTACGGGCGATGGGCGAGCCCAGCGGCCCGTCGAACGCCACGATCATCGACCGGCTCAGCTGATGGCGGCCCCCACCACCGCGCTGCCCGGCTCGGCCGTATCGGCCCGGCCGCGGGCCGTCCTGGTGGTCCTGTCGACCGCGGTCTTCATGGTCAGCCTCGACCTGTTCATCGTCAACGTCGCACTCCACGCCATGGGACGCGACTTGCACAGCAGTTCACTCGCCGATCTCAGCTGGGTCCTGAACGCCTACGCGATCGTTTACGCCGCGCTGCTCGTGCCCGCCGGTCGCCTGGCCGACCGCTTCGGCCGCAAACACGGCTTCCTGCTGGGCCTGGCGACATTCGTGATCGCCAGCCTCGGCTGCGCACTCAGCGGAACACTGTGGACACTCGTGGCTTTCCGCGGCCTGCAGGCCGCCGGTGCAGCCCTGCTCACACCGGCCAGCCTCGGGCTACTGCTGCAAGTGACACCGCCGGCGAACCGGGCCTCCGCCGTACGGGTATGGGCAGCGAGCGGATCGCTGGCCGCAGCCCTCGGGCCGGTCGTCGGCGGGCTACTGGTCGAGGCGTCCTGGCGCTGGATCTTCCTGATCAACCTCCCCGTCGGGCTAGCTGCCATGCTCGCCGCGGTCATCCTCGTTCCCGACACCGGCCACGAGCGCCGGGCGCCGCTGCCCGATCTGCTCGGCGGCGCGGTACTCATCATCTCCATCGGATCGCTGTCCACCGGGCTGGTGAAGGCGCCCGACTGGGGATGGGCATCAGGGCGCACCATCGGCATCCTGGTGTTCTCGGCCGCAGCACTCGGGCTGTTCCTGCGGCGCTCACGCCGGCATCCGGCGCCAGTGATCGACCTGCCGCTCCTGCGACACCGCACGTTCGCATGGTCGAACGCCACGGCCCTGCTGTTCTCCGCGGCCTTCGCCGCGATCCTGCTCTCCGTCGTGCTCTGGCTCGAGCAGATATGGGGCTGGTCCGCCCTCAAGACCGGCCTCGCGGTCGCCCCCGGACCCCTCATGGTCCCGATGTTCGCGGTGGTGGGGCACCGCCTCACCCGCCGCTACCCAGCCGGTGTCGTCACCGCGGCGGGGGCCCTACTCCAGGGCGTCGGCACCGTCATGATCCTCAGTGCCGTCGGCACACACCCCTCCTACGCATCCGATCTGCTGCCGGGATGGCTCGTCGGCGGGGTCGGAGTCGGACTCACCCTGCCGACGATCATGTCTTCGGCGACCTCCGTCCTGGCCGCGCACCAAGCGGCGACCGGCAGCGCCATCGTCAGCATGGCCAGACAGGTCGGCGCCGTACTCGGCATCAGCGTGCTCGTGGCCGTACTCGCCGCCGGCGACGGCCCCTCGGCCTTCCAACACGCGTGGTGGGTCATCGCGGGCATCAGCCTGGCCGCAACGGCAGCCGCGCTGCGCACCTCGCCGACACCCTCCGACTCTTGAACAAGAATGTGCCGCACCGACTCGAAACAGACGCCGACGAACTCCCTCGAAATGAAGGCCGGGCTCGGGCGGGTCAGGTGTCGAAGATCGAGCGTGCGCTTCGCCACCGTGGCATACCGTGGGAAGGCTCCGCACAGAGCACGACACAGGCGTCGATGAGTCGTCAACGGTCACCTGTCTCGCGGAGCCGTGGTGCTCCCTAACACGGTCCGCCTTCGCGACGGTTCGGCGATAACTGTGCGGCTCCTGAGCGACAACGTGCGCAGCCGAGCCTGCCTCCTCACCCTGCTCAAAGGCTGCACCGCCGAGGACCGGGCAGCGAGGATGGGAGCATGGCGCGACCCGCGGGAAGGTGTGCCATGGCTACTGCCACGCGAACCGCAGGACATCGCACTCGCAGCGCAACCTGTCGAAGCGCCGGACGACATCATCGCGGTGGTCAACCTGAATGTCATCGACGGCCAGACCCGCGAGCTCGCCGTTCTTGTCGCGAACGGTTGGCGCCGCCGCGGCGTGGCCACCGCCGTCCTCACCGCCGCGCATCTGATAGCCGAACCGCACATCGTCGTCACCGGCATCATCAACTCGACCAACCTGGCAGCACGGCGACTCCTTAGGACCATCGCGCCCGGCACACCGCTTCCGTACGAGCGGGGCGGGTTGTCCTTCGCCTACAGCGGCCACCGTCCATCCCGGCAGCCAGCAGAGGCCACGGCAGACGGAGGTCACGACATGGAAGCCGGGACGCAGCGATGAGGCACGATCACGGCTTCTGGCTCCGGCAGTTCTTGGAGCCGGAGGACTTCGCCACCAAAGACCGCTACGAGCGCGTTGAGGAGATTCCCGACCTGCTGCCGAGGCCGTCGGCCAGGGCGGCACAGGTGGCCGCGACCGCGCCGCGCGAGCGTGGCCGAGCACCACGACCAGCGGGCAGTCCAGCACGCTTACCGCGTACTCGATGCTGCCCAGCACCTCCGGCCCCGCAACGACTTGCCACCATGCATCGGCCCTGTCCCCAAGCGGCGTCTGGCGAGCAAGAGTCACAGTTGACCGGTTCACCGGGTGTCTGCTGGTCAGGTGCAGACGGTCCGGTGGTGCGCGGCTCCACAGGGGTAGCTCATGACGGCCGTGGTCGCGTCACTGAGGGTGGGAAAGCCGTCGAGCGGCCGCAGCAGGCCGATGTCTTCCCGGCGAAGCTAGGAGTTGTCGTCAAAGTGTCACGCCCACATCAGCAGCGAGGCGAGGGTTACGGCTGCCTGGTAGGACTCGGCGGTTTTGTCGTAGCGGGTC
>NZ_JBIAPT010000061.1:0-5253 GCF_042888425.1 Streptomyces sp. NPDC002889
CACTCCCCCGACCCACAAACCCTCAACACCGTCACCCGCATGCAAATCACACGCATCCAACAGACCCAACAAGGAAAAACACCCACCGCCACAACACCCTGAAACCAACCAACCCCAAACCACACCACCCACACTGCAGTTACCCCATGCAGGGCCACCCAGCAAACAGCACACACTCCCCCCGACGCTGCCATATCGCGTCAAACCGTGCGGTGTGGGTGTGTCAATTAACGGCTGATCTTGGTTGTTGAGGTTCAGTTGTTGGCCGGGGTGAGCCGGCCCTCGAAGGCGATCTGGAATGCGTTGAGGGGTGCCTTCCAGCGCATGGTCCATCGCTTGCGGCCCTTGCCGGTCGGGTCGAGGCTCATCAGTGCCATGTAGACGCACTTGAGGGCGGCGGCCTCGTTGGGGAAGTGTCCGCGGGCCCGGACGGCCTTGCGTATGCGGGCGTTCACGGATTCAATCGCGTTCGTTGAGCAGATGACCTTCCGGATCTCGACGTCGAAGGAGAGGAAGGGCACGAACTCGGCCCAGGCGTTCTCCCACGGTTTGCACGGTCGGCTTCAGCACGGCGGAGTGCTCCGGCGGCACGGTCGACTTCCGCAGCGCGGACGGTGCAGCCCCGACTGATCTGATCCCCTCGGGCAGATCGCCGCTGCCAACTGGGCTGACCTTGCCTTCGGCGTGGTACCCGAGTCCCTGAGAAGGAGGGCCCGGCCGGACAATGCCGGACTGCAGACGCTGCAGCAGGCCGGGCAGGGAGAACGCGAGGCTCCTGCAGGGGAATCGAACCCCTCGGTGGCACCGGGGGCTGGTGTACGTGGCGGGCCGCAGCTCCGCCCCCGTGGGGTCGGAGAGAGCGCGGCGACGATGTGGTGGGGACCTGGGCCTTGCCCGCGGGTGTGCGATGAGCGAAGGACAAGTCGTGTCACATCGGAGGGGCCGCGGTAGCCGTCCAGGAAGTATGTGTTGGACACGGTGTGCAGCGGGGCCACGCGCCGCAGAAGACCGCTACCCAGCCAATCACCGCGCTGCTTCTCACCAGCCGGACCAGGAAGCCGAGTCCGGCCGCGGCCTGTTCCCGGTCGCAGCCCTGGCCATCCGCTGGGGCGATCACCTGACCACCGTTGGCCGCACCGTTGAGCCGAACTCGACCTTCGCTCCCCACCGAGCGCGTCACGATCAGCATCGTATGGATTCGGCGTACCCGGTACGGTGATCGGCATGAGTGACGATATGCAACGGGTAGCCGAGTCCTGGGACCGGATCGGGGCGTGGCTGCGTGTCCACGCTCCCGCTTCGGCCGCTTTGTTGCGCCCGCCGGCTGGTGATGCGGACATCGCGGCGGCGGAGACGGCCATGGGCGTGGAGCTTCCGGTGGTGCTCGCGGCCTGGTATCGCATCCATGACGGCTTCGGCGAAGGATTTGGACGCGGGATTTTGCCGTCCGACATGGCGATGTTGCCTCTTGGCGAGCTGGTGGATGAGTACGAGACCCATACGCAGCACTGGGAGCGGGAGCCGGGCCTTGTGCCGTTCGCACGGAAGGACGGGGACATCTGGTCCGGCTGGTATGTGGACGCGCGCTCGGGTGAGCCCTCCTTCGGTGGCCTGGGCCACTGGTCGGTGGACGGAGGGGACGATCCCTACCCGTCGGGTACGCAGGGGTGGCTGCTTGCCGACTGGCTGACCGAGATCGCCGCAGCACTGGAAGAAGGGCGGTGTCTGCACCGGCCGGATGGAGTGGACGACACGTACAACTGGCCGGTGTTGACCGGTCGCGGGGGGCTGACCTGGATCGACCCCAGGGACCCGCGGTTGTTCCCCGAGGGAATGATCAAACTTGACGGTCCCCGTTAGGGCTGGCGGCCCGGGACGTACACGCCCCGGGCCACCAGCTGGCAGTTCGTTCGCGGGTTACGGCTTAGGGACGGTGCACGTCACAGTCGTCTTGCTGGCGTCGCAGTGCTCGAACTCGGGGAACTGAACCCAGTACTCGTCCTCGTCCAGCAGGTGGAATTTCCCTGCCGCGGCGAAAGCCCCGGGGAATCCGGCCATCGAACCGGAGTTGATCCAGCCCGACATCGAGGAGCGTCCACACGATTCTTGCCACGTGGGCCCGGCCTTGCGCTCGTCGTCGTACAGGTGCCACTCGCCCTGCTTCACCCGGGTGGCATAGCTCTGCACGCACTCGTCGCCGCTGGAGACTTCGTTCAGGCCCCCCAGAGTCTGCGGCATGCCACCGGAGTTGTAGGTGGCGGCGTAGGCGAACTCGTCGCACGACTTCGCGTCACGGGTGCTGATCTCGGGCAGCAAGGTGGTGTCGGGGTGACCGTAGACCTTTGCCCAGACGTCACTTCCCACCTTCGGGCAGATGGTGTCCCGGTTTAACTGCGGATCCCGATTGTGCTTGTTCTTGATTTCCTTCGGCAGGTACTTCATCGGCTTGCCCGCGCTCTTGCTGCCGGGGTGGTTAGGCAGCTTTGACTGGATCAGCCAGCCGTGGTGCCCAATGGCTGGCCTGCCAGGTACCAGCCCGCGCCATAGAACGAGGCGGCGAAGCCGATCGCCGAGCGAGCCAAGGAGGTGTGACCCTGCGGGAAGGCCCGGGCGTTGTCAGGGAGAGGCGCGGTGCTCGGCCAAGGCCTCGACACGGAGGCGTTTCCAGCGCTGCTGGCGTGGAGGGCCAGCGCTTCCGCGGCGGTACTTGAAGCCATCAGGTTCGTCGAGTTCGGGGAGAGTGCCGTGTCCGAGGGCGCTGAGGAAGCTGTTCGTGTTGGCGTAGCCGAGAATCTGGGCAGCTTCTGAGGCGCCGACCATGTCGTCGTCCTCCTGGTAAGGGGGTGGCAGCGTACCGCGCTGTCGGGCCGCAGCCACGAGTGTGGCGCGACGCCACTTCTTGCGGGGCCGGGCACGTCCCTCCTTCTTCAGGGCCTCGGGCTGGGGTAGCTCAGGAATGTTGCCCTGGGAGAGAGCGCTGAGGAATGAGGCGACGCTGCTGTAGCCGAGAAGGGTTGCTGCTTCGGAGATGCCGAGCAGCTCGTCGGGGTTGCCGTGCGCGGATGTCTGGGACAGGGAGGCCGGGGCGGATCTGCGCCTTCCCTTGCCAGGGCGGCTGGTGGCCCAAGCGACGATGGTTCCGCGTCGCCACTGCTGCCCGTTGGCGTCTTGCTGGTCGGGTTTGGGGAAGTATCCGGGCCGGTCACGGCGGTAGGCATCGATGGTGGCGACTCTTGTGTAGCCGAGGAGCTTGGCCACCTCCGCCTTGCCCAGCAGCTCGTTCTGGTCGGACTCGAGTACAGCGGCTGACAACTTCCGCTGTCCGGTGGCCCGCTGGGCGAAGAACGCAGCGACCTGGTCGTGGCGCCAGAGCCGCTTGCGGCCCGTCGTGCGAGCCACCGAGGGAAAGCCGCTGTCCGCGTTGTTGCTCCACACGCTGATCCGGGGCCGGCTCGTGCCGAACTCCTCCACGATCTGCGCGGTGTCCACGAGCCGTGCGGCCTGAGGCACCACAACCCCTTTGGAAGGTCAGAAAACCGATGCCAGCACCCGAATGAGCGCGACAGATTCGATCATTCCAAAGCTGTTTGGTTGATTCCAGGAGCCCCTTCCGCGTGTAGACCATGAGGGTGAGTAGGGTCACGGAGACTGACGACAGACTGATCAGGCTGATCCGGAAATGGTGGAGGATGCGCAGCTGCTTGATCCTCGAGATAGCGTCCCCGCACTTCATACACCGGTGTCCGCTGTTTCCGACGCCCTGGCGGAGTTCATCCGGGAGCTGATCGTCATCGGCACCAACGAGGGCCTCACCGCCGCCCGCGCCCGCGGCCCCACGCAGCTCGTCACCGGTGCTGGAAGAACTTCGCGGACAAGAACTCCCGCAAGTGGGCTGGGTGGCCCTCGCGGCCGAGCATCCGCAGCAGGTCGTAGGCGCGGACCTGACGCGGTCGAACTCGACGATGACGACGAGGGGTAGGCGGGTCGCGCAGCGGCCGCCGGCCTCCGCCAGCCGGGGTGGTCCAGAGCACCACGGCGTTCAGGAAAGCGAACCGAGCTGGTCCTCCATCCCGTCCCGGACGCCTGGTGGATGGTGCCGCGCTTGCCGTGAAATCGACGTGATCGAGCGGCCGGGATCGGGCAGCAGATCGCGGGCCGCGCGGTCTCGTGGCCCTCGGCGCGCAGCTGGGCGACGGCGGCATCGATGTACCTAGTACTGCAATCACAGTTATGGGGTGTGCCCGCGTTGTCTGTAGTGGCTGTTGCGGGCGCGTGTCTGGCTGAGTCTTCGCCAGTGTGACCAGTGCAGATGGTGCTGAACGGTGAGGCGGGCAGGGTGGAGGAGGTGGCCGATGAGGCGGCGTATCTCTGCCACGGACAGTGGTATCAGGCCACCGTGGTGGCCCCTTTTGAGAGTTCGTGGGCGCGGGCTGCGGTGAGTGCGGCGAGGGTGGCCATGGCGAGGGTGATGTGCCGGTACCAGGCGTGGTAGAGCCGGACCTGGTAGTGGTCCAGGCCGCACTCACCCTTGGCGGTCTGAAAGCACTCTTCGACGGCCCAGCGGGCGCCAGCTACCCTGACCAGGTCTTTCAGGCGGGTGCCGACGGGCCCGTGGCAGACGTAGTAAGCGATATCGGAGGGGTCTTTCAGGCTGCGGCGGGCCAGGACCCAGTGGCCGTGGCCGTTCTCCCACCAGATCCGGATGGGGATCCGCGCCCACTGGTACATACGCTCACCGTGGGACCCCTTCCCGGCGGACAGACGCTTCCAGGACTGTGGCGCGAGAGCGGCCACCAGCTCGTCGACACGGCGTTCCCCCGCGCCGCGGGTGATGACGGTGTCGCTGGTCTTCACACACATCACATGGCTTATGGCCCGCTGTTCCATCCACCACCGCAGGGATTTCGACTGCCCGTAAGCCTCGTCCGCGGTGACCCACGCGAACGGCACGCCGGCCTGGACAGCACGCAGAAGCATGGCCTTGAAGTGCTCGGTCTTCGTCGCGAACGACACCTCGTCCGGGATCCCGGCCTCCCGGCACCGCTCGCGGTCCTCCGCCCAGGAGACGGGCAGGTACAGCTCCCGGTCGATCAGGGCCCGACCCTTCGCCGACGCGTACGCGAGGAACGTGCCGACCTGGCAATTCTCCGTCCGTCCGGGGGCCCGTATTTCAATAAGTGCTCGGCAGAAGGGTGTTGGTGGGAGTCTGAGATATGACCCCGTGTCTGTCAGGCCGCGTTGCCGCTCGTGCTA
>NZ_JBIAPT010000062.1:0-5225 GCF_042888425.1 Streptomyces sp. NPDC002889
GAGGCGGTGCTGGCCGGGCACGAGAGCGTCGGTCAGGTCGCGGTGATCGCCAGGGAGGACCGGCCTGGCGACAAACGCCTCGTCGCCTACATCGTTCCGGCCACCGCCGACGAGCCCGACACCGAGGCGTTACGAGACTTCGTCGCCGACAGGTTGCCCGACTACATGGTGCCGACCCTTGTGGCGCTGGAGTCGCTGCCGCTCACGGTGAACGGCAAGCTCGACCGGACGGCTCTGCCTGCCCCCGACTTCGCCGGCCTGGCCGGCGGGCGTGGTCCCGCGACGCCCACCGAAGAGGTGCTCTGCGGGCTGTTCACAGAAGTGCTGAGCGTGGAGTGGGTGAGCGCCGAGGCCTCGTTCTTCGACCTCGGCGGGGACTCCCTGCTGGCGATGCGGCTGATCGCCCGGATCCGGGCCGTCCTGGACACCGAGCTGCGCATCGCCGACCTGTTCACCGCGCCCACGGTCGCCGAGGTGGCCCGTCTGATCGACGGTGAGCAAGGTGACGCACAGCCGGCGTTGGAGCCGCAGCCCCGGCCGGAGATGGTGCCGCTGTCCTCCGGGCAGCAGCGGATGTGGTTCCTGAACCGGCTCGAAGGCGCAGCGGAGGGTGCCGACGCCGCCTACAACATGCCCCTGGCGTTGCGGATGTCCGGCGATCTGGATGTGGCGGCGCTGGAAGCGGCGCTGGGCGATGTCGCCGACCGGCATGAGACCCTGCGGACGATCTATCCCGAGGTCGAGGGGGTTCCGCTTCAGCAGGTACTCGAAGAGGCGGCAGGGCGCCCGCCCTTGGTGGTCGTCGAGACCACCGAGGATGACGTCGAGGAGTTGCTCGCGGCGCACGCCGGCCGCGGGTTCGACGTGAGTGTCGATCTGCCGTGGCGGATCCGGCTGCTGGTGACCGGACCGTCGGAGTTCGTCCTGCTGATCGTGGCGCACCACATCGCCGTCGACGGCTGGTCGATGGGTGTCCTTGCCCGTGATCTGGGAGTGGCCTACACCGCGCGCCGGGAGGGCCGGGCGCCCGGCTGGCAGCCGCTGCCGGTGCAGTACGCCGACTACGCGCTCTGGCAGCGACAGGTCCTCGGTGATCTGGACGACCCGGACAGCCTGGTCAGCAGCCAGCTCGGGTACTGGCGCGGTGCTCTGGCCGGCGCGCCGCAGGAACTGGTCCTGCCGACCGACCGGCCCCGTCCGGCCGTTTCCTCCTACGAGGGCGGCTCGGTGCCTGTCCGGGTCGACGCGCGGACCCATGCCCGGCTTCTGGAGGTCGCCCAGCGCAGCGGGGCGACCATGTTCATGGTCGTGCACGCCGCGCTCTCGGCGATGATCGCCCGGATGGGCGCCGGGAGGGACATTCCGATCGGCACCGCGGTCGCCGGACGAGGCGATGTCGCTCTGGACGGGCTGGCCGGCTTCTTCGTCAACACCCTGGTGCTGCGGGCGGACCTGAGCGGTGACCCCTCCTTCACCGAGCTGCTGGCCCGGGTGCGGGAGACCGACCTGGCCGCCTACGCCCACCAGGATGTGCCCTTCGAGCGGCTCGTCGAGGACCTCAGCCCGTCGCGGTCGCTGTCCAGGAACCCGCTGTTCCAGGTGATGCTGACGCTGCAGAACATACCGCCGGCGCAGTGGGACCTTCCCGGGCTGCAGGTCCGTCCGACGTTGCCCGGATCGCTCGCTGCCCGGTTCGACCTGTCGGTGGACCTGGCCGAACACCGTGACGGCGCGGGAAGCCCGGCGGGAATCGGCGGGGAGATCTTCTATGCCACGGAGTTGTTCGACGAGAACACCGTCCAGGCGCTGGCCCAGCGGCTGGAACGGGTTCTGGAGCACATCGCGGCCGACCCCGCCACGCGGGTCAGCCGGCTCGAGATGCTTGACGAGGCCGAGCGGCACACCCTTCTGACGGAGTGGAACGACACGACCCGGACGGTTCCGGAGGGGACGTTCGCCGAGCTGTTCGAGGCGCAGGTGGAGCGGACACCGGACGCCGTGGCGGTTGTCGGTGGGGAACGTGCGTCGACGTATGCAGAGCTGGAACGGACCAGCAACCAACTGGCGCACGAGCTGATTGCCCGGGGCGTGGGGCCCGAGGACCTGGTGGGCGTGGTCATGGAGCGGTCGGTGGACCTGATGGCCGTGCTGCTGGCCGTGGTGAAGGCAGGCGCGGGCTATCTGCCCATCGATCCGCGATATCCGGCGCAGCGGATCGCCTTCATGCTGGTCGATGCCCGTCCGGCGCTGATGGTGTGCACCACGGGGACCGAAGCGGCACTGTCGTCCGCCGAGAGTCTCGTGGACGATGGCGCACCGGCCCGTCTGGTGTTCGACGACCCGGCAGTGACCGCCGTGATGGCGCACCGTCCGGTCGCGGCTCCGGTCGATGCCGACCGGGCGGCGCCCCTGCGGATCCACCACCCCGCGTACGTGATCTACACCTCCGGATCCACGGGCACCCCGAAGGGCGTGGTGGTCACGCACGGCGGTGTCGGCAGCCTGGCGGCGAGCCACATGGACCGGTTCCGGGCCGGACCTGGGTCACGGATCCTCCAGTTCGCCTCGCCGAGCTTCGACGCCGCGTTCGCCGAGTTCTGCACGGCCCTGCCGTCGGGTGCCGCGTTGGTGATGGCCGATCGCGACATGCTGCCGCCGTACGGGTCGCTCGCCGAGGTGTCGGCGGAGTACGGGGTGACGCACCTGACGGTGCCGCCGTCCGTGCTCGCTGCCGCGGAGGAGCTGCCCGCCTCCGTGACCACGGTGGCGGTCGCGGGTGAGGTGTGCCCGCCGTCGCTGGTGGAGCGCTGGTCGGCGAACCGGCGGATGATGAACGCCTACGGGCCGACCGAGGCGACCGTGTGCGTCACCATGAGCGAGCCGCTGACGGCAACGGCAGGCAGCGGGCCGGTGCCGATCGGACGGCCTCTCGAGAACGGACAGACCTACGTCCTGGACGAGTTCCTGCGCCCGGTTCCCGCCGGAGTCACCGGGGAGCTGTACCTCGCCGGGCCCGGATTGGCCCGGGGATATCTCGGCCGGTCGGCGCTGACCGCCGAACGTTTTGTGGCCTGCCCGTTCACCGCACCCGACGGGCCGGGCCGTCCCGGTGGCCGCATGTACCGGACCGGGGACCTGGCGTACTGGACCTCCGACGGCCAGATCGTCGTCGTCGGACGAGTCGACGAACAGATCAAGATCCGAGGGTTCCGCGTGGAGCCCGGCGAGATCCAAGCCGTGCTGGTCGACCACCCGACCGTCGGGCGGGCCGCCGTCGTCGTACGGGAGGATCGTCCCGGGGACAAGCGCCTGGTCGCCTACGTCCTCCCCGCCCCGGACGGCGGCAGTGTGGACGCCGGCGCGTTGCGGGACCACGTGGCACGCAGGCTGCCCGACTACATGGTGCCGGCCGCGGTGATGGTGCTCGACGCGCTGCCCGTCACCGTGAACGGAAAGCTCGACCGCTCCGCGTTGCCCGCCCCGGACTTCGCGGGTCTGACCGGCCGACGTTCTCCCGCGACCCCCGTCGAAGAGGTGCTGTGCGGGCTGTTCGCGGAGGTGCTCGGCCTGGAGTGGATCGGCGTCGAGGCCTCGTTCTTCGAGCTGGGCGGCGACTCGCTGCTCTCGATGCGGCTGATCGCCCGGATCCGGGCCGTCCTGGAGGCCGAGGTGAGCATCCGGGCGCTGTTCGCCACCCCGACGGTCGTCGGGCTGGCCCGGCTCATCGACGGGGTGGCCGGTGAGGTGCAGCTCGCCCTGACGCCCCACCCCCGCCCGGAAGCCGTGCCGCTGTCCTTCGGACAACAGCGGATGTGGTTCGTCAACCAGATGGAGGAGGCACAGGGTGGCTCCGAGGCGCCCTACAACCTGCCGTTGCGGTTCCGCATGTCCGGTGACCTCGACATGTCCGCACTGGAAGCCGCTCTGGGGGATGTCGCCGACCGCCACGAGAGCCTTCGGACGGTCTATCCCGCGACCGACGGTGTTCCCCGGCAACATGTGCTGGAGGGCGTGGCCGGCCGTCCGCCGCTGGTAGTCGTCGAGACCGCTGGGGACCAGGTCGAGGAGGTGCTCGCCGCCCACACCGAGCAGCGCTTCGATCTGAGCACCGAGCTGCCGTGGCGTGTCCGGTTGCTGGCGACCGGGCCGTCCGAGTTCGTCCTGCTCATCGTGGCGCATCACATCGCCGTCGACGGCTGGTCCCTGGGCGTGCTGATGAAGGATCTGCAGGTGGCCTACGCGGCGCGGCTTCACGGCAGGGCGCCGGGGTGGCAGCCGCTGCCGGTGCAGTACGCCGACTACGCGCTCTGGCAGCGTCAGGTCCTCGGTGATCTGGACGACCCCGACAGCCTGATCAGCAGCCAGCTCGGGTACTGGCGGGATGCATTGACCGGCGCACCCCAGGAGCTGGCGCTGCCGACCGACCGACCGCGCCCGGCTGTGGCCACGTTCCGCGGCGGCGCCGCACCGGTCCTGGTGGACGCGCAGACCCATGCCCGCCTGGTGGACGTCGCGCGGCGCGGTGATGCCACGATGTTCATGGTCGTGCATGCCGCGTTGGCCGCTCTGCTGGCAAGGATGGGTGCGGGAACCGACGTCCCGATCGGCACCGCGGTCGCCGGACGAGGGGACGCGGCGCTGGACGGCCTGGCCGGGTTCTTCGTCAACACCCTGGTGCTACGGACCGACCTGAGCGCCGATCCCACCTTCGAGGAGCTGCTGGCACGGGTGCGGGAAACCGACCTGGCCGCATACGCCCACCAGGACCTGCCCTTCGAGTATCTCGTCGACGACCTCAACCCCTCACGGTCACTGTCCCGCCACCCCCTGTTCCACGTCATGCTCTCCCTGCAGACCTTTCCCCCTGAGCACTGGGACTTCCCAGGCGTGCAGGTGCGCTCCATGCCGCCGGGCGCTGCGGCGGCCCGGATCGACCTGTCGTTGACGCTGGCCGAGCACCGTGACGGCGAGGGGGACCCGGCCGGGCTCGACGGCGCGCTCCACTACGCCGTCGACCTGTTCGACGAGGACACAGCCCGGGCTCTGGGGGAGCGGCTGGTGCGGGTGCTGGAGCAGATGGCGGCCGATCCGCGGACGCGGCTCAGCGACATCGATGTTCTCGGTATGGGCGAGCGTTCTCGTGTGGTGCGGGAGTGGAATGCGACTGATCGTCGGGCTGCGTCGGTGACGTTGGCGGGGTTGTTCGAGGCTCAGGTGCTTCGTTC
>NZ_JBIAPT010000063.1:1805-4961 GCF_042888425.1 Streptomyces sp. NPDC002889
TGTTTGAGAACTACACAGTGGACGCGAGCATCTGTGGCCAAGTTTTTAAGGGCGCACGGTGGATGCCTTGGCACCAGGAACCGATGAAGGACGTGGGAGGCCACGATAGTCCCCGGGGAGCCGTCAACCAGGCTTTGATCCGGGGGTTTCCGAATGGGGAAACCCGGCAGTCGTCATGGGCTGTCACCCGCTGCTGAACACATAGGCAGTGTGGAGGGAACGAGGGGAAGTGAAACATCTCAGTACCCTCAGGAAGAGAAAACAACCGTGATTCCGGGAGTAGTGGCGAGCGAAACCGGATGAGGCCAAACCGTATGCGTGTGATACCCGGCAGGGGTTGCGCATGCGGGGTTGTGGGATCTCTCTTTCGTCGTCTGCCGGCGATGAGACGAGTCAGAAACCGTTGATGTAGGCGAAGGACATGCGAAAGGTCCGGCGTAGAGGGTAAGACCCCCGTAGCTGAAACATTAACGGCTCGTTTGAGAGACACCCAAGTAGCACGGGGCCCGAGAAATCCCGTGTGAATCTGGCGGGACCACCCGCTAAGCCTAAATATTCCCTGGTGACCGATAGCGGATAGTACCGTGAGGGAATGGTGAAAAGTACCGCGGGAGCGGAGTGAAATAGTACCTGAAACCGTGTGCCTACAAGCCGTGGGAGCGTCGGGCATCAAGCTTGCTTGGTGTCTCGTGACTGCGTGCCTTTTGAAGAATGAGCCTGCGAGTTTGCGGTGTGTTGCGAGGTTAACCCGTGTGGGGAAGCCGTAGCGAAAGCGAGTCCGAACAGGGCGATTCAGTAGCGCGCTCAAGACCCGAAGCGGAGTGATCTAGCCATGGGCAGGTTGAAGCGGAGGTAAGACTTCGTGGAGGACCGAACCCACCAGGGTTGAAAACCTGGGGGATGACCTGTGGTTAGGGGTGAAAGGCCAATCAAACTCCGTGATAGCTGGTTCTCCCCGAAATGCATTTAGGTGCAGCGTCGTGTGTTTCTTGCCGGAGGTAGAGCACTGGATAGGCGATGGGCCCTACCGGGTTACTGACCTTAGCCAAACTCCGAATGCCGGTAAGTGAGAGCGCGGCAGTGAGACTGTGGGGGATAAGCTCCATGGTCGAGAGGGAAACAGCCCAGAGCATCGACTAAGGCCCCTAAGCGTACGCTAAGTGGGAAAGGATGTGGAGTCGCAGAGACAACCAGGAGGTTGGCTTAGAAGCAGCCACCCTTGAAAGAGTGCGTAATAGCTCACTGGTCAAGTGATTCCGCGCCGACAATGTAGCGGGGCTCAAGCGTACCGCCGAAGTCGTGTCATTGCAGTACATACCCCCAACGGGGACTGTGATGGGTAGGGGAGCGTCGTGTGCCGGGTGAAGCAGCCGCGGAAGCGAGTTGTGGACGGTTCACGAGTGAGAATGCAGGCATGAGTAGCGATACACACGTGAGAAACGTGTGCGCCGATTGACTAAGGGTTCCTGGGTCAAGCTGATCTGCCCAGGGTAAGTCGGGACCTAAGGCGAGGCCGACAGGCGTAGTCGATGGACAACCGGTTGATATTCCGGTACCCGCTTTGAAACGCCCAATATCGAATCAGACGATGCTAAGGCCGTGAAGCCGCCCCTGATCTCTTCGGAGTGAGGGGGAGTGGTGGAGCCGCCGGCCCAGATCTGTAGTAGGTAAGCGATGGGGTGACGCAGGAAGGTAGTCCAGCCCGGGCGGTGGTTGTCCCGGGGTAAGGGTGTAGCCCGAGAGATAGGCAAATCCGTCTCTCATGCAGGGTGAGACCTGATGCCGAGCCGATTGTGGTGAAGTGGATGATCCTATGCTGTCGAGAAAAGCCTCTAGCGAGTTTCATGGCGGCCCGTACCCTAAACCGACTCAGGTGGTCAGGTAGAGAATACCGAGGCGTTCGGGTGAACTATGGTTAAGGAACTCGGCAAAATGCCCCCGTAACTTCGGGAGAAGGGGGGCCATCACTGGTGATCGGATTTACTCCGTGAGCTGGGGGTGGCCGCAGAGACCAGCGAGAAGCGACTGTTTACTAAAAACACAGGTCCGTGCGAAGCCGTAAGGCGATGTATACGGACTGACGCCTGCCCGGTGCTGGAACGTTAAGGGGACCGGTTAGTCACGATTCGTCGTGGCGAAGCTGAGAACTTAAGCGCCAGTAAACGGCGGTGGTAACTATAACCATCCTAAGGTAGCGAAATTCCTTGTCGGGTAAGTTCCGACCTGCACGAATGGCGTAACGACTTCTCGACTGTCTCAACCATAGGCCCGGTGAAATTGCACTACGAGTAAAGATGCTCGTTTCGCGCAGCAGGACGGAAAGACCCCGGGACCTTTACTACAGTTTGATATTGGTGTTCGGTTCGGCTTGTGTAGGATAGGTGGGAGACTTTGAAGCGGCCACGCCAGTGGTTGTGGAGTCGCCGTTGAAATACCACTCTGGTCGTGCTGGATGTCTAACCTGGGTCCGTGATCCGGATCAGGGACAGTGTCTGATGGGTAGTTTAACTGGGGCGGTTGCCTCCTAAAGAGTAACGGAGGCGCCCAAAGGTTCCCTCAGCCTGGTTGGCAATCAGGTGTTGAGTGTAAGTGCACAAGGGAGCTTGACTGTGAGACCGACGGGTCGAGCAGGGACGAAAGTCGGGACTAGTGATCCGGCGGTGGCTTGTGGAAGCGCCGTCGCTCAACGGATAAAAGGTACCCCGGGGATAACAGGCTGATCTTCCCCAAGAGTCCATATCGACGGGATGGTTTGGCACCTCGATGTCGGCTCGTCGCATCCTGGGGCTGGAGTCGGTCCCAAGGGTTGGGCTGTTCGCCCATTAAAGCGGTACGCGAGCTGGGTTTAGAACGTCGTGAGACAGTTCGGTCCCTATCCGCTGTGCGCGCAGGAGTCTTGAGAAGGGCTGTCCCTAGTACGAGAGGACCGGGACGGACGAACCTCTGGTGTGCCAGTTGTCCTGCCAAGGGCATGGCTGGTTGGCTACGTTCGGAAAGGATAACCGCTGAAAGCATCTAAGCGGGAAGCCTGCTTCGAGATGAGGACTCCCACCTCCTTGAGAGGGTAAGGCTCCCAGTAGACGACTGGGTTGATAGGCCAGATGTGGAAGCCGGGCAACCGGTGAAGCTGACTGGTACTAATAGGCCGAGGGCTTG
>NZ_JBIAPT010000064.1:0-3725 GCF_042888425.1 Streptomyces sp. NPDC002889
ACCCGCTACGACAAAACCGCCGAGTCCTACCAGGCAGCCGTAACCCTCGCCTCGCTGCTGATGTGGGCGTGACACTTTGACGACAACTCCTAGCGCCCTCGAAGATCAGGGAACGCCGTCGTCGAGGGCGCCGGAGAACAACCGGAACCGCACGGTGCTGGCCGAAGGGCAGCACGACGACCTCGTTGCAGTCCTCAACCGGACTCTTCTCCTCGCTCAGTGGCCGGTGCTGCGCACGCTGGTCAGCCAGCACATTCGCCACCTGTGGAGGACGCTTTCCCCGTGCTCGCCGGCCGGACGTCCGACGCTCGGACATGGTGCGAAATTACGTCGACGGTCATGTCGGCCGTGGCGAGGATTCCCTCCTGACCACGCGGATCGCCTGCGCCGCCCAGATCCCGCCGCTTCGGTCTGAAGGGGCGAAGCAGTTCAAGGTTTCCGCGATGTGAGACCTGTCTGGAACCTATTGACCGAAAGCGTCGACGTCTGCTCAACTCACGTTCCATGACCCCGCGCGTGGATTTGACTCGGCGGCGCCACATCGACCTGGCGCACGTCTCCAGCGCGTCCTGTCGCCGTTGATCCGGAGAGCATGTCGCTGAGCCGGAAAACGTGTCGCTGATCCGCAAAGCGGCCCTCGGCAGCGATCGGTGTGCGCCGAAGCCGTACCTCCGGCTGGGGCGGTGCGAAGCCGCCGCCCCACCCGTGCCTCCCCGAGGGACCGCGGTACGCACCGCTTGACTGTTTCCTTCTCCTGATCCTCGCTCCGCCGCTCCGCTCACGCTGGGGAGAGGTATGTGCGGCACAGCTCGAGTTCGGCGAGGCGACGTGCCGTCAGTCAGCGGTCGCGCGACCTCCACCATACGAGTCTGACCTTCATCTGGCACTCCTCGAGTAGTCGTCGGTCCCTCACATCACGCCCTAACCGAGGTCTGACTTCGCGGCCGTTCATCCCTGCCCATGACCCGTTCACTCCGACTCTCGGCACCCGGCGGTGCCCCCCGAATTCCTTGAGAGGGACCTCCCATGTCTCCGTCCATCCGCAAGCTCACGGGCCGCATCGGCGCGCTCGTCGAGGGCGTCGACTTCGCGGCGCCCCCCGACCCCTCGACGATCACGACGCTCCGTCATGCCCTCAACGAGCACAAGGCGATCGTGTTCGACAATGTGAATCTCGACAACGCCGCTCAGGAGCGTGTGGCCGGGTGGTTCGGCGACCTGACAACCGCCCACCGAACGTGCCGGCCGCCGACGGTACGACCACCGTGCTCGCCGTCGACAGTGAGACATCGAAGGCGAACGAGTGGCACACAGAAGTCGTGCGTGTCGAGGCGGGTGCGGTGGTGCTGGCTGCCGGCGGATGCGCGTTCTAGTCCAAGACCCTTGGCTGTGACGTCAACACGGGAGACGGCGCCCTCCTGGCCGCCGAGGCGGGAGCACAGCTGCCCGGGATGGAGTTCTCCAACTCCTACGCCATAGCCCCGAAGGGCACGTCGCTGACCAAGACCGCCTACTACTCCTGGGCGACTTCCACCACTCCGACGGCTCGGTGCTCGAAGGCGCAGCGAGCAAGGGCGGCTGGTCGGCGATCGCGAGGGCCCTCCTCAAGGAACCGGTCTACGCCCGGATCGACCGTGCCATGCCGGACGAACAGCGCGCGATGCGTTGGGGCCAGCCGAACTTCTTCCTGGTTTTCGACCGGCTGGGCATCGATCCGTTCACCGACCTGTTCGAGATCACCCTGCTCGCCGAGGGCACGGTGAGGGGCACGGGCGGAGTGCGGATCGCAGGCGAGGACTGCTCGACCGACGTCCCGGGCCTGTACGCGGCCGGCGACACCGCGACAAGGGAGCTGATCTGCGGTGGCTTCACCGGAGGCGGCAGCCACAACGCCGCGTGGGCGGCCTCCTCGGGCAGCTGGGCGGGCCGGGGTGCCGCCGCGTTCGCCACCCGGCGAGGCCGTCCGCGAGCTGCGGGGAGTGGGTACGGCCGGCCTGCGTCCGACCGGCGCCGTGACCGTCAGCCATCGCGAGGTCGTCGCCGACGTGCAGCGAGAGGTGCTGCCCTACGACCGCAACTACTTGCGGGACGCGGATCGTCTCGGGCCGGCTCTGCACTCGTTGCACGGGACGTGGTCCGTGGTGCGCGAAGGTCTGGGCGCGAGCGGCGAGGAAGCGTTCCGGGCCAGGGAAGCGGCCGCGGTGGTGGCACACGGGCGCTGGATGTACCACGCGGCTCTGCACCGGACCGAGTCAGGCGGGATGCACAAGCGCGTCGACCGACCGGCGCAGGACCCGGCCCAGCACTACCGGTTGCTCACGGGTGGGCTCGACGAGGTCTGGAGCCGTCCGGAGTCGGTGCCGCACGCGATGGCTCTCGGAGGAGGTCGAGCGGCATGATCGAGATCGTCGAGCGGGACCGCTGCGTCGGATGCGACCTGTGCATCGACGTGTGCCCGACGCGCGTGTTCGACCGAGGGCCCGACGGGGTCCCGGTGATTGCGAGACAGGACAGCTGCCAGACCTGCTTCCAGTGTGAGGCGTACTGCCCGACCGACGCGCTGTTCGTTGCACCGCTTGTGACCGCGGTTGCTTCCGGCTCGCGCTTCCGTGATGTGAGTGAACTCGAGGAATCCGGCCTGTTCGGCGGGTACCGGCGCGAGCTCGGCTGGGGCAAGGGAAGGGCGCTTGGTGCCCGTACGGCGGTCGGACCCGAGTTCCCCGATTGAGCCCTGACCCATCCTGCTGAATGGGTTTTCTCGGTTGTCGAACGACCTGGGCGGGTAACGAGCGACCGTTCTCGGTATGGGGCGGCCTGCGTCCCATGTGGGCCGGACACCGTCGTCATCCGGGGTCACGCTCCGGACCGGGATCCGGTGGGTGACATCGGTGCGTGCACTAACTGGACTCCCAGAACCGACGTCGACCGTCTGTGGCAGGCGTTCCGGCGGCGCCTCGACATCGACACACCTTCCGGCTGCCCTGGGTCTGTTCCGACTGCATGGCCGCTCGCAGCAGCGCCACAGTGTGCTGTGCGGCGTCCCGGGACAACTCGTCTCCGGCCGTACGGGCGGTCTCCTCCAGGAGTGCTGCGGCGGCCTGGAGGACGCCGACGTGTACGGCAACGGTGCGGAGCGAGGGCTGCGGCTGCCTGGTCAGCCGGCGACGCCGCGGCGCCCTGTGGGGATGAGTGTGCTGACGCCCCCGCCCGAGGGCTCGGTCGCGGGAGGACTGTGAGGTGGAGGCTGTGGTCATCGCCCAAGTGTCCCGTAGCACCGGTCTGCTGACGCCCCGAAAGACTGTCTAGTCTCTCCGTTGGCGCATCCCCTGAGTGAGACCTCGACCCCGTTTCAGCCCTCAGCTTCCGCGCGCAATCCGGCGGCCGGCGCCCGATTCCTTGGCGCCGGCCGAACTTGGCATCCTAGACTGACCGGTGGCCTGCGTTCCCGCAGCGCCTCCCAGCGCTTGTCAGCCTGGATTGGGGTTGTTCCACACCGTGCCCTTGACCGTGATGCGGTTGTGCTCAAAGTTGGCATGAGGCTCGGTGGCGGTGACGGTCAGGTAGGTCATGCGCTTCTCGTCAGTTCAGACGCAGAAGCGGTCGCCTACGTCGGCGTTGACATAGAAGACCTGCCTAGGAGTTGTCGTCAAAGTGTCACGCCCACATCAGCAGCGAGGCGAGGGTTACGGCTGCCTGGTAGGACTCGGCGGTTTTGTCGTAGCGGG
>NZ_JBIAPT010000065.1:0-3609 GCF_042888425.1 Streptomyces sp. NPDC002889
ATGGACGGGGTATCAACATATCTGGCGTTGACTTTTGGCACGCTGTTGAGTTCTCAAGGAACGGACGCTTCCTTTGTACTCACCCGCAGAACACTCTCTGGGGCTTTCCTCCGGGCGCTTCCCTTCGGTCTTGCGTTTCCGACTCTATCAGACTCTTTCGTGTCCGATTCCCGGTCGGCGGGTCCCCTGCCAGGCAGGAGATTTGTTACTGCGCTTTCCAGTTCTCCGCTTTCGCGTTTCCCTTTCCGGCGAGTCCGACTTTATCAGAAACATTTCGGCCGAACGAATCGGCTTCGTGATTCGAATAAGAGGTCGGAAGAGGCTCCACGGAAATCGATTTCCGGTGAGAGCGAGAGAGATTCTAAACGTTCACGCCCGAACATGTCCAGTTCGGGCCAACCGTTTGAATCTACCTCCCCACGCGCACCATGTCAATGGGTTTGTGGGCGAAGAGGACAGTAGCAGGTCACAGCGGTCCCCTGCACATCAGGCGGCGGCCGGGAGCTCCGCACTGCGATCGGCCTCGTCCACGTCGCCCGTCTCACCAGCGCGGGCCGCCCTCCCGCCCAGGATGTAGACGTAGGCAAGAAACGCCAGTTCAGCAACGATGCCAATGGTGATGCGCCCCCAGGTTGGCAGGCCCGAAGGGGTCACGAAGCCCTCGATCACGCCCGCGACGAAGAGGACGAGCGCCAGGCCGATGGCCATGCCGATGGCCGCCCGCCCCTGCTGGGCGAGGGCCGTACGGCGGGTCTGTGGGCCGGGGTCGATGACCGTCCACCCGAGGCGCAGGCCCGTGCCGGCGGCGACGAAGACGGCCGTGAGTTCGAGGAGGCCGTGCGGGAGGACCAGGCCCAGGAACACGTCGAGGCGTCCGGCAGAGGACATCAGGCCGATGCCGACGCCCAGGTTGAGGACATTGAGGAAGAGGATCCAGATGACCGGGAGGCACAGGAACGCGCCCAGCGTGAGGCACATGGCAGCGGCCTGCGCGTTGTTCGTCCAGACCTGGGCCGCGAACGAGGCTGCCGGATGGCTCGAGTAGTAGGTCTCGTACTCACCGCCGGGCTCGGTCATCCGACGCAGGTCCTCCGGGGCGCCGATCGCCGCCTGCACCTCCGGATGGGTACCGATCCACCAGCCGATGATCGCGGCCAGAACGGTGGAGAGGACCGCGGTCGGTATCCACCAGTGGCGGGACCGGTACACGGCCGCGGGGAAGCCGGCGGTGAGAAAGTGGACGACGTCGCGCCAGCCGGCCCGTCGGGTGCCGGTGACGACGGCACGCGCCCGTGCCACCAACTGGGTGAGCCTTGCAGTCAGCGTGGGGTCGGGGGCGCTGGACTGGATGAGGGACAGATGGGTGGCAGTGCGTTGGTACAGGGCGACCAGTTCGTCGGCCTCGGCCCCGCTGAGGTGGCGGCCTCGACGCATGAGGTGGTCCAGGCGGTCCCACTCGGCACGGTGGGCGGTCACGAAGACATCGAGGTCCATGTTCGGCTGCTGCTCCAGGCACTGGGTGCGTACGGTCCGTACTACTGCGGCGCGCTGCGGGTCAGCTTGGCAGACTGAGGAATCGCGGGGCAGGGAAGGTCGACAGAACCGAAGGGCGGCAGCAGTGAGTGGGCTTGTGACGGGGGACGCGGTCGTACTCGGCCTGCAGCCGGCGAGGCTGCCGAGCCGGGCGCTCGCCCTCGTGATCGATCTTGTGGTGGTGGGGGCGGCGTACCTCTTCATATCCATCGGGCTCGCGGTGGCAACGGCGTCGTTGGACGAGGCCGCGGTGATGGCCGTTTCGATCGCGACGTTCCTGCTGGTGCTCGTAGGGGCGCCGATCGCCGTGGAGACGCTCAGTCATGGGCGCTCGCTCGGAAAGCTTGCCTGTGGACTGCGTGTGGTGCGGGACGACGGCGGGCCGATCCGGTTCCGGCATGCGCTGGTCCGGGGAGCCGTGGGGATGGTCGAGATCCTGATGACGTTCGGGATCATCGCCTGCATCGCGTCACTCGTCTCGGCGCGGGGGCGGCGCATCGGTGATGTGTTCGCCGGAACGCTGGTGGTGCGCGAGCGGGTGCCTGCGGCGCGCGGCGCGATGGGAGTGCCCCTGCCGCCACCCTGGCTCGTCGGGCGGTTCGCCCAGCTCGATCTGTCGCGTGTGCCCGACGATCTGTGGCTTGCGATACGTCAGTACCTGACACGGATGCGGCAGCTGGACCGGGCCGTGAGCTGGTCGATGGCGCAGCGGTTGGCAGAGGATCTGGCGGCGCGTACGGGGGCGCCGGTTCCGGAGCGGGTGCCGCCGGCCGCGTATCTCGCGGCGGTGGTGAACGAACGGCAGGCGCGTGATGCCCGGCGGGCATTCCGCGCCGGTGGCGCGGCCGGGCCCGGAGGCCCGGCCGCCGGGGCGGAGACCGCGGGGGCACCGGTTGCCGGACCAGGGACGGCGCTCGCGGCGGGGACGGGAGTCGGGGGCGGAACGGGGCCGGCGGGTGTGGCTGCCGGATGGGCGGCACCGGGCTCGGCTGCGGGGGCGCAGACCGGTTCGACGACGCCGGTCGTGGCCGGGACGACCGGCACGGCCGGGACGGCGGCGAGTGCAGGGGCCGCCGGGGCGAAGGTCAGTGATGACGAGGGGCCGACGGCGGCCGCTGCCACGGGGTTCGCACCACCCGCGTAACGGGTTCTGAGGGATCAACGGGTCCAGGGATCAGGAGAACACCGACGGCGGGGACTCGAGCTCCTCGAGTTCGATGCCCGGTGCCGCGAGGACCACGTCCCCGGCGATGTGGACGGTGTGCCGCTCCCCCGTGTCCAGGGCGCTGACCTGGTATTCATCCACCGTCAGAAGGCCGTTGTCAGTGGCGTGCGCTTCACTCTTCACCAGGGCCCAGGACTGGTCGAGCGTGCGGGGGGCGAGGACCGGGTCCGTGAAGGCGACCAGGCGCACCCGGGTCGCCGGGGCATGGGGGGTGAGGCGCAGCAGACGGGCAGTGGCTACAAGGAAGGCGGGGGAGGTGCCGGTGAAGGCATGGGCGCGGACATTGCCTTCCGTGGCATGGGTGCCTGTCGGGTCGGTGCGGACCCAGGTGACGCCCTCCAGGGCGGCGCCGCGCACCTGCCAGTCCGCTGCGTGCAGTTCGAGACGGATGGGGCGGCCGAGCTCGTCGAGGGCCAGATCGACAGAGCCGGATTGATCGCCGGAGGGAGTGATGATCCTGGAGACGTAACGCCAGCCGGAGGGGCCGGGGGCGCATTGGAAGTGTTCGTCGCCGAGGGGGGTGCGATCGTGCGGATCGTGGAGCGAATAACGGCCGCGGGGCATGGGGGCGTTGGCGTCCTTGTGCGGTGAGGCCCGGGGACGGGGAGACGTCCTGGCCGGAGCCGTGCGAGGAGGGTACGGGGCAGGCCCCCGACACGGGGGTGCGGGGGCCTGCCTGGTACCGATGGGTGCCTGCCGCTGAGCGCGTCAGCAGCAGGTCCGGGGCGATCGTGTGCTGATCTGCCGCTGATCCGTGGTGGATCGGCGGCGGTGGGTCAGTAGCGGTAGTGGTCGGGCTTGTACGGGCCCTCGACGTCGACACCGATGTACGCCGCCTGCTCCGGGCGCAG
>NZ_JBIAPT010000066.1:0-3505 GCF_042888425.1 Streptomyces sp. NPDC002889
ATCGAAAAAGTCCTCACCGACCACCCCGACATCACCCACGCCGCCGTCACCCTCCACAACGACCACCCCGGCAACACCCGCCTGATCGCCTACGTGGTCATGAGCGCCACGGCATCGGCGGAAAGCCTGCGCGAGTTCGCGCGGCGGCGGCTGCCGGACTACATGTTGCCCTCCGCGCTGGTCCCGCTGGACCGCCTCCCGCTGACGGCCAACGGCAAGCTCGACCGGGCCGCGCTGCCCACCCCCGCCCCGGCCGCGCAGGCGCACGCGCCGAACCGCGAGCCGTCGTCCGCGCGCGAGCGGCTGCTCGGCGAGCTGTTCGCGCAGGCCTTGGGGGTGGACCGGGTCGGTCCCGACGAGGACTTCTTCGCGCTCGGCGGGGACAGTATCGTCTCGATCCGCCTGGTCAGCCTGGCGCGGTCGGCAGGTATCGGGTTCGCGGTCCGGGACGTCTTCGAGCAGCGGACGGCGGCCGGACTGGCCGAGGTCGCCGAGGAAACGGGCCCGACGGCCCCGGAGGCCGACGCCTCGGGCATCGGCCCGGTGGAACCGACCCCGATCATGCGCTGGTTCGACGCGCGCGGCGGTGAAATCGACCAGTTCCACCAAGCGATGCTGCTGGAGGTACCGGCCGGTCTCGGCGAGGACCGTCTCACCGCAGCCGTCCAGACACTCCTGGACCACCACGACGCGCTGCGGCTGATCCGGAAGCCCGGCGGCACGGCCGGGCTGCCGTGGTCGCTGGAGGTTCGGCCGGTTGGCACCGTGTCGGCCGCCGGCCTGGTGCACCGCGTCGACCTCGGCGGCGCCGCCGTCGACGAGGCGCTGATCCGCAGCCACTTGGCGGCGGCGGCCGCCGGCCTGTCGGCCGAGCGGGGTCTGCTGCTCCGGGCCGTCTGGTTCGACGCCGGACCGGCTCTCCCCGGTCGGCTGCTGTGTCTCGTCAACCATCTGGTGGTGGACGGCGTGTCCTGGCGGATCCTGCTCCCGGACCTGGTCGCCGCCTGGGAGGCGGTCGCGCTCGGCCGCCCGCCCCGGCTGGATCCGGTGCGCACCTCGCTGCGTGGCTGGTCGCGGCTGCTGATGGCGGAGGCCCGACAGCCGACCCGCGCCGCGGAGGCGACGCTGTGGACCGACCTGCTCGCCGCGGCCGACCCGCCGCTGACCGCCGGCCGACTTGACCCCGGGAGGGACACCGTCGGCCGGGCCCGCGACCTCACGCTGTCCCTCCCGCCCGAGGTCACCGCCCCGCTCCTGACCACGGTGCCCGCGGCCTTCCACGCCGGGGTCAACGACGTTCTGCTGACAGCGCTCGCCCTGGCGGTCGCCCAGTGGCGCCGCGGTCACGCCCGCGGGCGGCACACGGCGCTGCTGGTGGACGTGGAGGGGCATGGCCGCGAGGACATCATCGAGGGCACGGACCTGTCGCGCACCGTGGGCTGGTTCACGTCGCTGTATCCCGTACGGATCGACCCGGGCCCGCTGGTCTGGGAGGAGGTCGTCGGCGGCGGACCGGCCGTCGGGCCGGCGCTGAAGGGAGTCAAGGAGCAGCTGCGGTCACTGCCTGACCGGGGCGTGGGCTTCGGTCTGCTGCGTCACCTCAATCCCACGACGGGGCCGGAGCTGGCCGGACTCACCGTGCCCCAGTTGGGGTTCAACTACCTCGGCCGGTTCCCGGCGGCGGGCACCCCGCTGGTTCCCGGCAGTCCGGCGTGGACGGTGGCGTCGGAGACGGGCCTGCTGAGCGGCGCCGATCCGGCTACCGCCCTGGCGCACGGACTGGAGGTCAACTCGATGGTGCGCGACGCCCCCGACGGGCCGTGGCTGGAGGCCGTCTGGACGTGGGCTCCGGATCTGTGGCCCGAGCAGCACGTCCGTGTCCTCGCCGAGCACTGGTTCCAGGCGATCCGCGGCGTGGTCCGGCATGCCGATCGGTCCGACACCGGTGGTCACACGCCCTCGGACTTCCCTCTGACCGAACTCAGCCAGCAGGACATCGAGCAACTCGAAGCCGCGTGGAGGATTCAGAAATGACGTCGTCGGGCCTGGAAGACATCCTGCCCCTCTCCCCGATGCAGGAGGGACTGCTGTTCCACTCCCGCTATGAGCAGGATGGCGCGGACGTCTACGCGGTGCAGCACGTCTTCGACATCGAGGGCACCCTCGACGGGGCGCGCCTGCGGGCGGCGGTCCGCGCACTCATGCAGCGGCACCCGAATTTGCGTGCCGGTTTCCGGCAGGTGGACTCGGGACAGACCATTCAGCTGATACCGCGTGAGTTCACGCTTCCCTGGCAGGAGTTCGACCTCTCGTCGCTCCCCGCCGCCGAGGCGGAAGCGGAGCTGATGCGGCTCGCCGCCAAGGAGCACGGCCGCCGCTTCGACCTGGCCGAGCCTCCGCTGCTGCGCTTCTCCTTGGTGCGGCTGGCCGCGGAGCACCACCGCCTGATCATGTCCACTCATCACATCCTGCTCGACGGCTGGTCGACGCCCATCCTCGTCCGCGAGTTGATCACGCTGTACGGCAGCCACGGCGACACGGCCGCGCTGCCCCGGGTGACCCCGTACCGGCAGTACCTGGAGTGGCTCGCGCGGCAGGACCGCCCGGCGGCGGACGCCGCCTGGCGCGAGGCGCTCGCCGGCCTGGAGCAGCCGACCCTGCTCACGCCGGTGGATCCCGGGCGCGCCGCGCTGATGCCGGAACGGATCACCGTCGAGCTGGACGAGGATCGCACGACGGCGCTCACCGAGTGGGCGCGGCGGCACGGCGTGACCCTGAACACCGTCCTGCAGGCCGCCTGGGGTCTGGTGCTGAGCCGGCGCACGGGGCATGACGACGTGGTGTTCGGAGCCGTCGTGGCGGGACGCAACCCGCAGTTGCCCGGCGTCGAGGCCATGGTGGGTCTGCTCATCACCATGGTGCCCGTCCGGGTCAGGCTGGACCCGGCGCAGTCGCTGCTGTCCGCCGTCGTGCGGCTCCAGGACGAGCAGTCGCGGCTGACCGCGCACCACCACCTCGGGCTGGCCCGCATCCAGCAGCTCGCCGGGCTGGGCGACCTCTTCGACACGTCCCTGGTGTTCGAGAACTACCCCTGGGACGCCCCCGCCGACCCGTCGGGCACCCCACTGCGGATCACTCCGGACCTCGGCGGCGGGCGGGACGCGACGCACTATCCGCTCACCCTGATCGCCGCCCCGGGCCGGCGTCTCTACCTGCGCCTGGACTACCGCGACGACCTCTTCGACCGGGCCATGGCCGAGGGGCTCGTCGACCGGCTGATCCGGGTGCTCGACCTCGTCGTCACCGATGCCGACCGGCCGATCGGCCGGATCGACCTGCTCTCCGACGAGGAGCGGCAGGACCTGCTCGTCACCCGCAACGACACCGTCACGGCGACCGGGGGCACGACGCTGCCGGGGCTGTTCGAGGCGCAGGCCGAGGCGAACCCCGACGCGGCCGCCGTGGTCTGCAACGACACCACCCTGACCTACGCCGAGCTCAACAT
>NZ_JBIAPT010000067.1:0-3394 GCF_042888425.1 Streptomyces sp. NPDC002889
TCCAACACCCACACCACACGCCGCGCCACCGCACACGCAGCCCCCTCCCCAAACACATCCGGCCGATAATCCAGCCAGAACTTCAGCTCATCGGACGGTTCGACGCCCAGGCTCAAGGGGAAGTCGGTTGTCATCCGAGTCCTGGAGTCGGTCAGCACCAGTGGATCGGGAGGGTCGGCCTCGCCCGCATGGAAGTTCTCGAACGCCATCAGCGTGTCGAACATCGCGCCGGGTCCGGCCAGCCGCTGGATCTCGGTGAGACCCAGATGCTGATGACCGAGCAGCGCCGACTGCTGCGCCTGCAACTCCGCCAGCATCTCCGAGACCGACTGATCCGGATCGAACCGCACCCGCACCGGAACCGTGTTGATGAACAGCCCGACCATGTCCTCCATGCCCGGCAGCTCCGCAGGCCGCCCCGCCACGGCCGCGCCGAACACGACATCACGACGCCCGCTCAACTGCCCGACCACCAGAGCCCAAGCACCCTGAAGGACCGTGTTCAACGTCAGGCCCTGACCACGAGCCAACTCCCGCAGCGCCTTCGCCAGCGGCTTGCTCGGGTCAGCGATCACCCTCCGGCTCAGGACCGGCGGGGCATTCGGATCGACCGCCGCAACCAGTGTGGGCTCCTCCACGCCGGCCAGCGTCTGCTGCCACGCCTCCCGCGCAGCTGCCTTGTCCTGACGGCCCAACCACGCCAGGTACTCCCGGAACGGAGTGGCCGGTGGCAGCCCCCTGGCATCGCCACCGGCCGTATAGGCGGCCCACAGCTCCCGTATCAGGAGCCGCAGCGACCAGCCGTCCAGCACGATGTGGTGCAGCGTGATCACCAGGCGGTACTGCTCCGGACCCAACGTGGCCAGAAGAATCCGCAGCAGCGGCGGCTCCGCGAGATCGAACCGCCGGGCCCGCTCCTCGCTCCCCAGCCGCTCGGCCTCGGCCAGCGCCGCGTCCTCGGCGAGCCCCGACAGGTCCTCCTCCCGCCAGGGCAGGACCACCTGCCGCGCAATCACCTGCACGGGCTCCTCGACTCCGACGATCTGACGGAAGCCGGCGCGCAGGCTCCCGTGCCGTTCGAGCAGGGCGTCCCAGGCTGCCCGTAACGCCCGTATGTTCAGGGGCCCTTGCACATCGAGGGTCTTCTGCTCCACGTAGATGTCCCTGTCCCGCTCGTCGTACAGGGCGTGGAACATCAGCCCTTCCTGCAGCGGCGACAGCGGCAGCACGTCGACCACCCCACGGGCGTCCGCCTCGAGTGCCTCGATCTGCGGCTGGTCGAGCGCGGCCAGAGGGAAGTCGGAAGGTGTGTGGCCGCCGCTGCCAGGCCGGGAGGTGTGCGTGGCGAGACCGCTCAGCATCGCCGCCCAGCCGGAGAGCAGCCGCTCGGCGGCTGTCTCGTCGAGCAGGTTCTCGGCCCACGCCAGGCTCAGGACGAGCTGAGGCCCATCGGGCAGGTCCTGGACCAGGCCCTTGGCTTCGAGGGCATGCCTGACCGGCGCCTGCTCGCCGATGCCCTCGATGAGCCCGTGCTCCGGGATCAGCTGCCAGTCGCTGTCCCCGCTGGTGAACCGCCCCAGATAGGCGAAGCCGATCTGGGCGGTGGGCAGAGCGGCGAGGGTGGGCGCGGTCTCGGGGTTGAGGTAACGGAGCAGGCCGTATCCCAGCCCGTCTCCCGGCACCGCCCGCAGTTGTTCCTTGATGCGCTTCACAGCCCCGCCCGCAGCCGGACCACCGGCCCGCACCTCGGCGGGATCGAGTGCTCCGGCGTCGAGCCGGACGGGACAGCCGCTGCTGAACCGGCCCACCGTACGGGACAGCTCGGCGCATCCGGCCAGCGGGACCCTGCCGCGGTCCGGCCCCTCTACATCCACCAGTAGTCCGCCGAACTTGTCCTGGCCTGGCCTCCACTCGGCGATCGCAGTGATCAGGCCGGTCAGCAGGACATCGTCGATCCTCGCGTGGAACGCGGCGGGGACGCCGGTCAGCAGCGTCGAGGCGACCTCGACAGGGACGCGCACCGACGTCTGTCGCACCGTGGCGCCCACGTCCCTGGCCGGGTCCAGAGGCTGTGCGGTCAGCGGCGGATTCGCACCTTGCAGCAGCCGGGTCCATTCCGGCAGCTCCGCCAGTCGTTCCTCGCTTCCGGCCTGCGCGGTCAGGGCCTGCGCCCAATGCCGGTACGACGTCGGGACCGGCTCCAGCGCGGCGTCCCGGCCGGCCGCGGTCGCCGCGTATGCGTGCGCGAGATCCGGTAGAAGAGCTCGCCAGGACGTCGCGTCGAACGCCAAGTGGTCGACGGCCAGCAGGAGCCGCCCCGCGAAATCCGGCCCCCTGTCGAACCACACCGCCTGGATCATCATGCCCGCCTGGGCGTCCAGTCGGCTCGCCGCGTCCCACGTGTGCTCGGCGATCGCCCGCTCGAGGCCGTCGTCATCGAGCGCCGTCGCGTCGACGCGCCGTATGCACGGCGCGACCGACACCGTCCCGGCTTCCGGCACCACCAGCCGCCACTCCCGCCCGGCTTCCCGCCGAGCCCTGAGCAGATCATGGTGATCGACGAGGGCTTGGAGCGCGTGGACCAAGGTCTCGAAGGCCAGTGCCGCCGGAGTCGCCACGAGCGCCGACTGGAAGCCCGCGACCGGGCCGGCCGCGTCGAGCAGCTCATGCATCGCCGGGGTCAACGTCACTTCCCCGGCGCCGGAGGCCGTCTCACCGACCGGCACGTCCTGGTCCAGCGCGACTGCCACGGTTGCCAGAGCAGCCGGAGTCGCCAGATCGAACACTTGGTGGGGCTCAATGAGCAGTCCGGCCCGCCGGGCAACCGCCACCAACAGCATGGCCCGGATCGAGTCGCCGCCGAGTTCGAAGAACGAGGCCTCGGCACTCACCCACTCCAGGCCGAGCAACTCGGCGAACAGCCCGCAGAGCACCTCTTCCGTCGGCGTCGCGGGCCCACGGCCGCCCGCCACTCCGGCGAAGTCGGGGGCAGGAAGAGCCGCCCGGTCGAGCTTTCCGTTGACCGTGACGGGCAGTTCCTCCAGCACGACCACGGCGGCAGGAACCATGTAGTCGGGCAACCGGTCGGCCACGAACTCCCGCAGCACTGGCTCGTCCACCTGGTCATCCATAACCGGAACGACGTAGGCGACGAGGCGTTTGTCCCCCGGCCGGTCCTCCCGGACGATCACCGCGACCTGACCGACCGCCTCATGCGTACCGAGAACGGCCTCGATCTCACCCGGCTCCACCCGGAACCCACGAACCTTCACCTGCTCATCCGCCCGGCCGGCGAACAACAGCTCACCGTCCGGCGACCACCGGGCCAGATCACCCGTCCGATACATCCGCACACCCGACCCCACGAACGGGCAGGCCACGAACCGCCCCGAAG
>NZ_JBIAPT010000068.1:0-3393 GCF_042888425.1 Streptomyces sp. NPDC002889
CAGCGACATCTACGACCCCACCACCGTCCACACCCTCTTCAACCGCTGGATACACCTCCTCAACACCGCCACCACCCACCCCGACCAACCCCTCAACCACATCAACCTCCTCACCCCCGAAGAACAGCGTCAGGTGCTGGACACCTGGCTGGACACCGCGGTCGAGACCGGAGACGACCTGCTGCCGGTCCGCTTCGCGAAGCAGTCGGCGACCACGCCGGACGCCGTGGCGCTGATCACGGGGGAAACCACCCTGACCTACGCGGAACTGAACAGCCGCGCCAACCGGTTGGCCCACGCTCTGCTGCGGCGGGGCGCCGGCCCGGACCGGGTGATCGCCCTCGCCCTGCCGCGCTCGGCCGACCTCGTCATCGCACTCCTGGCGGTGCTCAAGTCCGGCGCCGCATACCTGCCGCTGGACCCGGACCACCCGGCCGGGCGCATCGAGTACGTGCTCGAGGACGCCCGGCCCACCCTGCTGCTCACCACCACGGGGACGGACCGGCGGATCCCGGGCGGTGGCTCGTCGCAGCGGCTGGTGCTGGACTCCGCCGACGTCCAAGCGCTGCTGGCGGGCTGCCCCGACACCGACCCGGTCGACGCCGACCGCGCCGCGCCGCTGCGGCCCGCCGACGCCGCGTATGTGATCTACACCTCCGGCTCGACCGGCCGACCCAAGGGCGTGGTCGTGCCGCACGCCGCGCTGCTCAACTTCCTGGTGGCCATGCGGCAGAAGATCCCGCTCCGGCCCGAGGAGAGGCTGCTCGCGGTCACCACGGTCGCCTTCGACATCGCCGCGCTGGAGTTCTACCACCCGCTGCTCTCAGGCGCCGCTGTCGTCCTCGCACCCAAGGAGGCCGTCCCGCAGCCGTCCGCCGTGTTCGACCTGATCGCCCGGCACGGGGTCACCGTCCTGCAGGGAACCCCGTCGCTGTGGCAGTTGCTGGTGGCGCACGACCCGGAGTCCCTGCGGGGCCTGCGCATGCTGGTCGGCGGCGAGGCACTGCCCCTCCCCCTCGCCGAGTCCATGCGCACGCTCACGGAGGACCTGACCAACCTGTACGGGCCGACCGAGACCACCATCTGGTCGACCGCCGCGGACCTGTCCGGCGGGGCGGGCACCCCGCCGATCGGCCGGCCGATCGCCAACACTCGGATGTACGTCCTGGACAGCGGCCTGCAGCCGGTCGCGCCCGGCGTGGTGGGCGAGCTCTACATCGCGGGAGCCGGGGTGGCCCGCGGCTACCTGGGCCGGCCGGGCCTGACCGCCGAACGCTTCGTCGCCGACCCCTACGGCCTCGAACCGGGCGCCCGGATGTACCGGACCGGAGACCTGGCGCGCTGGAACCCGGACGGCGAACTGGAGTTCATCGGCCGCACCGACCACCAGGTCAAGATCCGCGGCTTCCGCATCGAACCCGGCGAAATCGAAAAAGTCCTCACCGACCACCCCGACGTCGCCCAGGCCGCCGTCACCGTCCGTCAGGACCAGCCCGGTGACGCCCGACTGGTCGCCTACGTCATCGCCGACACCTCGGCGCATGCGCACGACGAGCATGTCGAGCAGGACCAGCTGGGCGAATGGCAGGATCTCTACGACTCCGTCTACACCACCGCGCCGGAGACGGCGTTCGGCGAGAACTTCGCAAGCTGGAACAGCAGTTACGACGGCCGACCGATCCCGCTGCCCGAGATGCGGGAATGGCGCGACACGACCGTCGACCGGGTCAAGAGCCTCAACCCCCACCGCGTCCTCGAGATCGGCGTGGGCACCGGTCTCCTCCTCGCCGGACTCGCCCCCCACTGCGACGAGTACTGGGGCACCGACTTCTCCCCCACCGTCATCAAGGACCTTCAGCGCCACGTCGACGAGGATCCCGTCCTCTCCTCCCGGGTCCGCCTCCGGACCCAGCCGGCCCACGACTTCGGCAACCTCCCCCACGACCACTTCGACACCATCGTGCTCAACTCGGTCGTCCAGTACTTCCCGAACGCCGGTTACCTCGAACAGGTCCTCCACCACGCCTTCCGCGCTCTCACCCCCGGCGGGGCCCTATTCATCGGCGACGTCCGCAACCCCCGGCTCCTCCACACCTTCACCGCCGCCGTCCACTCCGCGCGCGCCGACGACCCGACCGACACCGCAGCCATCCGCCGCGCCGTCGAACACAGCCTCGTCCTCGAAAAAGAACTCCTCGTCGACCCCGAGTACTTCACCGCCCTCGCCCACCACATCCCCGACATCGCCGGCGCCGACATCCAGCTCAAACGCGGCACCGCCCACAACGAGCTCACCCGCTACCGCTACGACGCCACCCTCTACAAGACCGGCATCACCCCCCACCCCCTCACCAGCGCCCCCACCCAGCCCTGGCCCCAGGACATCGGCGCCCTCACCGATCACCTGCGCACCGAGCGGCCCGACCGGCTGCGCGTCACCGGCGTCCCGAACTCGCGCATCGCGCACGACCTCGCCGTACAGCACGCCCTCGAAGCCGGCACGTCCCCGACCGGTCCGCGCACTCCGCACGTCGATCTCGAGGTCTTCCACCACCTGGGCGACGAACACGGCTACTGGACCGGCGTCACCTGGAACACCCACGATTCCGACACCGTCGACGTCGTCTTCGTCGCCCGGAGCCGGCTGGCCGACGGCGCCCCGGTCGGCACCTACGCACCCGTCAACAGCGGCGCCTTAGCCACGCCCCTCTCCACCTGGACGACCAACCCCGCCACCGGCCGCGGCACCGGCGCCCTCGTCACCGCCCTCCGCGAACATGCCCGTCACCATCTCCCCGACTACATGCACCCCACCGCCATCGTCCCCCTCGACCGACTCCCTCTGACGGCCAACGGCAAGCTGGACCGGGCCGCGCTGCCGGCACCGGAGTTCATGCCGACGGGGTCGGGCAGGGAGGCGCGCACTCCGCAGGAGCAGATCGTGTGCGACCTGTTCGCGCAGGTCCTGGGGCTGCCGCGGGTCGGGGTCGACGACGACTTCTTCGACCTGGGCGGACACTCACTGCTCGCCACCCGCCTGATCGCCCACATCCGGGCTGCCTTCGGCGTCGAGCTGGAACTGCGGGCGCTGTTCGAGAGCCCGACCCCGGCCTCGGTGGCGGCGCGCCTGGACACTGCCGGGCCCGGACGGCTGGCGCTCACGGTGCAGCAGCGGCCCGAGGGCATGCCGCTGTCGTTCGCCCAGCGCCGGCTGTGGTTCATCCACAAGATGGAAGGGCCGAGCGCCACCTACAACATCCCGCTCGCGCTGCGGCTCACGGGCGAGCTGGACCGCGACGCGCTGCGTGCCGCGCTGGGCGATCTGGTCGCCCGGCACGAGAGCCTGCGCACAGTGTTCCCCGAGGTCGACGGCACCCCGTACCAGCACGTCCT
>NZ_JBIAPT010000069.1:0-3318 GCF_042888425.1 Streptomyces sp. NPDC002889
TAGCCGAGCGAGAACCGGGCGCCGCGGTACTTCAGCGCGAACATGTCCTCGACATCGACCGGATCCTCGCCGCCGAATCCGAGCTCGGCGCGGACCCGGGCGTGCCAGTACTCGGCGAGGGCTTCGGCCAACTGGACGGACAGGCCGTGCAGTTCGAGGTAGTCGCGGTAGGAGTCGGCCTCGAACAGCTTGGCCGTCGCCTCGCCGATCCTCGAGCCGACGGTGACCACCTGCAGTCCGACCACGTCACTCTCGCCGGACTCCTCGGGGCGGAAGAAGTCCGCCAGGCACAGCCGGCGCCCGCGGCGCTGGCGCGGGAAGGAGAAACGGGTGCGCTCGGAGCCGTCCTCGTTGAGCAGGATCAGGTCGTCGCCCTTGGACACGCACGGGAAGTAGCCGTAGACGACGGCCGCCTCCAGCAGGTTCTGCGTGTGCAGCTGGTCCAGCCAGCCCCGCAGCCGCGGCCGGCCCTCCGACTCCACCAGTTCCTCGTACGAGGGGCCGTCGCCGGCGCGCGCCTGCTTGAGGCCCCACTGGCCCTTGAACAGTGCGCCCTCGTCCAGCCAGGACGCGTACTCCTTGAGCTGGATGCCCTTGACGACGCGTGTGCCCCAGAACGGCGGCGCCGGGACCGGGTTGTCGATCGCGACGTCCGAACGGGCGGCACCGTCTTCGGGACGCTCCTCCACGACCGCGCTCGCCGTGGCGCGCACACGGCGCTGCTTCAGCTGCGGCAGGGACGCTCCGGGGACGCCGCGTTTGACGGCGATGAGTGCGTCCATCAGCCGCAGGCCCTCGAACGCGTCGCGTGCGTAGCGGACTTCGCCCTGGTAGATCTCGTGCAGGTCCTGTTCGACATAGGCGCGGGTCAGAGCCGCGCCGCCGAGGATGACGGGGAAGTCGGCAGCCAGGGAACGCTGGTTGAGCTCCTCCAGGTTCTCCTTCATGATCACCGTGGACTTCACCAGCAGACCCGACATACCGATCACATCGGCCCGGTGCTCCTGCGCCGCCTCCACGATCGCCGACACCGGCTGCTTGATACCAAGATTGACCACGTTGTAGCCGTTGTTGGACAAAATGATGTCCACCAGGTTCTTACCGATATCGTGCACATCACCACGCACCGTGGCCAGCACGATCGTGCCCTTGCCCTCGGCATCCGACTTCTCCATGTGCGGCTCGAGGTAGGCCACCGCATTCTTCATCACCTCGGCGGACTGCAGCACGAACGGCAACTGCATCTGCCCCGACCCGAACAGCTCACCGACGACCTTCATGCCCTCCAGCAGCGTGTCATTGACAATCTCCAGCGCCGGACGGCCCGCAAGCGCCTCGTCGAGATCAGCCTCCAGACCGTTCTTCTCACCATCGATGATCCGCCGCTTCAAACGCTCCTCCAACGGCAGCGCCAGCAGCTCCTCCGCCTTGCCGGCCTTCATCGACTTGGTGTTGACCCCCTCGAACAGCGCCATCAGCTTCTGCAGCGGGTCATACCCCTCACGACGCCGGTCATGGATCAGATCCAGAGCCGTGGTCACCTGCTCCTCATCGAACCGCGCGATCGGCAGAATCTTCGACGCATGCACGATCGCCGAATCCAGCCCCGCCTTCACACACTCGTCCAGGAACACCGAGTTCAGCAAAATCCGCGCCGCCGGATTGAGACCGAAGGAAATATTCGACAACCCCAGCGTCGTCTGCACCTGCGGGCGACGGCGCTTCAGCTCACGAATCGCCTCGATCGTGGCAATCCCGTCCTTGCGCGACTCCTCCTGACCCGTACAAATCGTGAACGTCAGAGTGTCGATGAGAATGTCGGACTCATGAATGCCCCAATTACCCGTCAGATCCTCGATCAACCGCTCCGCGATGGCGACCTTCGTCTCCACCGTCCGCGCCTGACCCTCCTCATCGATCGTCAGCGCGATCAACGCCGCACCATGCTCCCGCGCAAGCCTGGTGACCCTGGCGAACCGGGACTCGGGCCCGTCCCCGTCCTCGTAGTTCACCGAGTTGATGACCGCCCGGCCCCCCAGCTTCTCCAACCCGGCCCGCAACACCTCCACTTCCGTCGAGTCCAGCACCACCGGCAGCGTGGACGCCGTCGCGAACCGGCCCGCCAGCTCCTCCATGTCCGCCACACCGTCACGCCCGACATAGTCCACACACAAGTCCAGCATGTGCGCACCCTCACGGATCTGATCCCGCGCGATCTCCACACAGTCGTCCCAGCGGCCCTCGAGCATCGCCTCCCGGAACTTCTTCGACCCGTTCGCGTTCGTCCGCTCACCGATCGCCATATACGCAGTGTCCTGACGGAACGGCACCGTCTGATACAACGACGCCGCACCCGGCTCCGGACGCGGCTCACGGACCGTCCGCTCCACGCCCCGCACCCGCTCCACCACCTGGCGCAGATGCTCCGGCGTCGTACCGCAGCAACCCCCCACCAACGACAACCCGTACTCACGCACGAACATCTCCTGCGCATCCGCCAGCTCGCTCGCCGACAGCGGGTAATGCGCCCCGTCCTTGCCCAGCACCGGCAGGCCGGCATTCGGCATGCACAACAGCGGCACCCTCGAATGACGGGCCAGATAACGCAGATGCTCGCTCATCTCCGCCGGACCGGTCGCACAGTTCAGACCGATCATGTCGATCCCCAACGGCTCCAGCGCGGTCAGCGCCGCACCGATCTCCGACCCGAGCAGCATCGTGCCCGTCGTCTCCACCGTCACCGAACAGATCACCGGAAGACTCGCCCCACCGACCTCCATGGCCCGCCGCGCACCCAGAATCGCCGCCTTGGTCTGCAACAGATCCTGCGTCGTCTCCACCAGCAGCGCATCCGCACCACCCGCGATCAAGCCCTCAGCGTTCTGCTGGTACGCATCCCGCAGCGTCACATACGCCACATGCCCCAGCGTCGGCAGCTTCGTACCCGGCCCCATCGACCCCAGCACCCACCGCTGCCGCCCCGTCGACACCGTGAACCCGTCCGCCACCTCACGCGCGATCCGCGCCCCCAACTCCGACAGCTCGAAAACCCGCTCCGCAATGTCGTACTCCGACAGCGCCGCAAAGTTCGCACCGAACGTGTTCGTCTCGACACAGTCCACCCCGACCGCGAAATACTCCTCATGCACCGACCGCACAATGTCCGGCCGCGTCACATTCAGGATCTCGCTGCAGCCCTCCAGATCCTGGAAGTCCTCCAGCGTCGGATCCTGAGCCTGGAGCATCGTGCCCATCGCACCATCGGCAACGACGACACGCGTGGCCAGCGCTTCACGCAGCGCTTCGATCCGGGTCCGG
>NZ_JBIAPT010000070.1:0-3180 GCF_042888425.1 Streptomyces sp. NPDC002889
GCCCTGCCTTCATGCGCGTACGGCCGGAAGATCACCCGACCAGGAACTCCGTTCGACTTGCAGGTTCCAAGATCGGTTGAGATACGGCTTCTCAGGTCAGTCGCCCAAGCGGGTAGGCAGATTCACCTAGAATCGATCACCGGTGGGCCGCGCGCTCGTTGAGTGCACCAGAACGGGCTGATCTCACCAACGCTGCCGGGCGGGGCTGTCAGCGGGGTCGCCAGGTGCGGATCTCCAGGTGGGTGATGTGGGCCCCCTCATGGATGCGGCCGGTCTCCACGAGCCATCGGTGAACCGCTGCGGTGACGTCGCCGACGGCGGCGTCGACCCGGGCTGCGAAGTCGGCTGCGTCGAACCCGCCGGTGGTGGCGGAGCCGTAGGAGCGTTCCTCGGTGTGGTCGGCGCGTTGGATGACGTCGCGGCGGATGCCGGGTGAGTCGGTGCGGCTGCCGGAGGCAAGGATGTAGCAGGCCTTCGGCATGCGGACGGTGAACGCCAGTCTGAGGCCCTGGCGTGCTGCTTCGGCGATCAGAGGGCGCAGGCGGGCGGAGCCGGAGGCGATGGCCTGGGCGCCGGCGCGGCCGGTGCCGGTGCCGGTGGGGGTGATGAGGACGGCTTTGGTGCGGACGCGGGCTCTGGTGCCGGAGGCGGTGGTGCGGCGGGTGATGCGGGGGGCGGCAATGGAGGCGAGTTCGTCGACGTCGGTGATGCCTGCGGTCTGTACGGCTCGGCCGGACGGTAGGGGCGATCGAGTCCCGCACGGATCTGTTGCCGCACTGCTGCGGACCCTGCGCGCGGACACAGCTACTGGCCGCGCTGACCGCCCCCACGGTCGCCATCACCGAGGGCCCGCATGACGTGGCAGTGCTAAGCATGGTCGACCGCCGGAAGCCTCCCTCCTCACTCCCCCTGTCCGCCCACGGGGTGCGCCTGGTCGCCTCCGGCACCGGCGGCGAGGGGGCATCGGCCAGATTCCCCGCGTCGCCAACCTGGCACGCCAGTTGGGCTTCCGCGTCCTGGCGGTGATCGACCGCGACAAGGACAGCGACCAGACCACCGACGAGCTCGCCAAGATCCAGGCCGCGTGCGACGCGGTGGTCCGGCTGCCTCCCGGCGCCATCGAGCGAGCCATGGCCGACGGCCTCCCGCTGAAGTCGCTCGCCGACGCCAGCGCCACCCTCACCGAGTACGGCATTCCCGACCCCATGGGCGGCCAGCCCACCGAGGGTGCGGTCACCAACCTGTGCAAGGTGATCCACAAACAGGGCTTGCACGAGCAGTTCCTGGAAGCCCTCTACGCCGAGTCCAACGCACCACACCCGCCGGTGATCTCCATGACGCTGGCTCTCCTGGAACTGGCTGCCGATCCTTCCCACAGCGGGCCAGGTCTGATCGATGTGCCCACCGTGTCCCGGCCAGCAGGCGCCTGATGACCTATCAGGCGCGCGAGACCAACGCGCGGTGTTCGAGAGCGTTGCGCCGGTGCTGGTGGTCAGCGGCGCGCCGGCACGGGCAAGACCACGACCGCAGTCGCCGCCGCCCGCGCCCACTTGGAAGCAGCGGACGAGAAACTGCTGCGACTGCGACAAGAAGCGGCCCGGCGCGGACAGTGCACCCAACTGCCCGCTGTGACACGGGTGTTGTTCCTATCCTTCTCACGTACCGCCGTCGCCCAGATCATCGACCGGGCCGCGAACGTCATTGGAGAGCTGCGGCCGCGGCTGGAGGTGTCGACCTTCCACGGCTTCGCCTGGAGGGTCATCACAGGCTTCGGTGCACACCACGGCTATCCACCCCGCAGAGCGTGCTCAGTCAGGCCAACCAGACCGTGCCTGGGGCTCTCCCGGACTGACGTACAGTCAACTGATGCCGGCCGCCCGCCAGCTGCTGGCCCTTGACAAGGTCCGCAACCACTACGCCGGGCGGTACACCCTCGTCATCTGCGACGAGTTCCAGGACACCGACGCCACCGAGTGGGCCTTCCTGCAACAGATCGCCCCCGCAGCGCGTCGCATCCTGCTGGGCGACGTCAACCAGAGCATCTACGAGGGCTCGTTCAAACCCGGCGTGAATCCCGCCGCCCGGATCGCCAACGCCATGGCCCTGCCCGGCGCCCGCCGGATTGACCTTCAAACCGCCAGCTACCGCGACCCCTCCGGTGTGCTGCCCGCCGCCGCGGAAGCCGCCCGCCAGCGCCGCTTCACCGACCCCGCCCTCCGCACGGCCGCCCAACAGGGCCGCCTCGCCGTCACACGGATCACCGACGACACCGGCTACGCGCAGGTCATTGAACTCGCACGGGCCGCCCGCCAGACGAAGCACACCGTCAGCATCTTCACCCACACCAACATCGCCACCACCGCCCTCTCCGACGCCTTGAACGCGGACGGCGTGGTCCATGAGCAGGTCGGTTTCACCGAGGCTCACGCGGAAGCACTCTCCGCCCAACTCGCCCTCGTCCAGTACGCGCTCGGGCAGAAGCGCACCCAGGTCCGGCGGGCGCTGGCCGTGTTTGTCACCGCTTGCCTGCGTGGCCGCGGGCTCTCCGCCCTCGCCCGGCAGATGCTGGACAAGTCCAACCCTGCGTTGGAGCGCGCCTTGCGGGCACTCGCGCTGGATCTACGCTCGGCGGGCATCGGCCCGACCGCCGATATCGACCGCCTCGCCGAGCTTGTCACCGACGCTTACACCCGCATCGGAACCTTCCGCGGCCAGGAGGCCTGGCTCCAGGCTGCCCCCACCACCCGCCGCGCACTACGTGTACTCAAGGAAGACCAGAGCATCACGGGAGTGGCCGAAGAACTCCACCGTGCCCGCGACGAGACCCTGGTGGGCGACACCCGGCCGCGCCCGCGGCCGGTACAGGTGATGAACCTCCACCAGACCAAGGGGCGCGAAGCCGACACCACTATCCTGCTGCTCGCCGACGACGAGTGGTACGGCCCCGAAGGCGAACCGTTCCCCAACGGCTCACGCCTTCTCTACGTCGTCATGACCCGCGCCCGCCACCAGGCGCACCTCGTCGTCCCGGCCAACTCCCACCCTCTGTGGGCGCCCCTCATCGCCGCCCTGGAGTAACCCCCCTCGCTAGGGTCTGTCGTCAAATGATCTTGCGTGGTGGATCATGGTCGGGTGATACGTCGCCATGAACTGTCGGATGCCGAGTGGGAGTTCGTCCGT
>NZ_JBIAPT010000071.1:0-3008 GCF_042888425.1 Streptomyces sp. NPDC002889
GGACACAAGACGCCGCATGCCTCCCTCACCCCGAGCAAAACCATGCCTGACCAGCAGAAATCAAGGCATCACGTTCGGTTGAGATACGGCTTCTACGTGGCGGGCTGGCGGGACGCGACTGATGCCGGCGGGGAGCTGGCAGATGCGCTGGCGGCGGTTGGGTTCGACACCACGGGCTCGAATGGCAGGCCAAGGCGAATGCGGACGGGTCCGGGGCGGTGCGCTTGGTGGTCTCGGCGGCAGCGGCTCATGACGCGCCGGCACTGGTGCGAGCGGTTGCTCGGCTGGGCAAGGTCAGCTGAGCCACTGCGCTGCATGTGCTCTGTCGACGCGTGATGGGACCAACGAGGCGCGCACGCCAGTGCGGTGTGCAGCACCTCCCGGGGCAGCGGATCCGGGGCCAGCCCTGAGCGTCACCTACCGTCTCGTCAGGCCACCACAGTGAGTCGCACTCAGTGCACAGCATGAAGCGCCTCCCGTCGGCCTTGAAACGGTATGGATGGACCCAGTCCTACTCACAGCGCGGACAGGCGGGATCACCTGTCCCCTTCCAGTTCGGGTCCATTACGCTCGCGGAGTCCCCACAGCTCTCTGTTGTTGTTCCGCTCGTAGAAGCGAACTGCTCCGGCTCGCACCAGTAATTGTCGGAGTTCGTCGCCGTCGAATCCGCCCACTCGGCGCTCGATCACTTCGAATGACCGCTTAGGTTGCGCACTGAGCAGCAGTTCACGAATGGCTTCCTCGGCCATGAACTCGGTGCGAAGCTCGGTCCGTAAACGATCTTCCTGGAGCTCAAGGGCTGCCGTGTTCTGTCTGGCCTGCGATGACACGTCCGCTTGGATCTTGAGTCTCGCCGCCAGGTAGGAGAGGAGACCAGTGAGCAGTGCTGCTGCCGCTGCAACGAGGGCGGCGAATATCTTGTCGTCCATCCGTCAGACCTTTCGCGGTGGGCGTACTTGACTGTTCCTCAGCTCATCAGGCTGTGGCGTCGGGTGTCATCGGAAGCGTCCGGACAGTCGCTGGCCTGGGCCTCAAACAGTCCGCCGATGTAGCTGGGCAGCCTGCTTCTGGCGTAGTCGTCACGCAGCAGCGTGTCAGGATCCTGAACCGCTCCGGGTCTGGTGGAGGCTCGATTCCCTGAGAGGATCGAGTCATGGCTCGTCCATCCCCCTACCCTGCCGAGCTTCGTGAGCGTGCAGTGCGCATGGTCGCGGAGATCCGCCCCAACTACCCGACCGAGACGACCCGGTCGCCCTTGACCTTGACGAGGGCGACGGCCTTGCCGTCCGGGTCGTTCACGGCGGGCCCGCCCTCGACCGTGTCGGCCCCGACCGGCGGCTGGAGTCAACGCATAGAGCCTCCACCAATTCCGGAGCGGTTGGGCTTGCGGGTGATCGGCGAGCCGGCCATGGCGCCTGAGTGGCATGGCGATTGACATGGCGAAGCTGTGGCCTGAGCGGAAATCCGAACCTGCTACCCCCGCTTTGGGAGCGAGGTGCAGCGAGTTGGGGGCTGACGTGGGCAACGCGGACTTCGGCGCCTGCGGTCTCTCAGCCCCGTTGGCGGCCGCTGTTCCCCGTGAGTCCCGACCCATCTGGCACACCTGTGGCACGGCTGACCTTCTCGATGCGAACTACCGGCGGCGCGGTCGCTGAGGTCTGCTCGGCTGGTCATTGGTGGTACCGCGGTCGGTTTCGGGCGCGGTGGTTGCTGTACTCCGCTGCCGCTGCCGTACTGCAACGTCTGGAAGCCTCGTGCGTTTCATACGTATCTGCTGATCGGACTCTCACATGGGGTCGACGGACAGATCCCGGTCCAGGCAAAAAGTGAGACTGGATCAGTTTCGCGCGGGGTAACGCAGCTACGTCGGCGGCGATTCAACACACTCCCACCAACTCCGAGGTTCACGAAGCAGACTGACAGCATGACTATCTTATGGAGTGCGCTGGTAGCCCCTGCTGCGGCCGTGTTAACCACACTGATTGGTGTCTTCGCCGGCAGTATGGTCAGCAGGCGAGCCCAAGACCGGCATTGGGCCCGAGATCAGCAGACAGCAGCCTGCGCGCATGTACTGCGCGAATCGGCCGCCGTGATGGTTGACCTCGGCGAGATGGACGCCGCACGCCCGCATGGTCTCCCACAAGGCGTCCTCATTCCCACGAGTGTCGACTGGCGCCCGTGGAATGAGGCCATCAGTATGGTGAATCTTGTAGCTGATCAAGACGTCGTTGAGGCCGCTCATGCCCTCGATGAGCAGATCTGGCGCATGCACATTGCCATCCGCCGCGGTCCGACAACTGCCGAGGGCTGGGTGGTTATGCGATCTCGTGTTGAATCGGCACAACGTGACTTCGTCACTGTCGCGCGGCGCCGACTCTCAGTGGCGGGAGATCGGCTCCGGCGCCTCTCGGGTCGTCCGGACCCCGCAGACCCAGTGTGGAGCGCGTATGACGCTTAACGTGAGCGTGTGGGCCGTTAGCATGCGTAGAGGGCTGCTTTGTAAGCCTCGTGGTTAGGGTCGTCGAGGGTGTGCAAGTCAAGGCGGGTTTGAGATGTCCCCACCCCAGGGAGTCATGTCGACTGCGATGAACCGTCGTTGATCGTGGCTGACCGCCCGATGTGGCACGGTTGTGGCACGCCAACGCTCCTCCGCACCCCCGGCGAGGAATGCACCCTGTCCGGTCGGGGCTGGGACTGCACCCGAGACTGTTGTGGTCGCCCTTCTGACGAGCCTGCCCGGAATCGACCTTGATATTTGGCTGCGCCGGGCAGGGTGCACCTTCGATTAGCGCGGTGCTGACGTGCTGGCCTACAAGTACGGTGCTGCCTGTGCTGGCGCCCGAGTCTGCGCCGCTTGACCACGTGCACCGACGAAACTCTGCTGCCCAGCGGGCCTGGGTTGCATACGTTGGTTAGAAGCCGTATCTCAACCGAACGTGATGCCTTGATTTCTGCTGGTCAGGCATGGTTTTGCTCGGGGTGAGGGAGGCATGCGGCGTCTTGTGTCC
>NZ_JBIAPT010000072.1:0-2648 GCF_042888425.1 Streptomyces sp. NPDC002889
TCGACACCGGACCGGACACCCCCGGCCGGCTGCTGCTCATCATCGACCACCTGGTGGTGGACGCGGTGTCGCTGCGGATCCTGCTGCCCGACCTGGCCGAGGCGTATGCGGCCCTGGCCGCAGGACGGGAGACCGCGCTCGAACCCGTCCCGACCTCGTTCCGGCACTGGGCGCGTGCGCTGGCCGCAGAGGCCGCAAGCGAGGAAAGGCTCGCGGAGCTGCCGGAATGGATCCAGTTCCTCCAGGGGCCGGATCCCTTGATCACCTCGCGTCCTGTGGACTCCGGCCGTGACATCGGTGCCACGATGCGTCAGTTGTCGGTGCAGGTTCCCACCGAGATCACCTCGGAGTTGCTGACCAGCGTCCCGGCCGCGTTCCATGCGGGAATCGACGACGTCCTGCTGACCGGCCTGACCGCGGCCATCGCCGAATGGCGGCGCAAGCGCGGCCAGGACCCGGCAGGGGTCCTGGTGGACCTGGAGGGCCACGGTCGGATCCCGCTCGGTGACGGCGACGATCTGTCCCGCACCGTGGGCTGGTTCACCAACAGCCACCCGGTCCGGCTCGACGCCGGGGCGGTCGACCTCACCGATCTGCGGGCCGGTGGTCCGGCTGCGGGCCGGGCCGTGAAGCGCATCAAGGAACAACTCCGGGCGGTGCCGGGAGACGGGCTCGGCTATGGCCTGCTCCGCCACCTCAACCCCGAGACCGCGCCCACCCTCGCCGCACTGCCCACCGCCCAGATCGGCTTCAACTACCTCGGACGGTTCGCCTCGAAGCCGACCGGCCGGGCAGGCACGCAGTCCGATCGGCAGAAGGACTGGCAGCAGGCGGGCGAAGGGGGGCGCGGCGGCGAGACCAACGCGCAGATTCCGGTCATGCACGGCCTGGAGGTCATGGGTGTGGTGCATGACCTGACCGACGGCCCGCGGCTCTCGCTGATCGTCGCCTGGGCGGCAGACCTGCTGGAGGAGTCGGCCGTCCAGGCACTGGCCGATGGCTGGGCGGCGATGCTCACCGGGCTTGCGGCCCACACCGCCGGCTCCGGCAGCGGTGGCTACACGCCCTCCGACTTCCCGTTGGTGGAGATCAGCCAGGGCGAACTGGACGAGTTCGAAGTCGCAGCGAAGCAGATCGAAGAAGGGGCGTGAAATGAGCGACTCCGCGCTGGTTGGAGTATGGCCGCTGTCACCGCTGCAGGAGGGCATGCTCTTCCACGCCCTGTACGACGAGCAGGGCACGGACGTCTATGTGTCGCAGATGATCCTCGGCCTCGAGGGGAAACTGGACGCGGTGGCGCTGCGGGCGTCCTGGCAGGCGCTGCTCGACCGGCACGAGAGCCTGCGGGCCGGTTTCCAGCGGCGTAGCTCGGGAGCGCCGGTCCAGCTGATCATGCGACGGGCGGTGCTGCCATGGCGGGAGGAGGACCTGTCCGGGCTCCCCGAGGACGAGGCATGGGCGGAATCGGAACGGATCGGCCTCGAGGAACGGGCTCGGCGGTTCGATCTGGCGGTGCCGCCGCTGCTGAAGGTGCTGCTGGTCAAGGTCGGTCCCGACCGATACCGGATGATGGTGACGTTGCATCACATTCTGGTGGACGGATGGTCCTTGCCGCTCCTCATGCGAGAGCTGTGGACCGCCTACGAGGCCGGTGGCAGTACCCGAGACCTGCCGCCGGTGACCCCGTACCGGGAGTACCTGGCGTGGTTGGCCCGGCAGGACAAGGACGCGGCGCTGGAGGCATGGCGTCGCGGGCTCGCGGGGACGCAGGAACCGACCCTGGTTGTCCCGGTCGAGCGGAACGCGGCGTCGGCTCCTTCCGACACGGTGTCCGGCCGTGCGAGTGCGGAGCTGGACCGGGCGTTGCGGGAACTGACCCGCGTTCACGGCCTCACGTTGAACACAGTGGTTCAGGCCGCCTGGGCCCTGATGGTCGGCAAGCTGACGGCACGACGGGACGTGGTGTTCGGCGCGACCGTGGCCGGACGGCCCGCGGACCTGCCGGGCATGGAGACCATGCTCGGACTGTTCATCAACACCGTCCCGATACGGGTGCGGTTCGACCCGGCCCAGACGGTCGCCGGGATGCTGACGGAGCTGCAGGCCCAGCAGTCGGCGTTGATGGACCACCAGTACGTGGGACTCACCGACATCCAGCGGGTGGCCGGCCCCGGCGCGACTTTCGACACCCTCATAGCGTTCGAGAACTTTCCCTCGGGCGCGAAGGGCGAGAAGCCGCCGGGCGACGACTCGGCGCCGCTCGGGCCGGCTGGTCTGAAGTTCACCGAGTCCGGCGTTCGGGAGTCCATCAACTACCCGCTCGGGCTCGTGGCGATGCCGATCGGCGGGCTGAAGCTACGGATGAGCTATCGGACGGACGCCTTCGACGAGCGGACGGCCCGGGCTCTCGTCGACCGGTTACTCCGGCTGCTCGAACAGATGGCGGCGGATCCGGGGATGCGGATCGGGCAGATCGACGTCGTGGACGAGATCGAGCGCTCCTTGGTGGTGGCGGAGTGGAATGACACGGCTCGTCCGGTTCCTGTCGGCACTTTGGCGGAGTTGTTCGGGGTTCGGGTGGGGTGTTCGCCGGGTGCGGTGGCGGTGGTGGGTGAGGGTGGCCGGGAGTGGTCGTACGGGGAGTTGGA
>NZ_JBIAPT010000073.1:0-2597 GCF_042888425.1 Streptomyces sp. NPDC002889
GCGCTGCCCGCTCCCGGCCACATGGGCGGGTCGGGTGGGCGTGCTCCTGCGACGCCCGTCGAGGAGGTGCTGTGCGGGCTGTTCGCCGAGGTGCTGGGACGCGATCAGGTGGGTGTCGAGGAGTCGTTCTTCGAGCTCGGCGGTGACTCGATCATGTCGATGCTGCTGGTGTCGGGGGCTCGTCGGGCGGGGCTGGTGGTCACTGCTCGTCAGGTGTTCGAGCGGCAGACTCCGGCGGCTCTGGCCGCTGTGGCGGGTGCGGTCGGTGACGGTGTTGCGCTGGGCGGCGGTGATTCCGGGGTCGGCGAGGTACCGCTGACGCCGGTGATGCGTGAGCTGCTGGAGCGGGCCGGGCCGGACAGGCTGGGGCAGGTCAGTCAGTCCATGCTGGTCGTGACCCCGGCCGGTCTGAACGTTGCGATCCTGACCGATGCGGTGCAGGCGCTCGTGGATCACCACGACATACTGCGTGCCAGGCTCGAGCCCGTCGACCAGGAGTGGCGGCTGGTCGTACCGGAGACGGCCGCGGTCGCGCCCTGGGTACACCAAGTCCAAGCGTCCGTCGGAGATCTGAAACAGCTCGTCGACGAGCAGACGCGGTCAGCCGTGAGCAGGCTGGATCCGCAGGCAGGCGTGATGGCCCAGGCGGTGTGGTTCGACACCGGACCGGACACCCCCGGCCGGCTGCTGCTCATCATCGACCACCTGGTGGTGGACGCGGTGTCGCTGCGGATCCTGCTGCCCGACCTGATGCGTGCCTACACGGAGTTGGCCGCAGGACGGCCCGCCGCGCTCGAACCCGTCCCGACCTCGTTCCGGCAGTGGGCCCGGGCTCTGTCTGCTCAGGCCGGAAGCGAGGAAAGGCTCGCGGAGCTGCCGGAATGGATCCAGCTTCTGCAGGGCCTCGATCCGGCGCTGACCGCCCGGCCCCCGCACCCGTCTCGTGATGTCGGCGCCACGATGAGGAAGGCCTCGGTGAGGGTCCCCACCGCGACCACCACGACGTTGCTGACGACCATCCCGGCGGCGTTCCACGCGGGAATCGACGACATCCTGCTGACCGCATTGGTCTTGGCGACAGCCGAATGGGGACGGCGCCGTGGAGAGACCGCCGGTGACGGGATCCTGATCGATGTGGAGGGCCACGGCCGGATCCCATCGGCCGAAGGGGTCGACCTGTCGCGTACCGTGGGCTGGTTCACGAGCGCCCACCCCGTGCGGCTAGACCCGGGGACGACGGACTTCTCCGAGGTGCGGGCCGGTGGTCCGGCTGCGGGCGGGGCTGTGAAGCGCATCAAGGAACAACTGCGGGCGGTGCCGGGAGACGGGCTCGGCTATGGCCTGCTCCGTTACCTCAACCCCGAGACCGCGCCCACCCTCGCCGCACTGCCCACCGCGCAGATCGGCTTCAACTACCTCGGACGGTTCGCCACCGAGAAAGCAGTCCAGCGTGCTCAGAAGGACTGGACACCGGCCTCCGAAGGCGGCAGCGGCGGTGGACTCGACGGCGAGATCCCGATGGCACATGCCCTGGAGGCCGTGGGAGTGGTCCACGACTCGGCCGCCGGACCCCAGCTCACTCTGACCCTGGCCTGGCCCGGGCACCTGCTGGACAAGGAAGCGGTGCAGGACCTGGTCGACGGCTGGGCGGCGATGCTGAACGGCGTCGCCACGCACACCACCGCTGCCGGCAGCGGCGGACACACACCTTCCGACTTTTCCTTGATCACGCTTGACCAGAGCCAGATCGATGCACTTGAGAACGAACTTGCGGACAGAGGGGGAGCACGATGACGCAGAGGCGAGTCGAGGATGTTTGGCCGCTGTCGCCGCTGCAGGAGGGCATGCTCTTCCACGCCCTGTACGACGAGCAGGCCACGGACGTATACGTGGAACAGATGGTTCTCGGCCTCGAGGGCCAGTTGGACGCGGCGGCACTGCGGGCGTCCTGGGAAGCACTGCTGGAACGGCATGCCAGTCTGCGGGCCGGCTTCCGCCAGCTGGCCGGGGTCCAGCAGCCGGTGCAGGTGGTCGCGCGGCAGGTGGTCCTGCCCTGGCGGGAGGAGGACCTGTCGGGGCTCGCCGAGGACGCGGCGCTGGCCGAGGCCGAGCGGCTGGGGAGTGAGGAGCGGGCCCGGCGGTTCGATCTCGCGGAGCCGCCGCTGCTGCGGGTGTTCCTGGTCAAGGTGGGTGCCGACCGGTACCAGATGAGGGTCACGCTCCATCACATCCTGCTGGACGGCTGGTCGCTCCCGGTCCTGATGCGGGAGCTGTGGGCCTCCTACGAGGCCGGTGGCAGTGCGCGCGGGCTGCCACCGGTGACTCCGTACCGGGAGTACCTGGCGTGGTTGGGCCGTCAGGACAAGGCAGCTGCGCGGGAGGCATGGCGGCGGGCCTTGGCGGGAGCCGAGGAGCCGACCCTGGTCGCCCCGGCCGAGTCGGCCGGCGCATGGTCCGTCGCGCCCCGAAGGGTGTTCACCCAAACAGATGGGGAGTTGTCCGAGGCGCTGCGGGAGTTGGCTCGTGGTCAGGGCCTGACGTTGAACACGGTCCTTCAGGGTGCTTGGGCTCTGGTGGTCGGGCAGTTGAGCGGGCGT
>NZ_JBIAPT010000074.1:0-2129 GCF_042888425.1 Streptomyces sp. NPDC002889
ACCGACACCCCAAGCCGCCTCAAACACCTCGCCAACCGGTTCGCCGCACCATCCAACTCCCCATACGACAACACCTCAGAACCACACCGCACCGCCGGAACATCCGGAACACGAAGCGCCTGAGCCTCGAACAGGTTGTGCACCGGCGCTGCCGGGATGGGGCGATCAGTGGCGTTCCACCCCTCGACCACCTGCGACCGCTCGGCATCGTCCAGCAGTACGTCGATCTCGCTCACCTGCAGTGCCGGATTCACGGCGATCTGCTCGAGCACCCGCACGAACCGACGGACCATCGCCTGGGCGGAGCCCTCGTCGAACAGGTCGGTGGCGTAGAGGAGTCCGCCGCCGATCCCTGCCGGGGCACCGTCTTCGTCACGCTGTTCGGCCAGGTGCACCGACAGGTCGAACTGGGCCGACGGCGCCGCGGCGGGCATCGGGCGGACCTCAAGGCCGGGCAGATTCCACTGGTCCCGCCCCTCCGAGCCGTTCTTGATGTTGAGCGACACCTGGAAGAGCGGGTGCCGGTCCAGGGACCGGACGGGGTTGAGGTCTTCGACGAGCCGCTCGAAAGGCACATCCTGATGGGCGTATGCGGCCAGGTCCGTCTCCCGCACCCGGGCCAGCAGGTCCATGAAGGACGGATCGGCGCTCAGATCGGCCCGCAGCACCAGCGTGTTCACGAAGAACCCGGCCAGGTCGTCCAACGCCGCGTCCCCACGTCCCGCCGTGACCGTCCCGATCGGGATGTCGGTGCCCGCTCCCAGACGGGACAGAAGCACTGTGAGCGCGGTGTGCATGACCATGAACATGGTGGCCCGGCCGTGCTGGGCGAGCTCGACCAGCCCGGAGTGGGTCTGCGCGTCCACCTGGAGGGGCACGGAGTCACCCCGGAAAGAAGGCGTCGCCGGACGCGGCCGGTCCGTCGGCAGGGCCAACTCCTGCGGTGCGTCGGCCAGAACGTCGCGCCAGTACCCGAGCTGACTGCTGATCATGCTGTCCGGGTCGTCGAGGTCTCCCATCATCTGCCGCTGCCACAGCGCGTAGTCGGCGTACTGCACCGGCAGCGGTGCCCAGCCCGGCGCCTGGCCACGGAGTCGTGCCGCATAGGCCGCCCCGAGGTCACGCGTCAGGACACCCATCGACCAGCCGTCCCCCGCGATGTGGTGCGCGACCATCAGGAGGACGAACTCCGTCGGACCCGTCACCAGCAGCCGCACCCGCCACGGCAGTTCGGCGCTGAGATCGAAGGTCCGGGTCATGTGAGCGGCGTACTCCTCCGCCACCTGGTCCTCGCCGACGTGGACCACTGCCAGCGACGGCCGACCCACCAGGCCCTCGAGTACCTGCTGCCGGGGAACACCGTGGGTCTCGGGGAAGATCGTGCGCAGGCTCTCGTGCCGGTCCGCGACATCACCGAGCGCCGCTTCCAGCGCCGCCACGTCCAGGTCACCGGACAGCCGCAGTGCCATGGGCAGGTTGTAGCCCGCGCCTTCCCCCCTGCCTTCGAGCCGGTTCAGGAACCACATCCGCTGCTGCGCGAACGAGAGCGGCAGTACCTCGGGGCGGGGCTGCACCGCCAACGCCACCCGCACCTCGCCGGCGAGCTCGTCGATCTGACGGGCCGCTCCGGCGGCCGTCGGCGCGGCGAACAGGTCACGGATGTTGAGCGAGGAGTCCAGGACGGCCCGGATCCTGGCGATCAGCTTCATCGCCAGCAGCGAGTCACCACCCAGTTCGAAGAACGAGATGTCGGCGCCCACCGACTCCAGGCCCAGCACCTCGCCGAACAGCCCGCAGAGCACCGCTTCCGTCGGCGTCGCGGGCCCACGGCCGTCCGTCACGCCCCCGAAGTCAGGAGCGGGCAAGGCGGCGCGGTCGAGCTTTCCGTTGACCGTGACCGGAAGTCGCTCCAGCACGAGCACGGCGGCAGGAACCATGTACTCGGGCAGAGCGGCCGCCACGGACTCCCGCAGCGCCGCGGTGTCCACCCGAGCCGCCGGGGCAGGGACGATGTAGGCGACGAGGCGTTTGTCCCCGGGCCGGTCCTCCCGGACGATCACCGCGACCTGACCGACGCTCCCGTGCCTTGCCAGCACCGCCTCGATCTCACCCGGCTCCACCCGGAACCC
>NZ_JBIAPT010000075.1:0-2099 GCF_042888425.1 Streptomyces sp. NPDC002889
GAGGCGGTGCTGGCCGGGCACGAGAGCGTCGGTCAGGTCGCGGTGATCGCCAGGGAGGACCGGCCTGGCGACAAACGCCTCGTCGCCTACATCGTCCCCGCTGTGCAGGGTCAGGTGGATGCGACGCCGCTGCGCCAACACGCAGCGGCCACCCTGCCCGATTACATGGTTCCTGCCGCCGTGGTCGTGCTGGAGGAACTACCCGTCACGGTGAACGGCAAGCTCGACCGGGCGGCTCTGCCTGCCCCCGACTTCGCCGGAGTGGTTGGTGGCCGTGGGCCCGCGACGCCGACGGAAGAGGTGCTCTGTGGGCTGTTCGCCGAGGTGCTCGGCCTGGAGTGGGTGAGTGCCGAGGCCTCGTTCTTCGACCTCGGCGGGGACTCCCTGCTGGCGATGCGGCTGATCGCCCGGATCCTGGCCGTCCTGGACACCGAGCTGCGCATCGCCGACCTGTTCACCGCACCGGCTGTGGTCGACGTGGCCCGCCTCATCGACAGTACGGACGGCGAGACCCGGACAGCCTTGAGGCCGCAGCCTCGGCCGGATGTGCTGCCGCTGTCGTTCGCGCAGCAGCGGATGTGGTTCCTGAACCGGCTGAAGGAGACCGATCCGGGTGCCGACTCGGCCTACAACCTGCCGGTGGCGTTGCGGTTGTCCGGAGATCTGGATGTGGCGGCGTTGGAAGCGGCGCTGGGCGATGTCGCCGACCGGCATGAGAGCCTGCGGACGATCTATCCCGAAACCCAAGGTGTCCCGCGCCAACAGGTGCTGAAGGGAGCCGCAGGACGGCCGCCGCTGGTGGTCGTCGAGACCGCCGAGGACGAAGCCGAGGAGGTCCTTGCGGCGCATGCGGGTCGAGGCTTCGACGTGAGTGTCGATCTGCCGTGGCGGATACGGCTGTTGACGTTGGCCCGGTCCGAGTTCGTCCTGCTCATCGTGGCGCATCACATCGCTGTCGATGGCTGGTCGATGGGCGTCCTGGCACGCGACCTCGGGGCGGCCTACGCGGCCAGGCGGCAGGGTCGGGAGCCGGGTTGGGAGCCGCTGCCGGTGCAGTATGCCGACTACGCGCTGTGGCAGCGGGAGGTTCTGGGAGATCTGGACGACCCGGACAGTCTGATCAGTGATCAGCTGGCCTACTGGCGTGAGGCTTTGGCCGATGCACCGCAGGAGTTGGCCCTGCCGACCGACCGCCCGCGTCCGGCCGTTTCCTCCTATAAGGGCGGCTTGGTTCCTGTCCGTGTGGAGGCTCACACCCATGCGCGGTTGCTCGAGGTCGCGCGACGGGGCCGGGCGACCATGTTCATGGTCGTGCACGCCGCGGTGTCCGTGCTTCTGGCTCGCATGGGGGCAGGGAGCGACATCCCGATGGGAATACCGATCGCGGGACGTGGGGACGCGGCGTTGGACGACCTGGCCGGGTTCTTCGTGAACACCCTGGTGCTACGAACGGACTTGAGCGGTGACCCGTCCTTCACCGAATTACTGGCCGAGGTGCGGGAGACGGACCTGGCGGCATACGCCCATCAGGATGTGCCCTTCGAGCGGCTCGTCGACGACCTGAACCCTTCTCGCTCGCTGTCCAGGAACCCGCTGTTCCAGGTGATGCTGGCGCTGCAGAATGTGCCGCCGGCGCAGTGGGAGCTGCCGGGTCTGCAGATCCGTCCGGCGTCGACCGGATCGCTCCCGGCCCGGTTCGACCTCTCCGTGGAGTTGGCCGAACAGCGCGATGCAGCCGGGGCCCCGGCCGGAATCGGTGGCGGGATCCAGTACGCCGCGGATCTGTTCGATGAGGTCACTGTGCGGGGTCTGGCGGATCGTCTGGTGCGGGTCTTGGAGCAGGTGGCGGCTGATCCGGCGGTGCGGTTGAGCCAGATCGATGTTGTGGACGATGCCGAGCGGTCGCAGGTGGTCGAGGGGTGGAACGCCACTGCTCGGCCGGTTTCTGCGGGCACGCTGGTGGAGTTGTTCGAGGCTCAGGTGGGGCGGTCGCCGAGTCTCGCTGCGGTGCGGTGTGGTTCTGAGGTGTTGTCGTATGGGGAGTTGGATGGTGCGGCGAACCGGTTGGCGAGGTGTTTGAGGCGGCTTGGGGTGTCGGT
>NZ_JBIAPT010000076.1:0-2015 GCF_042888425.1 Streptomyces sp. NPDC002889
GAACGAAGCACCTGAGCCTCGAACAACCCCGCCAACGTCACCGACGCAGCCCGACGATCAGTCGCATTCCACTCCCGCACCACACGAGAACGCTCAGCCTCCTCCATGACGTCGATCCTGCTCAGACTGATGCCGGGATCAGCCGCGATCTGCTCCAGCACCCGCACCAGCCGGTCCGAGACGTACCGGGCCGTGGTCTCGTCGAACAGGTCGACGGCATACAGCAGCACGCCGGCGATCCCGGCCGGACTTCCGTCCTCGTCGCGGTGTTCGGCAAGGTCCACCATCAGGTCGACGCGGGCGGCGGCGGCATCCGACTCGGACATCAGCGGACGGACCTGCAGACCCGGCAGGTCCCACAGTCGTCCCTGGCCCTGCGGACTGCTCTGCATCGACAAGGAGACCTGGAACAAGGGATTGCGGCCCAGGGACCTGACCGGGTTGAGGTCCTCGACCAGGCGCTCGAAGGGCAGGTCCTGGTGGGTGTAGGCCGCGAGGTCGGTCTTGCGTACCCGGGCCAGCAACTCGGTGAAGGAGGGGTCACCGCTCAGGTCGGTCCGCAGCACGAGGGTGTTCACGAAAAACCCGGCCAGGTCGTCCAGCGCCGCGTCCCCTCGTCCGGCGACCGCGGTGCCGACCGGTATGTCGTTCCCCGCCCCGAGGCGTGACAGCAGGACCGCCAGCGCGGCCTGCACGACCATGAACATGGTCGACTTCCCTCGCTGAGCGATCTCCACCAACCGCGAGTGGATCCTTGGGCCCACCCGCACCGGTACGGTGTCGCCCCGGAACGAGGACACCGCCGGACGCGGCCGATCGGTCGGCAGCACCAGCTCCTGCGGTACGTCGGCCAAGGCGTCGCGCCAGTACCCGAGCTGGGCGCTGATCAGGCTGTCGGGGTCGTCCAGATCACCGAGGACCTGTCGCTGCCAGAGCGCGTAGTCGGCGTACTGGACGGGCAGTGGCTCCCAGCCCGGTGCCCGTCCCTGGCAACGGGCCGAGTACGCCGCTCCCAGATCCCGTGCCAGCACGCCCAGGGACCAGCCGTCGACCGCGATGTGATGGGCCACGATCAGCAGGACGAACTCCGAGGGTGCCACCGTCAACAACCGGACCCGCCACGGCAGATCGACGCTCAGGGCGAACTCCTGGCCCGCCTGCGCGGCGAGGACGTCCTCGACCTGGTCCTCGGTGGTCTCGACGATCACCAACGGCGGGCGCCCGGCCGCGCCTTCCAGCACCTGCTGGCGGGGAACACCGTCGGTCTCGGGGAAGATGGTGCGCAGGCTCTCATGGCGGTCCGCGACATCGCCCAGCGCCGCTTCCAGCGCCGCCACATCCAGCTCGCCCGACATCCGCAGGCTCAGCGGCAGATTGTAGGCCGCGCCCTCCCCGGCTCCTTCGAGCCGGTTCAGGAACCACATCCGCTGTTGCGCGTACGAGAGCGGTACAACCTCGGGCCTCGGCAGCGGCAGCAGCGCTGCTCGGGTGGTGCCCTCCGACGTGTCCTTCATACGGTCGATCCGTCCGGACAGGCCGGCGGGCGTCGGCGCGGCGAACAGGTCGCCGATGTTGAGCGAGGAGTCCAGGACTGCCCGGATGCGGGCGATCAGCTTCATCGCCAGCAGGGAGTCGCCGCCGAGTTCGAAGAACGAGGCCTCGGCACTCACCCGCTCCAGACCGAGCACCTCCGCGAACAGCCCGCAGAGCACCTCTTCCGTCGGCGTCGCAGGACCACGGCCACCCGCCACACCTGCAAAGTCGGGAGCCGGAAGAGCCGCCCGGTCGAGCTTTCCGTTCACCGTGACGGGCAGTTCCTCCAGCACGACCACGGCAGCAGGAACCATGTAGTCGGGCAGAGCGGCCGCCACGAACTCCCGCAGCACCTGCGCCACGTCGGCAGCAACCTCGGTGGCGGGGACGACGTAGGCGACGAGGCGTTTGTCCCCCGGCCGGTCCTCCCGGACGATCACCGCGACCTGACCGACCGCCTCATGCGTACCGAGAACGGCCTC
>NZ_JBIAPT010000077.1:0-1807 GCF_042888425.1 Streptomyces sp. NPDC002889
GTCCGCGCCGAGCTCGGATTCGGCGGCGAGGATCCGGTCGATGTCGAGGACATGTTCGCGCTGAAGTACCGCGGCGCCCGGTTCTCGCTCGGCTATCCGGCCTGCCCCGACCTCGAGGACCGTGCCAAGATCGCCGAGCTGCTGCGACCCCAGCGGATCGGTGTCCAGCTGTCCGAGGAGTTCCAGCTCCACCCCGAGCAGTCCACCGACGCGATCGTCGTGCATCACCCCGAGGCAAGCTACTTCAACGCCGGAGGTGGCCGCCCGTGACGACCGTGCGCGATCTGCGCGATGTTCTCGCGGCGGGGGAGGTGTCGTACTCCTTCGAGTTCTTCCCGCCGAAGACCGATGCCGGACAGGAGCGTCTGTGGGACGCGATCCGGCGGATCGAGGCACTGGCGCCGGCCTTCGTCTCGGTGACGTACGGCGCGGGCGGCTCCTCCCGGGACCGTACGGTCGCCCTGACGAAGAAGATCGCCGCCCAGACGACGCTCCGGCCGGTGGCCCACCTCACCGCCGTCGGCCACTCGGTGGCCGAGCTGCGGCACATCATCGGCCAGTACGCCGACGCGGGCATCCGGGACGTCCTCGCCCTGCGCGGTGACCCGCCCGGTGACCCCAAGGGTACGTGGATCCCGCATCCGCAGGGGCTGACGTACGCGGCCGAGCTGGTCGAACTCGTCCGCGAGCTGGGCGACTTCAGTGTCGGAGTCGCAGCCTTCCCCGAGCGTCACCCCCGCTCCCCGGACTGGGAAAGCGACATCAGGCACTTCGCCGCCAAGTGCCGTGCGGGCGCCGACTACGCCGTCACCCAGATGTTCTTCGACGTCGAGTTCTATCTGAGGCTGCGCGACCGGGCCGCAGCGGCGGGCTGTGACACCCCGATCATTCCCGAGATCATGCCGGCCACCGACTACCGCCAGATCCGCCGCTTCGCCGAACTCAGCGACGCGGCCTTCCCGGACGACATCGCCGGGAGGCTGTATGCCGCCCGCGACAATCGGGCCGTATCCCATCGCATCGGCGTCGATTACGCGATCGCGACGGCGGAGCGCCTTCTCGACGAGGGCGCTCCGGGACTGCACTACATCACCCTGAACCGATCGCCTGCGACGGTGGAGATACACCGGGGCGTCGTCGACAAGCCGAGGAGTGTCCATGCCCTCTCAGTCCGCCACTGACTTCAAGGTGGCCGACCTTTCCCTCGCCGCCTTCGGCCGCAAGGAGATCACTCTCGCCGAGCACGAGATGCCCGGCCTGATGTCGATCCGAAGGGAGTACGCCGAGCAGCAGCCGCTCGCCGACGCGCGCATCACCGGTTCGCTGCACATGACGGTGCAGACCGCGGTCCTCATCGAGACCCTGGTCGCCCTCGGCGCCGAGGTCCGCTGGGTCTCCTGCAACATCTTCTCCACCCAGGACCACGCCGCGGCCGCGATCGCCGCGGCCGGTATCCCGGTCTTCGCCTGGAAGGGCGAGACGCTGGAGGAGTACTGGTGGTGCACGGAGCAGGCGCTGACCTGGCCGGGCCACCCCGGTCCGAACATGATCCTGGACGACGGCGGCGACGCCACGCTCCTGGTCCACAAGGGCGTCGAGTTCGAGAAGGCGGGCGCGGTGCCGGATCCCTCCACCGCGGACAACGAGGAATTCCGCATCGTGCTGGAGCTGCTCGGCCGCTGCCCCGTCAAGTGGTCGGAACTCGCCTCCGGGATCCGTGGTGTGACCGAGGAGACCACGACGGGTGTGCACCGGTTGTACGAGATGCACCGTGACGGGACGCTGCTGTTCCCGGCGATCAATGTGA
>NZ_JBIAPT010000078.1:0-1742 GCF_042888425.1 Streptomyces sp. NPDC002889
GCGCTGCCCGCTCCCGGCCACATGGGCGGGTCGGGTGGGCGTGCTCCTGCGACGCCCGTCGAGGAGGTGCTGTGCGGGCTGTTCGCCGAGGTGCTCGGTCTGGAGTGGGTCGGCGCCGACGACTCGTTCTTCGAGCTCGGCGGTGACTCACTGCTGGCCATGCGGCTCATCGCCCGGATCCGCGCCGTCCTGGACACGGAAGTGAGCATCCGGGCGCTGTTCTCCACGCCGAGGGTCGCCGAGGTGGCCCGTCTGATCGACGCGCCGGCCGGCCGGACGCGGGTGGCACTGACGCCCAGGCCGCGTCCCGAGGAGCTGCCGTTGTCGTTCGAGCAGCAGCGGATGTGGTTCCTGAACCGCCTTGAAGGAGCCGGGGACGGTGCGGCCTACAACATGCCGCTGGCGTTGCGCATGTCCGGTGAGCTCGACGTGGCAGCGCTGGAGGCAGCCCTCGGCGATGTCGCCGACCGGCACGAAAGCCTTCGGACGATCTTTCCCGAGGCCGACGGTGCTCCGCGTCAGCAAGTGCTGGAAGGCACGGCCGGAGGTCCGCCGCTGGTGGTCGTCGAGACCACAGAGGACCAGCTCCCGCAGATGCTCGCCGCCCACATGGGCCGGGGCTTCGATGTGAGCGTCGATCTGCCGTGGCGGGTCCGACTGCTGACGTTCGCGCCGTCCGAGTTCGTGCTGCTGATGGTGGCGCACCACATCGCGGTCGACGGCTGGTCGATGGGCGTGCTGGCACGGGATCTCGAGGTGGCGTACTCGGCCCGGTGCAACGGCCGGATCCCGGGCTGGCAGGCGTTGCCGGTGCAGTACGCCGACTATGCGCTCTGGCAGCGCGAGGTGATGGGCGAACCGAACGACCCGGACAGCCTGATCAGCGGTCAGTTGGACTACTGGCGACAGACGCTCGAGGGAGCGCCGCAGGAACTGGTTCTGCCGACCGACCGGTCGCGACCGGTCGAGTCCTCCTTCCGCGGCGGCATGGTGCCGGTGCGCGTGAACGCGGAGACCCATGCCCGGCTGCTCGAGGTGGCGCGGGGCGGCAACTCCACGATGTTCATGGTCGTACACGCCGCGTTGACGGTCCTGCTGTCGCGCCTGGGCGCGGGGACGGACATTCCGATCGGGACTGCGACGGCGGGCCGTGGCGATGCGGCGCTGGACGGCCTGGCCGGGTTCTTCGTCAACACCCTGGTCCTACGGACGGACCTGAGCGGCGATCCCTCCTTCCAGGAGCTCTTGGCCCGGGTGCGGGAGACCGACCTGTCGGCCTACGGTCACCAGGACCTGCCGTTCGAGCGCATTGTCGAGGACCTGAACCCGTCCCGGTCGCTGTCCCGAAACCCGCTGTTCCAGATCATGCTCGTCCTCCAGAACCTGCCCAAGACGCAGGGCCGGTGGGACCTGCCGGGGTTGGAGGTGAGCCCGGTGGCTTCCGATTCGAAGGAGATGACGGCCAAGTTCGACCTTTCGCTGACCCTGTCCGAGCATCGCGGCGATGCGGGGGACGCGGCCGGGCTCGACGGCGCGCTCGTGTACGCCCTCGACCTGTTCGACGAGGACACAGCCCGGGCTCTGGGGGAGCGCCTGGTGCGGGTACTCGAGCAGGTCGCGGAGGACCCGACGGCCCGGCTCAGCGACATCGACGTCGTGGACGAGATCGAGCGCTCCTTGGTGGTGGCGGAGTGGAATGACACGGCTCGTCCGGTTCCTGTCGGCACTTTGGCGGAGTTGTT
>NZ_JBIAPT010000079.1:0-1737 GCF_042888425.1 Streptomyces sp. NPDC002889
GGGGCCCGTATTTCAATAACTGTAGCGACGGGGTTCCGCCGGGGTTGTTCGGGCGTGTAGCTGTTCCAATGTGCGGGCGGGCGATCCGGGTATCGGCGTGACGAGGATCCGGTGCAGGTCCAGGAGCCGTTTTGCATCCTGGTACTGGATGGACAGGTTGGTGCGGTTGACGCCCAGTAGTTGGGCCAGGAACGTCATGGTCACCGCTCTGCGGCGGCGCAGGATGGCTGCCAGGAGCCGGTGGGTGTGGTCCACGCTGCTGGTCTGTGGGTGGCGGTAGCTGCGCGGGCGGTGGAAGCGTCGCTGGAATGCTGCCTCGGCCAAGGCGTCCCAGAAAGGCTCCGAGACCGCCACCAAATACTCGAAGGCGGTTCGTGACATGCCGGTCAGGGCCGGATCGGTGAGCATCGCGGTCAGGGCCGGGTCGGTCCGGTGTGTCGTTGCCGGCGCGTCTGGCGCTCGCGGTGGAACGGGAGACAGTGTGTAGTTCCAGTCACCGTGGAAGGCGTTGGGCGTGATCGGAAGGGCGTGGAACTCGGCGGGTGTGACGCTGATGCCGAGGTCGTAGCTGCCTGTGTCCAGTTCGGCCCCGATGGTCAGGCCGGTCTTGGTTGTTGTGGCGGCGATGGTCTCGAGGACGACCTGGTAGCTGGTCAGCGGCCGCCCCCGCCAGTTCGCGGTGATGTGACAGAACATCCGGTGCTCTATCTTGTTCCACTTCGAAGTACCCGGCGGTAGGTGACAGACCGTGATCTCCAGGCCGCTCTCTCGTGCGAAGGTGGCAAGGTTGCTTTTCCAGGTCCAGCGGCGGGGGTCGTTGGAGCCGCCGGAGTCCGCGGTGATCAGGAGCCTGCCGGCATTCGGGTGGTCCGCCCGTCCGCGGTGCTGCCACCATCGTCGGATGGATTCCACCGCGAACTGGGCGGTGTCGTGGTCGGTGCCGACGTTGACCCATCCGCTGTTGTTGGCAATGTCGTAGATCCCGTAGGGGATCGCCATGGGCTGCTCGTTGGTGGTGAACGTGTGGCAGTCCACCTTGATCGCGTTCTTGCCCGGCCGCCAGGTGCGACCGGGCCGGTCCCGGTTGCCGAGCCATTCCTTGGCCTTGGTGTCGACGCTGATCACCGGCTGGGCATCGTTGAGGAACGCGGCGGCGGTGGCATTCAGGTGGGTGAACTGGGCATCGCGGTCCGGATGGCTGATGCCCTCTGTTGTCTTCGCGGTTCCCTGCAGGCTGTAGCCCAGGGTGTGCAGCAGGTGTCCGACGGTTGAAGCGCTGATCGGGTGGCCCTGTGTGGTGAGGGTTGAGGCCAGGGCCCGTAACGACAGCGTGGTCCACCGCAACGGGGAGACGGGGTCGCCTCGGGTGTGCGGCTCGATCAGCGACTCCAGCGCGGGCAGCAGACCAGGGTCGGTGTCTGTCAGCCGCTTGCGGCCCGCACCTGGAGCCCGGACCCGCAGGGTCGGTGAGAAGCAACCGGCCAACTCGGCCATACCTCGCGCGATGGTTGCAGTGCTGGTGCCGGAGGCGGCGGCGACCCGGACGATCCCGCCGCGGCCGAGGGCCGTCGCCTCACTGGCCAGGTACAACCGACGGCGGCGCTCATCGAAGTGCGGCAGGATCTGATCGAACTTGGCCCGCATAGCACGAGCGGCAACGCGGCCTGACAGACACGGGGTCATATCTCAGACTCCCACCAACACCCTTCTGCCGAGCACTTATTGAAATACGGGCCC
>NZ_JBIAPT010000080.1:0-1714 GCF_042888425.1 Streptomyces sp. NPDC002889
TCGTGGTGGATGAGGTCGCGGCCCACCTGGTGGCCGTAGTAGTGGTGGAACAGGCCGTCGGCGACCGGGGAGTCGCCGTTGGCGATCTCCAGGCGGATGCGGCTGCCCTTGGGGAAGAGGTAGGAAGTCGGCCAGACCTCGATCTCGTAGCGGACGACGGCTCCCGGCTCGATCGGCTGGGGCGGATGGGTGCGGTGGGAGGCCTTCAACCAGCCGCGGGTGACCATCGCGGAGGGCGGCGGTACGTTCTTTGCGACCTTGCGCATGAGGGCCTCCTTGAGCTTCGGAACGGTCTTCTGCTCGGAGACCTTGACGTGGAAGTCGGTGTCGGTCCGGTCGGACTCGGCGTACAGCACGAGGGTGATCTTCCCGGTGACCTCGGTGTCGTGTTCCAGCGGCGGGGTGGTGAAGGTGAGGATGCCGCGGGTGGGCTGCGGGATGCCGTCGGTGATGACGGTGGTGCCCACCGTCCACTCGGGGTTGGGGTAGTCGTAGACGGTCGGCTCACCAAGCGGCTGGGTGGGCGGGGTGGTGGTGAGGCTGCCGTCGTTGAGTGAGCGGACGGCGTGTGCGGGTTCGGGGTGCAGGTAGAACGTGGTCGGCACGGCGCGCTGGGGTGGCCATTCGGATTCCGCCCGCGGCTGGCTCCCGGTGTTGCCGACCTGGAGATGGACCGGCGGGCCGTCCATGACACCGTTGTCGACGCCCTTGAGCCAGTGGTCGTACCAGGGGCGGATGTAGATGTCGAGGAACTCGGTTTGGTAGTAGCGCTCGTGGCTGTCGATGCCGGCGAGCACGACGAGGCGCTTGTCGGTGCCCTTGAGGCGTTCGTAGCCGTCGAGCTGACCGCGCAGGTGCAGGCCGACGCCGTACCACCAGGCGATGTTGAGCACCGGGACATCGATGTCCTCCACCCTCACCGCTCGTTGGTCCCACCAGTCGTCGACGACGGGCCGGTCCAGGGTCATGCCGATGATGTCGGCGGTGATGCCGCCGGGCCGGGGCGGGGTGCCGCCGCCGATGGTGGCGCTGGCGCGGAGGTGGTCGGTCGACCAGAAGTTGAGGAACCCCATGGAGTAGACCCCGCCGTGGTAGACCGCGTCGTGGTAAAGGTTCGTGAACCCGCTGTAGACCAGCGCGCAGGTCAGGTGCGGCGGGCGCTGCGCGGCGGCCAGCCACTGGTTCACGCTGTAGGCGCTCTCCCCGATCATCGACACCTTCCCGGTCGACCAGGGCCGGGAGGCGATCCACTCGATGGTGTCGTAGAAGTCGCGCTGCTCGGCGGGCCCGAACAGCTCGAAGTCCCCCTCGGACCTGCCGGTGCCGCGCTGGTCGCCGATCACGACCGCGTAGCCGTGGCCGGTCCAGTAGTCGATCGGGCCGGTCTCGATGTACCGGAACGTCGACACCGCCGGCAGGTACAGCAGGTCCTTCTGGTAGGGCGCTACCGCGTACAACGCCGGAAACGGACCGTCCCCGTCGGGCAGGTACACATCGACGCAGATCCGGACGCCGTCGGACGCCGTGATCCACTCATCCTTGAAGGCATGCATGACCAACTCCTGATTTCCTCATGTGTGGAAACTAATTTCAGCGTATGCTGAAACTGTCGGGGGTGAAAGTCCCCTCTCTAACCTGTTACGGAAGGTGATGCGGTGTGACTGGGCGAGGTCCCCGGGGAGAGCGCGGAGAGCAGGCGGACAAGATCGTCGCC
>NZ_JBIAPT010000081.1:0-1657 GCF_042888425.1 Streptomyces sp. NPDC002889
AGAAGCCGTATCTCAACCGATCTTGGAACCTGCAAGTCGAACGGAGTTCCTGGTCGGGTGATCTTCCGGCCGTACGCGCATGAAGGCAGGGCCTCTCGGTAGCTCGGGGATGCGAATCTGACCGAGCAACGCCGGGAGGCCCTGTTGTCGTTGTTGTACGTGACCGCGCCCGTTGACTTCAACTCGCCCGTCGTGTCGTGCGATTGTCTCGCGCACGTGTACGGCAACGCGGCCGATCATCCCGATCGGGTGCGCCGGTATCCGTCGGACATGACGGACGCGGAGTGGGCGGAGGTCCGGCCTTTGCTGCCGGTGCCGGCCTGGCTCCAGGGCAAAGGCGGGCAGCCCGAGGGCTACTGCCACCGCCAGATGCTGGACGCGATCCGCTACCTGGTCGCGGGCGGGATCTCGTGGCGGGCGATGCCCGCTGACTTCCCCGCATGGGGCCGGGTTTACGCCTTCTTCCGCCGCTGGCGCGAGCACGGGCTGATCGCCGAGTTCCATGACCGTCTGCGCGGGACGGTCCGTGAACGCGAAGGCCGTGAGGCCGAGCCCACGGCAGGGATCATCGACGCGCAGTCGGTGCGGGCCGCCGCGACGGTGCCGGCCGCCTCACGCGGCTACGACGGCGGGAAGAAGGTGCCGGGCCGCAAACGGCACATCGTGACCGACTGCCTCGGCCTGCTCCTGGCCGTCGCGGTCACCGCCGCGAACATCGGCGACCGGGACGCCGCCGTGGGCCTGCTGAGACGGCTGCGCCGCCTGCACCGCGACATCACCCTCGTCTGGGCCGACGGCGGCTACACCGGCGGTCTCGTCGACTGGTGCCGGGACAAACTCGCCCTGACCTTGGAGATCGTCAAGCGCACCGACGACATGGAGGGGTTCGTGGTGCTCCCCAGACGCTGGGTGGCTGAGCGCACGTTCGCGTGGCTGATGAACTCCCGCCGTCTGGCCCGGGACTACGAAACTCTGCCCGCCACCAGCGAGGCGATGATCCGGTGGTCGATGGTCACGCGGATGAGCCGGCGTCTGGCAAGGGCACGGGCCGCCGGCCAGCGCTGAACATCCCCGACGTCTCCTGCAGCAGCCACCCGCGCTCTGCCAGGCGCCTGGCCTTCGAACGCACCCCCTCGACCTTCGCCGACGTCGTCCCAAGGCCCAGCTGAACCGCGATCTCCCTGGCCTTCACCGGTCCCTTGCCCGCTGACCGCCGCTCCTCCAGCACGCCCAGAATCCGCTGGTAGTCCGGTGTCAGCACCGTCACCGGCAGCCCGTCCCGCCAGGTCGGCACCGTCGAGCCCGGCACCGGCACCGGTGAGAGCGCCGTTTCCTGCTCCGCCTCAGTCACGGCAGTCGTCTCGGCGGCGGACACGGCCAGGGCCTCGACCAGCTCCTCCCGCGCGATCACCCGCCGGTCCAGCTCGATCTCCGCGGCCTCCAACACCTCAGCCAGCCGCGCGGCTTCCTCCCGCAGACCCTCCACCCGCACGCGGGCAGCCGCCTCCCGCTCCTCCAGCATTCCCAGCACCGACGCCACCGCGCACCCCTCGGTCATGAAGCGGACACAAGACGCCGCATGCCTCCCTCACCCCGAGCAAAACCATGCCTGACCAGCAGAAATCAAGGCATCACGTTCGGTTGAGATACGGCTTCT
>NZ_JBIAPT010000082.1:0-1644 GCF_042888425.1 Streptomyces sp. NPDC002889
CCTGCCGCCGTGGTCGTGCTGGAGGAACTGCCCGTCACGGTCAACGGAAAGCTCGACCGGGCGGCTCTTCCTGCCCCCGACTTCGCCGGAGTGGCTGGCGGCCGTGGGCCCGCGACGCCGACGGAAGAGGTGCTCTGCGGGCTGTTCGCCGAGTTGCTCGGCCTGGAGCGGGTGAGTGCCGAGGCCTCGTTCTTCGAACTCGGCGGCGACTCCCTGCTGGCGATGAAGCTGATCGCCCGGATCCGGGCAGTCCTGGAAACCGAGGTGAGCATCCGGGCGTTGTTCGCCACGCCGACGGTGGCCGGCGCTGCCCGCATCATCGACAGTACGGAGGGCCAGACTCGGATTGCCTTGAAGCCGCAGCCTCGTCCCGACGTCCTGCCGCTTTCGTATGCCCAGCAGCGGATGTGGTTCCTGAACCGGCTCGAAGGGGTCGGTGAAGGAGCGGCCTACAACCAGCCGTTCGCTGTGCGGTTGTCCGGAGATCTGGACCTGGTGGCGTTGGAAGCGGCGCTGGGTGATGTCGCGGACCGCCATGAGAGCCTGCGCACCATCTTCCCCGAGACCGACGGTGTTCCCCGCCAGCAGGTGCTGGAAGGCGCAGCCGGGCGCCCTCCGTTGGTGATCGTCGAGACCACCGAGGAAGCGCTGCCAGAGGTGTTCGCCGCGCATGCGGGTAGGGGCTTCGACGTGAGTGTCGATCTGCCGTGGCGGATCCGGCTGCTGGTGACCGGACCGTCGGAGTTCGTGCTGCTGATCGTGGCGCATCACATTGTCGTCGACGGCTGGTCGATGGGTGTGCTGACGCGGGACCTGGGAGTGGCCTACACCGCGCGGCGGGAGGAGCGCGTGCCGGCGTGGCGGCCGCTGCCGGTGCAGTACGCCGACTACGCGCTCTGGCAGCGGGAGGTTCTGGGAGATCTGGACGACCCGGACAGCCTGGTCAGTGGCCAGCTCGGTCACTGGCGCGATGTCCTGGCCGACGCGCCGCAGGAGTTGGCCCTGCCGACGGACCGGCCGCGTCCGGCGACGCCCTCCTTCCGGGGCGGTTCGGTGCCCGTTCAGGTGGACGCGCAGACGCACGCACGGCTGTTGGAGATTGCACAGCAAGGCCGGGCGACCATGTTCATGGTCGGGCATGCCGCGCTGGGTGTACTCCTGTCGCGACTTGGCGCGGGCACCGACCTTCCGATCGGTACCGCGATCGCCGGACGTGGGGACGCGGCGTTGGACGACCTGGCCGGGTTCTTCGTGAACACGCTGGTGCTGCGGACCGATACGAGCGCCGATCCGTCCTTCACCGACCTGCTGGCCAGGGTGCGGGAGACGGACCTGGCGGCATACGCCCATCAGGATGTGCCTTTCGAGCGGCTCGTCGACGACCTGAACCCTTCTCGCTCGCTGTCCAGGAACCCGCTGTTCCAGGTGATGCTGGCCGTGCAGAGCCTTGCTCCGGCCCAGTGGGAACTGCCAGGTCTCCAAACCGGCCCGGTGCCGGCCCAGGGGGAACCTGCCGCCCGGTTCGACCTGTCTGTGACCCTGGTCGAGAAGCGCGATGCAGCCGGGGCCCCGGCCGGAATCGGTGGCGGGATCCAGTACGCCGCGGATCTGTTCGATGAGGTCACTGTGCGGGGTCTGGCGGAT
>NZ_JBIAPT010000083.1:0-1517 GCF_042888425.1 Streptomyces sp. NPDC002889
TCCGATGAGCTGAAGTTCTGGCTGGATTATCGGCCGGATGTGTTTGGGGAGGGGGCTGCGTGTGCGGTGGCGCGGCGTGTGGTGTGGGTGTTGGAGCAGATGGTGGCGGATCCGGGGGTGCGGGTGGGTCGGGTCGCTGTGTTGGAGGGGGCCGAGAGGTCTCTGGTGGTGGATGGGTGGAATGACACGTCGTGTGTGGTTCCTGGTGTTTCGTTGGTGGGGTTGTTTGCGGCTCAGGTGCGTCGTTCGCCGGGTGCGGTGGCGGTGGTGGGTGAGGGCGGCCGGGAGTGGTCGTATGCGGAGTTGGACCGGGTGTCGAGCCGGGTGGCGGGTGGGCTGGTTGCCCGTGGTGTGGGTCGTGGTGATCTGGTCGGTGTGGTGATGGGGCGTTCGGCGGATCTGGTGGCGGTGCTGCTGGGTGTGGCGAAGGCGGGTGCGGGTTATGTGCCGGTGGATCCGGTGTGGCCGGTGGCTCGGGCGCGGTGGGTGTTGGAGCGGGTGGGGCTGGTTGTTGCGGACCGGGAGGTTGGGGGTCTGTCGGCGGGTGTGGTGTCGGTGGGGGATCTGCTGGCCGGCGTTGGTGGTGCTGACGTTGTGGATGTGGTGGTGGCGTCCGGGGATGTGGCGTATGTGATGTATACGTCGGGTTCGACGGGTGTGCCGAAGGGTGTCGAGGTCAGTCACGGTGCGGTGGCTGCTCTGGTTTCTGATGGGTGTTGGAGTGAGGCGGCGCGGGGTCGGGTGCTGATGCATGCGCCGTTTGCGTTTGATGCTTCGACGTATGAGTTGTGGGTTCCGTTGGTGAGTGGTGGCCGGGTGGTGGTCGCTCCGCCGGGGCAGGTGGATGCGGGTGTGCTGGCCGGGTTGATTCGTGAGCATGAGTTGACTGCGGTGCATGTGACGGCGGGTCTGTTCGGTGTTCTGGCGGAGGAGTCTGCTGGGTGTCTGTCGGGGCTGGTGGAGGTTCTGACGGGTGGGGATGTGGTGCCGGCGGGTGCGGTTGCGCAGGTGAGGGAGGCGTGCCCGGGGATTGTGGTGCGGCATATGTACGGGCCGACGGAGGCGACGCTGTGTGCGACGACGTTTGTGGTGGAGGCGGGTGTTGAGGCTCCGGTGGTTCTGCCGATCGGTCGTCCTCGGGACAACACGCGTGTCTATGTTCTGGACGGGTTTTTGCGGCCGGTGCCTGTGGGGGTCAATGGTGAGTTGTATGTCGCGGGGTCCGGGCTGGCGCGTGGTTATGGTGGTCGGCCAGGTCTGACCGGGGAGCGGTTTGTGGCCTGTCCGTTCGTGGGGCCGGGTGCGCGGATGTATCGGACGGGGGATCTGGCCCGGTGGACTCCGGACGGTGAGCTGGTGTTCGCGGGCCGGGTGGATGAGCAGGTGAAGATCCGTGGGTTCCGGGTGGAGCCGGGTGAGATCGAGGCGGTGCTGGCCGGGCACGAGAGCGTCGGTCAGGTCGCGGTGATCGCCAGGGAGGACCGGCCTGGCGACAAACGCCTCGTCGCCTACATCGT
>NZ_JBIAPT010000084.1:0-1450 GCF_042888425.1 Streptomyces sp. NPDC002889
CCGGCCCGCACGCCAGCATCGCCGGATCACTGGCCAGTCGTTGGGCGGCTACGGCCGCGGGATCGGCCTGTCCATGACAGACGGTCAGAACGAGGTTCGGCCCAAGGAAGATCATGACCTGGCCCGCCTCGACCTGTGACGTCTCCTCGATGTACCACAGCGTCTTCAGCGCCACCGCAAGGACATCGCCGTAACGCTCCCTCTTGGGCCGCTGGTGCGCCCGCACCGCGTCCTCCACCGCCAGCGGGTGCAAACCCAGCTCGTCGGCCAGCGCCTGCACCTCCCGTGCCGAAGGATCAGCCAGGCGGATCCACCCGAACGTGCCCTCCGGCGCATCCCGCAGCCGCTTCAATGCCGTCCCACTGCCCTCCACCACCTCGGGAGCCCATGCCTGCAGATCGCCGTCGCTTCGATAGATCACACACTCCATGCCTCTACACCTGCACGCAGCGCCCGATTTCATGTCACCCGTCCCGACCCGTGCGCCGTTGAACCGGACCGGTGGGGATGACCTGCCGGGGGTACCCGGTCCATCATGCCTCTGTCTGTGGAACTACTGTCCGAGTCGACGCTGCGCGATGCCATCGGCCTGCTGGCGAGGGCGGTTGAGGGCGCCGGGGCGTTGATCATTTTTGTTGGCGCCGTATGGGCATCTGGTCAGTTCGTCATGGCGGGTGCGCGGGGTCGAGGGGCGGGGTTCAACCGCATCCGGCTGAGCCTGGGCCGCTTTCTGGTCCTTGGGCTGGAGTTCCAGCTGGCCGGTGATGTGCTGCGTACGGCTGTCGCGCCCGGTTTCGCCGAAATCGGGCAGTTGGCGGCCATTGCCGCGATCCGTACGGCACTGAACTACTTCCTCGGGCGTGAGATCGCACAGGAACGTGCCGAACTCGACCAGAAGGGAATCGAGGCAGCTGCCCGGCCCAGCACACAAAGGCACGCCGTCTCGTGACCGCCTGGCTGCACGGCGCGGCTCTGCTCCTCACCGGGGCAGAGGTTCCAGGACTCGGTGGTTGTCGCCGGCGTTTCGCCCATTCCCTGGGCTGCCCCCTCGGCATGTCCTATGCCAAGGAGGAGCGCCAGGACGGTGATCACGCCCACGGCTGCCCCGATTGTCCCGGCGGGATCCCCCGGGTTGCTGCACCAGTATCCGTGCGCCCTGAGTGCCTGAAGACGGCGAGCCCTGCGATACAGCCGACCCGGGCCGCCACAGTTAGGGCGTGTATCGAATGTGCTGGTCATAGCCACTCGTTGATGGCTGCGACGAGGACGGCGAGTTTCTCGTAGCGGGTGGCCACCGCCCGGTGCCTCTTGAGGCGGTTGATTCCGCACTCGACCGCATGGCGGTCGCGGTAGTCCGTCTTGTCGAACTTCGGCGGGCGGCCGCCGCGCGAGCCGAGTCTCTTGCGGTTGCGCAGGTGGTCGGCCTTGTCCGGGATGGTGCAGAGGATCC
>NZ_JBIAPT010000085.1:0-1445 GCF_042888425.1 Streptomyces sp. NPDC002889
CAATGCCGTTGCTTGAGCAGGGCAAGTAGTTCGAGGTGACGTTGAGGGCACGGGGTCGTTGGACCCGGCATGCATCCGTGGGTGGGGATATCCGATCATGTGCGACTGGGGGTAGTGACCCGTTGGGTGACGCCGGAGCTCGTCGGTGGAGTGCTGGAGAAATGCGGGGTCCGCGATAGGAAATCCGGCGCCCTGCCGGCCGGGTTCATGGTCTACTTCACGCTTGCCCTGGCTCTGTTCCAGCAGGACTCCTATGACGACGTGGCGGAGCAACTGGTCGGCAGCGTCCCGGAGTTGAGCGTGAGCATTCCCAACAAGTCTTCGTTCACGCGGGCGCGTAGGCGTCTGGGACCGCGGGTCTTGGAGACGTTGTTCCGCGAGCTGGCTGGCCCGCTGGCTCCCGTCGGTTTGAAGAGCGCCTTCTATCGCGAGATGCGGCTGGCCGCAGTGGACGGGTTCGTGCTGGACGTGCCGGATACGACGGCCAATCGGGCCGCGTTCGGCGGGCCGGTCAAGAACGGCCAGCCCGCGGGTTTCCCGCAGGCGCGGGTCGTGACGCTGACCGAGTGCGGCACGCATGCGCAGATCGACGCGGCGGTGGGCGGGTTCAACGGCGGCGAGCCGGAGCTGGCGATCAAAATAGCCGACTCAGCCGCCGGGATGCTGGTCATCATGGACCGGGGCTTTCCCGGGGTTGCGTTATGGAAGGCATACACCGGGGCCGGGGCCCATCTGTTGATCCGGGCGCGCTCGAGCGTCGCGGCTCGCCCGGTCGAGCACCTGCCCGACGGGACCTACCTGGCAAGGATGAACCTGGCCGGGCAGAAAGGCGCGCATCCCGGCGGAGTGCTGGTCCGCGTGATCGAGTACCGCGTCGACAGCGGCGAGGTGGTCAGGCTGTTGACCGATCTGATGGACCCGATTGCTTATCCGGCGGCGGAGTTGGCGGGGCTCTACCACTCGAGGTGGGAGGCGGAGTCGGCATTCCGGCAGATCAAGACCTTCCAGCGCGGGCCGGTCGAGGTCCTGCGTTCAGGCGACCCGGATCTGGTGCGCCAGGAGGTCTGGGCACATCTGGTCGTACACCACTGCCTCACACAGGTCATCATCGCTCTGGCCGACGACAACGGCATCAACCCGGACCGGGTCTCGTTCGTCAAGGTCCTCAAGCACGCACGGCGCAGCGTGGTCCGCCAGTGCACAGACACGCCCACGAAGATCAAAGAGTTCTTGGTAGTGCTGGCGGCGAAGGTTCACCGGAAGCTCGACAACGGCGCCAGGCGCCTGCGAGAGGCGGACCGGCACCTGAAGCGTCCGGACTCGAAGTACTCCTCGAAGCTCTCCTACCGCATCAACACCCGCGACCGGCGGCCGACACGACGGGTCACAGCCAAAGTCATCACGCTGCACCCCGCGATAGTTCAGTAGTCAAGCAACGGCATTGT
>NZ_JBIAPT010000086.1:0-1417 GCF_042888425.1 Streptomyces sp. NPDC002889
TTGGTCGAAAACCCATCTACCAGGGGCTTCCCCACGTTGTCAGCCCAACTGTCGTACTCCAGCAGCAGGTTGGAAAAGCTCACTGCTTGAGCCGGTTGATGCATCGCTCGACTGCTCCGGATGCGCCCTGAATGGCGAAGGGGTCATGCTGGGAGGCAGAACATAGCCACTGATGAGGTGCCATGAGAAAATGGACCATATCCGCGGTGACTGTCTCAGGACTGCTGGCCCTCGCGGCCTTCAATCCGGTGTCGGCGCCTTCCCCGGCGAGCGCACGGTCCGCGGTGGCGTCGGCCTACGAAACCAGCACGCGGTGTCCGCCTGTGAGTGCGACTGCGAGCCCTTCCGTAGGCGGCGCCCTCTACGACCACGAATGCCTTGTCAAGTTCAGGCTCCAGCCTGGTATGCACCTCTACGTCAAGCTGACAGGAGAGGTCGACATCGCCGATTTCGGGGTCTTCGAGGTGGGCGGCCAGGGACGCCTCATCGCCGAAGCCGAGTACGTCGGCGATGAATGGGTGAAGCTGTGGCGGAATGACACCGGAGGAGCCGCGGAGGTGATGCTGAGAGCCGAGGCGTTCTCCCTTGCCGACAGCGAGAAGGACATCTCCGCGGAAGTTCGCGTCGAGGAACCGAATGACAAGGTCCGTCACGCGGTCGCCTTCGCGATACTGAAGGCGGCCGGCATCAAATGGAAGTCCGCCGGGAATTGCACGGATCGCAACAACGAGGATTGCACGAGCTACGAGAAGATCCGGGTGGCCTCGGTGAACGGCGCCGTCCTCCTGAAGGAAAGCCTTCCGGAGGACTGCAAGCTCACGGTCACCGGCGGCACCGAGAGGGGCCACTCCGAGCAGGGCACGCGCACCCACCGGAACGGCTACAAGCTCGACTTCAGTCCGGAGAAGTGCCTCAGCGACTGGATCCGCGCGAACTCCAGGTATGACCGAACGCGTGGCGACAACGTCAGGGTGTACAGGGGCAATCTCGACGGCAGGAGCGTCGAGTACGCGGACGAGCGTGCGTCGAGGGACAAGCCGCACTGGGACATCACCTTCGAATGAGCAGCAGTTCGACTGCGGCTGAGCAGCAGACAGTGAGCTTTTCCAACCTGCTGCTGGAGTACGGCAGTTAGGCTGACAACGTGGGGAAGCCCCTGGTAGATGGGTTTTCGACCAAGAGAACCGTCTCCACCAGAGGCTTCATGTGCTTGTCTACCCGTCGGGCGTCGACGTGTCCAGCTCCGCCCTCCGCTTCCTCACCCAGCAGTTGCGGCGGCACCGCCGTGCGATCGGCTCCCGGTGGCGGCGCCTGAGCGCCGGCCGCCAGGCCCTGCTCACCCTCGCCCACCTGCGAGTGGGACACACGTATGCCCAGCTCGCGGCCGGGTTCGGCATCGGCACCACGACGGCCTACC
>NZ_JBIAPT010000087.1:0-1380 GCF_042888425.1 Streptomyces sp. NPDC002889
TATCGAGGAAAGGTTCTGCATGAACCGCACGACTCGCACGAACGACCGTTATTCCAACCCGCGGAAGGGTGGCTCTGCCGGTTCCGACCGGGGTGCCCGTTTCCGTCCGCAGGGTCAGGGGCGTCCCGGCGGCCGTTCCGGCGGCTACGGGCGTCGTCCGGCCGCGCTCCAGGGGGAATTCGCCCTGCCGGTCAGCGTCACCCCGGCGCTTCCGGCCGCCGCGTCCTTCGGCGAGCTGGACATGCCGGTCGAGCTGGTCAGGACGCTCACCGGCCTGGGCATGAGCGAGCCGTTCCCGATCCAGTCGGCCACGCTGCCGAACTCGCTGGCCGGCCGGGACGTCCTGGGCCGTGGGCGTACCGGCTCGGGCAAGACCCTCGCCTTCGGTCTGGCGCTGCTGGCGCGCACCGCCGGGCAGCGCGCGGAGCCCCGGCAGCCGCTGGCCCTGGTCCTGGTGCCCACCCGGGAGCTGGCCCAGCAGGTCACCGACGCGCTCACCCCCTTCGCCCGCGCGCTGAAGCTGCGGCTGGCCACCGTGGTCGGCGGCATGTCCATCGGACGCCAGGCAAGTGCACTGCGCGCCGGGGCCGAGGTCGTCGTCGCCACCCCCGGCCGCCTCAAGGACCTGATCGAGCGCAGGGACTGCCGCCTGGACCGGGTGAACATCACCGTCCTGGACGAGGCGGACCAGATGGCCGACATGGGCTTCATGCCCCAGGTCACCGAACTCCTGGACCAGGTACGCCCCGAAGGCCAGCGGATGCTCTTCTCCGCCACGCTGGACCGCAACGTCGACCTGCTGGTCCGCCGCTACCTCAGCGACCCGGTCGTCCACTCGGTCGACCCCTCCGCGGGCGCGGTGACCACGATGGAACACCACGTCCTGCACGTCCAGGGCGCCGACAAGTACGCCACCACCACCGAGATCGCCGCCCGCGACGGCCGGGTGATCATGTTCCTGGACACCAAGCACGCCGTCGACCAGCTCACCAAGCACCTGCTGCACAGCGGCGTACGCGCCGCGGCGCTGCACGGCGGCAAGTCCCAGCCCCAGCGCACCCGCACCCTGGCCCAGTTCAAGACCGGCCATGTCACCGTGCTGGTGGCCACCAACGTCGCCGCCCGCGGCATCCATGTCGACAACCTCGACCTCGTCGTCAACGTCGACCCGCCCAGCGACCACAAGGACTACCTGCACCGCGGCGGCCGCACCGCCCGCGCCGGCGAATCCGGCAGCGTCGTCACCCTGGTCCTGCCCAACCAGCGCCGCGAGATGGCACGCCTGATGGCAGACGCCGGCATCACCCCGCAGATCGCCCAGGTCCGCTCCGGCCAGGCCGAACTGAGCCGCATCACCGGAGCACAAACCCCCTCCGGCGT
>NZ_JBIAPT010000088.1:0-1346 GCF_042888425.1 Streptomyces sp. NPDC002889
CCGGGCCGGTCCTCCCGGACGATCACCGCGACCTGACCGACGCTCCCGTGCCTTGCCAGCACCGCCTCGATCTCACCCGGCTCCACCCGGAACCCACGAACCTTCACCTGGTCATCCGCCCGGCCCGCGAACACCAGCTGCCCGTCCGGCGACCACCGGGCCAGATCACCCGTCCGATACATCCGCACACCCGACCCCACGAACGGACACGCCACAAAACGCTCCGCCGTCACCCCCGGCCGACCGAGATACCCACGAGCCATACCCGGACCCACCGCATACAACTCACCCGTCACACCCACCGGAACCGGCTTCAAAAACTCGTCCAGCACATACACCCGCGTATTGGTGATCGGCCGACCGATCGGCACCGGCCCCTCCCCCACCGAAGACAACGGCCCGCTCAACGTCACAGCCACCGTCATCTCGGTCGGACCATACCCATTGATCAACCGACGCCCCGACGACCAACGCTCCACCACCGCCGGCGGACACACCTCGGCCGCCACCACAACCGTCCCCACACTCGCAGGCAGATCCTCCACCGCCGCCAACATCGACGGCGACAAACTCACATGCGTCACCCCGAACTCCGCCGCCGCCACCTCCAACGACCCATGAGGCGGCAACCTGTCCTCACCCGCCATCACCAGCACAGCACCCGACAACAACGCCATGCACAGCTCCCACACCGACGCATCAAAACTCAACGACGCCAGCTGCAACACACGACTACCGGCATCCACCCCCACCCGATCGACCTGCGTGGCAGCCAGATTCCCGAACCCCGTATGCGTAACCACCACACCCTTCGGCGTCCCCGTCGAACCCGACGTATAAATCACATACGCCGCATCCTCCACCCGGCACTCCACCCCCACCCGCTCAGGCGACCGCGCCGCAACCGCCGCCACCACCTCCGGGGAATCGAACACCATACGAGCCACCCACGCAGGAACCACACACTCCGTCGCCACCGTGCACACCACCAGCGACACAGCCGCATCACCCAGCACAAACGCCACCCGGTCCGCCGGATACGCCGGATCCACCGGAACGAACCCCGCACCCGCCTTCACCACACCCAGCAGCACCCCGACCACATCCGCCGAACGCCCCATCACCACACCGACCAGATCACCACGACCCACACCACGCGCGATCAACTCACCCGCCACACGGTTCGCCACACGATCAAGCTCGGCATACGACCACTCCAGACCCCCACCCACCACCGCCACCGCACCCGGCGAACGAAGCACCTGAGCCTCGAACAACCCCGCCAACGTCACCGACGCAGCCCGACGATCAGTCGCATTCCACTCCCGCACCACACGAGAACGCTC
>NZ_JBIAPT010000089.1:0-1287 GCF_042888425.1 Streptomyces sp. NPDC002889
GTCAGCCCGCCGCCCTGTGGATACCGCATGCCCCGGTGATACCGCACGAGCGACGAGCCGTCAGCCCATACGACTCCACGAGTTCAACCTCAGTAGTTGTATAGCTTGTTCGATCTCGGCCGGTCCGGCGAAGGAGTGGCCTGCCAGGGCTGCCTTGCGGAAGATGCGCCACCAGCCTTCCTGGAGGTTCAGCCAGCAGGCACCGACCGGGACGAACACGTGCCGGATCCGCGGGTGCTCCTCGAGCCAGGTCCGGGTGGAGACGCTGTTGTGTGACGACAGGTTGTCGGTGATCACGTAGATGTCGCCGGTGGGGTTCGCATCCTCCAGTTTCTGTAGAAACTGCTGGTAGAAGGCGCTGTTGCGGGACGAGGCGGTCATCGTGACCTCCTGCCCGTCGGCTATGCGCAGGGCGCCGTAGACCCAGGTCTTCTCCGGCCCGCGGCCGTAATCGAGCTCGTTCTTGATGCGGTGTCCGTCCGGCGACCAGCCCGGCGCCGGCGGAAAAGTGCGAGGGATCACCGGTCCGAGCTCGTCGGCGCAGACGACCGTCGCACCGTCGGGCGGGCAGGTGTAGAGGCCGATGATCCGCGTCCTTTTCCCTCGAAGTCCGGGTCCTTCGAGCGTGTCCAGGAACGGGTGCGGCGCCAACGCACTCCTTCAGCCAGCAGGATTCTGCGGACCTGGGACCGGCCCATTTCGATCCCTATGGCCTGGGCTTGTCGGGCCAGTGCATCCAGCGTCCACTCCGGAGGCCCCGCAGTGTCCTCTGCGACGAGTTCGCCATCGGCCTGCATGGTCACTCGCCCCGGTGGTGGCCGCTTGACCAGGCCGATGATTCTCGAGCGCTCGGCCTCGGTGATCCGCCGCCTGCGGCCCTGGCCACCCAGATCCTCCAGACCTTCCAGACCGATCCGGTTGAAGCGGTGCAGCCAGCACCGCACCGTCTTTTGACTGCAGCCCAACTCAGCGGCGATCGCCGGCACCCGCATCCCCTGCCAGCTCAACTCGATCATGCGGGCCCGCATCACCAGATCCCTCGGCGCCTTCCGTGCCCGCGCCAGCTTGCAGACCACCGCCTGCTCATTCTCGTCACGGCTCAGCCGTGCCCGTAACACCATGTGCAGCCCGCCCCCGAGTACGCGAACCACCCCGCCACCAGCATCTGTACCCACCGAAAGCGGAATCCAGCACTAGGAGTTGTCGTCAAAGTGTCACGCCCACATCAGCAGCGAGGCGAGGGTTACGGCTGCCTGGTAGGACTCGGCGGTTTTGTCGTAGCGGGTC
>NZ_JBIAPT010000090.1:0-1261 GCF_042888425.1 Streptomyces sp. NPDC002889
CCGGGGAGACCGTCCTGACCTATGCCGAGCTCAACACCCGCGCCAATCAACTCGCCCACCAGCTGATCGCACGGGGTGTCCGGCCGGGCGACGCCGTCGCCGTCCTCCTCCAACGCTCACCGCACACCGTCACCACCGTCCTCGCCCTCATGAAGACCGGCGCCGTCTACGTGCCCCTCGACAACCGCTACCCCGCCGAACGCATCCGCCTGATCCTCACCGAAACCAACACCCGACTACTGGTCACCGACGAGCACTCGCCGCACGAACTCCATGCGGACGCAATCGAGTCACTCATCCTGGAAACGCCGACGGCCGCCGGCACGGACCCGGGCGAGCCCCCGGTGATCGTCCGACCCGACGACGCCGCGTACGTGATGTACACATCCGGATCGACCGGCACACCCAAAGGCGTCGTGGCCACCCACCGCAACGTCACCACCCTCGCCCTCGACCCCCGCTTCGACGCACACGCACACCACCGCGTCCTCCTCCACTCCCCCACCGCCTTCGACGCCTCCACCTACGAACTGTGGGTCCCCCTCCTCAACGGCGCCACCGTCGTCATCGCCCCCGCCGGCGACCTCGACATCCACACACTCCAGCAGGTGGTCACCGAACAACACGTCACCGCACTATGGCTGACCAGCTCCCTGTTCAACGTCATCGCCGAACACGCAGCCCCATGCCTGACCGGAGTACGCCAGGTATGGACCGGAGGCGAAGCCGTCTCGGCCACCTCCGTCCGACGCGTCCAGCAAACCTGCCCCTCCACCCTCGTCATCGACGGCTACGGACCCACCGAAACCACCACCTTCGCCACCTGCCACCCCGTCACCACCCCCTACAACGGCACCCCCGTCGTCCCCATCGGCCGCCCCATGGCCAACAAACGCACCTACGTCCTCGACCACACCCTCCAACCCGTCCCCCCCGGCGCAGTGGGCGAGCTCTACATCGCCGGCGCCGGCATCGCCCGCGGCTACCTCCACCAACCCGCCCTGACCGCCGAACGCTTCCTCGCCGACCCCTACGGCCTCGAACCGGGCGCCCGGATGTACCGGACCGGAGACCTCGTACGCCACAACCCCGACGGCAACCTGGAATACATCGGACGCACCGACCACCAGGTCAAAATCCGCGGCTTCCGCATCGAACCCGGCGAAATCGAAAAAGTCCTCACCGACCACCCCGACATCACCCACGCCGCCGTCACCCTCCACAACGACCACCCCGGCAACACCCGCCTGATCGCCTACGT
>NZ_JBIAPT010000091.1:0-1242 GCF_042888425.1 Streptomyces sp. NPDC002889
GGTCCTCCGCAAACTGCGGTGCTCGACCACCCGGATCACCAGCCTCGTCCAGGCCGTCCTCACCCTTCATCTGACCAGCTCAGAGTGAGGTTGGATAAGGCTCAGTGTCACCTGGGTGTTCTCGATCCGACCGGGGGCCTGTATTTCAATTACTGCTCGATGAACGGGTGTTGGCGGGACACTGAGGTGTGACTGCGTGTGCGGCTGCTCAGGCTTCGGTTTTGGCTCTGAGGGCGAAGTTCGACCAATTCCTTCCTCATCTCGATGAGCGACGCCGGCGGATTTACCTGGCCAGCGAAGCTGCCGCGCTTGGCCACGGCGGGATCACGTTGGTGGCGGCCGCTTCTGGCGCCAGTGCGGCCACCGTCGCACGCGGAATCGCCGAGTTGTCCGGGCACCCTTTGCCGACAGGGCGGATCCGGGCTCCAGGAGCCGGCCGCAAGCCGCTGACGGTTACCGACCCCGGTCTGCTGCCCGCGCTTGAATCTCTGATCGAGCCGCACACCCGGGGTGATCCGGTCTTGCCGTTGCGCTGGACCACGCTCTCACTCCGTTCGCTGGCCTCTGCACTGACCATGCAAGACCACCCGGTCAGCGCGGCGACCGTCGCACGCCTGCTGCACTCCCTGGGATACAGCCTGCAGGGCACCGCCAAGACCACGGAAGGCGCCAGTCATCCGGACCGTGATGCCCAGTTCACGCACATCAACGCCACCGCCGTGGCCTTCCTCGAGGGCGACCAGCCGGTGATCAGCGTGGACACCAAGGCCAAGGAGTGGCTCGGTAGCCGCGATCGACCCGGACGGACCTGGCGGCCGGGCAAGAACCCCATCCGTGTCGACTGCCACACGTTCATCACCAGTGACCAGCCCGTGGTCATCCCATACGGGATCTACGACATCGCCCGCAACACCGGCTGGGTCAACATCGGGACCGACCACGACACGGGCGAGTTCGCGGTGGAATCCATCCGCCGCTGGTGGCAGCAACGTGGACGGGACGACCACCCGGACGCCGCCCGGCTGCTGATCACCGCCGACTGCGGTGGTTCCAACGACCCCCGCCGCTGGACATGGAAGAAGCACCTCGCGGCCTTCGCTTTGGAAAGCGGGCTCGAGATCACGGTCTGCCACTTCCCACCCGGAACACAATGCCGTTGCTTGACTACTGAACTATCGCGGGGTGCAGCGTGATGACTTTGGCTGTGACCCGTCGTGTCGGCCGCCGGTCGCGGGTGTTGAT
>NZ_JBIAPT010000092.1:0-1234 GCF_042888425.1 Streptomyces sp. NPDC002889
GCCCAGGTCGAAGAAGTCGTCGTCGACCCCGACCCGCGGCAGCCCCAGGACCTGCGCGAACAGGTCGCACACGATCTGCTCCTGCGGAGTGCGCGTCTCCCTGCCCGACCCGGTCGGCATGAACTCCGGTGCCGGCAGCGCGGCCCGGTCCAGCTTGCCGTTGGCCGTGAGAGGGAGGTGTTCCAGGAGGACCACGGCCGAGGGCACCATGTACTCGGGCAGCCGCTCCCGCGCGAACTCGGCTACTTGTTCGGGCCGGAGAGTCTTCCGCGTCACCACATAGGCCACCAGACGGGTCCTGCCGGGCTGGTCCTCCCGAGCGACGACGGCGGCCTGGGCGATGTCGGGATGGTCGGTGAGGACCGTGTCGACTTCGCCGGGTTCGATGCGGAAGCCGCGGATCTTGACCTGGTGGTCGGCGCGGCCGATGAACTCCAGCTCGCCGTCGGGGTTCCAGCGCACCAGGTCCCCGGTCCGGTACATCCGGCCGCCCGGCTCCGGATCGTAGGGGTCGGCGACGAAGCGCTCGGCAGTCAGACCGGGTCGGCCCAGGTAGCCGCGGGCCACGCCCGCTCCCGCGATGTACAGCTCGCCCACCACACCGGCCGCGACCGGCCGCAGCCCGCCGTCCAGCACATAGGCACGAGTGTTGGCGATCGGCCGGCCGATGGGCGCGGGCAGCTGCCAGTCGTCGGGGTCGGCGCTCAGGGTGTGGGCCGTGACCACGTGTGTCTCGGTGGGGCCGTAGTGGTTGTGCAGCACGCGGTCCCGCGCCGACCGGTGGAACTCGCGGACCGGGTGACTCAGGGTCAGCGCTTCGCCGGCCTGCGCGACGCAACGCAGCCGCGGCAGCGTACGCCCCTGCTCGACGGCGGCCTCGGCGAGGGCCTCCAGCACCAGGTTCGGGGCGAACAGCTCCTCCACCCTTTCCTCGTCCAGCCACTCGGCGAACCGGGCCGCGTCGCGTCGGACGTCCTCGTCGGGGATCACCAGCGTCTTGCCGAAGGCCAGCGCCGACAGCACCTCCTGCGCGGACACGTCGAAGCTGATCGCCGTGAACTGCGCGGTCCTGGTGCCCGGTTCGCCGCCGACCGCTCCGTGGTGCCACTCCAGGAGATTGAGCAGTGCGCCCGCGGGCATGACGACGCCTTTGGGTTGGCCGGTGGAGCCGGAGGTGTAGATGACGTAGGCGGGGTGGTGGGGGGTGAGGGGGGTGGTGCGGTCGTTGTGGGTT
>NZ_JBIAPT010000093.1:0-1161 GCF_042888425.1 Streptomyces sp. NPDC002889
TTGGCGGAGTTGTTCGGGGTTCGGGTGGGGTGTTCGCCGGGTGCGGTGGCGGTGGTGGGTGAGGGTGGCCGGGAGTGGTCGTACGGGGAGTTGGACCGGGTGTCGAGCCGGGTGGCGCGGGAGTTGGTTGCCCGTGGTGTGGGGGTCGGTGATCTGGTCGGTGTGGTGATGGGGCGTTCGGTGGATCTGGTGGCGGTGCTGCTGGGTGTGGCGAAGGCGGGTGCGGGGTTCGTTCCGGTGGATCCGGCGTATCCGGTGGGGCGGATTGCGTTCATGCTGGGTGATGCGGCGCCGGTGCTGGTGGTGTGCACGGCTGGGACGCAGAGGGTGGTTCCGGCTGGGGTGGCCCGGCTGGTGTTCGACGCCCCGGATGTCGTGGAGTCGATTTCTGGTCGCTCGTCGGAGCCGGTGGCTGCCGGGAGCCGGGTGGAGGATGCGGCGTATGTGATTTATACGTCGGGTTCGACGGGGACGCCGAAGGGTGTGGTGGTTACGCATGCGGGGATCGGGAATCTGGCGTTCAGTCAGATCGATCGGTTGGGGGTCGGTGCGGAGTCGCGGGTGTTGCAGCTGGCGTCGTTGAGTTTTGATGCCGCGGTTTCCGAGTTGTGCATGGCGCTGTTGTCGGGTGCGTCGTTGGTGATGGTGGACGGGGACCGGTTGCCGCCGTTGGGGTCGTTGGCGGGGGTTGTTGCCGAGTTCGGGGTGTCGCATGTGACGGTGCCGCCGTCGGTGCTGGCGACGGTGGAGGACCTTCCCGAGTGCGTGGACACCCTTGTGGTGGCGGGTGAGGCGTGCCCGTCGGTGTTGGTGGAGCGCTGGTCGTCGGGGCGTCGGATGGTGAATGCGTATGGTCCGACGGAGGTGACGGTCTGCGCGACGATGAGCGAGTCTCTGTCGGCCTCGCAGGTGCAGGGCGGTCCGGTGCCGATCGGCCGTCCGATCGGCAACACCCGGGTGTATGTGCTGGATGATTTTCTGAAGCCGGTTCCGGTGGGTGTGACGGGTGAGTTGTATGTCGTGGGCCCGGGGCTGGCGCGTGGTTATCTGGGCCGGCCGGGTCTGACTTCGGGGCGGTTCGTGGCCTGCCCGTTCGTGGGGTCGGGTGTGCGGATGTATCGGACGGGTGATCTGGCCCGGTGGTCGCCGGACGGTGAGCTG
>NZ_JBIAPT010000094.1:0-1078 GCF_042888425.1 Streptomyces sp. NPDC002889
CTAGGGCCTGTGTGAGGTTGTGATCAGTTGTTGGGTTCTGCCTCCTTCATGGGTGGAACCCGGTAGGAATTTGCCGTGACGCGCAAGCAACTCACCGATGCTCAGTGGAAGTTCATCGAGCCCTACCTCCCGATCGGCAGGTTCGGCCCGTACCCCGAACGACTGCGGGAACAGTTCGAGGGGGTGATCTGGCGGTTCCGGTCCAGCGGTCAGTGGCGGGAGATGCCCTGCGAGTTCGGGCCCTGGGCCACCGTCTACGGGCGCTTCCGTGTCTGGCGGGACGCCGGCGTCTTCACTGTTCTGCTGGAAGGCCTGATTGCCGAGGCGGCCCGCGCAGGCAGGACAGACTTGTCGCTGGTCAGCGTGGACTCCACCACTGCTCGCGCCCACCACGACGCCGCCGGGATGCACGTCGGCAAGGACCTCATGGAAGCCTTGGAAGAAGCTGCGCGTGAGCAGGAGAAGGCCCGGCAAAAAGGGGCGGCCCGCAGGAACAGAACGGACAGGCCGAGCGTCGACGTGTCCGACGCAGACGCAAGCTCCGCCTGAAGGAAGCCCTGCTCGGCAGGTCCCGAGGAGGACTGACCAGCAAGGTCCACCTCGCCGCAGACCGCAAATGCCGTCCGCTCGCATTCGTCCTGACGGCCGGACAGGCCGCGGACAGTCCGCAATTCATCTCAGTGCTCGAGAGAGTACGGATCCGCCTCCCCGCCGGCCGTCCCCGAAACCGGCCCGGCGCGGTCGCCGCGGACAAGGCCTACTCGTCTCGCGGCAACCGCGCCTACCTGCGCAAACGCAATATCAAGGCAGTCATCCCGGAAAAGAAGGACCAGGCCGCCAACCGGAAGAAGAAGGGCGCGAGAGGCGGCCGCCCCATCAGCCACGACACCGGCCTCTACAAGGAACGGAACACCGTCGAGCGTCTGATCAACAAGCTGAAGGCCTGGCGGGGCATCGCCACACGCTACGACAAGGCACCCGAAAGCTACCTCGCCGGCCTCCACCTCCGCGCCTCAATGATCTGGATCGACGACCTCCTGAAGGCCGCCGACTGATCACAACCCCACACAGGCCCTAG